>JALETK010000114.1 GCA_022781505.1 Clostridiales bacterium | reverse complement strand
TCCACCTCAATCTTGTGATCCTCCACCTCGGAAGCGTCCTTGGTGCGAACCAGCTCGAAGCAGTCCACCCGGGAGCCGTCGATTTCCACCTGCATGTCGCCCCGGCGGATGATCTCACCCTCGAAGGCGGAGGCGAAGGAGACGGGAATGTCAATCTTGGTGATCTTGATCTTGATATCTCTGGCCTCCAGAGAGGTGGCGTTGAACTTGGACACGTCCTCCTGGACGATGAGGCTCTTGGGAACCCGGAAGATGTTCTCAGTCTCGTTGGTGACCACGGGGAAGCCCAGGGCAATGGCGCCGGCGCCGCAGGCCACGATCACGTCGTCCAGAGGCTTGAAGGCGTTGACAAAGGCGGGCACACGCTCCATGGTGTACTTCATCAGGTTACCGGCATCGCCGGGGGTGATGTTGCCGAAGATCAGGGCGGCACGGAGGGCCACGGAGACCACATGGATGACGGAGGTCACATCCTTGCCCAGGGGGATCACCCGGACATTGTCGCCGGTCTTATAGCCCTTCTCCTGGAGCTGATCGATGACGCCGCCCACCAGGGTCACCAGGATGCCCTGGCTCTGGTAGCTCTTCACCAGCTCCACGGCCTCGTCGGCGGAGGGAGCGGAGCCCAGAATGACGGCCACGCCGGGGATGTCGCCGGTGACCAGGGGCACGCCCAGGTTCCGGATGACGGCGTCGGCCAGATGGCCGTAGCAGGGCAGCTCATAGGGCGTTGCGCCGTTCAGGTACTTCAGAACCTCGATGAACTCGGCGCACAGGGCGGTGGCCACGCCGGACATAAAGGCGTCGTTCAGCCGGTTGTTCCGGGTCATGAGGGACTTCACCACACCCAGGGCGGCCTTCAGCTCGCCCAGGGTGTTCACCTTCACGCCGGTGACGGCATAGTAGCAGGGGAGGCTGTAGGCAGTGTCGGGGAAGGACACGGCCTGGCCCTCGCCGTACTGGGCGATGGCATTGTCAATGGCGGCTTCGGTGAGGCCGTATACGGCATCATTGCCGCCGAAAACTCTTTCAAATAAAGTCACGGTTTTTCCTCCTATATTCAGTCACGATCAATGATGGCCTTGATTTTTCTGATTTCGTCAATGGCGGCGGGGCAGAAGTCATAGGGCGATTTGCCCATGCGGTCGGCGTCCATGATCTCCGGATTGTAATGAATACAGCCCAGGAAATCCTCCTCCGGGATGGCGCTGCGGACGAAGTCCTCGTCCCGCTGATCCCGAACCTTGTTGGCCACCACCCGAACCCGGCGAACTCCCAGATCCCTGGCCAGACGCTTTACGTTGCCATAGGTCTGGACGCTTCTGGCACCGGGCTCAATGACCACAATGAACTGATCCATATTGGCTGCGGTGCCCCGGCCCAGATGCTCCAGGCCGGCCTCCATGTCCATAATGACCACATCGTCCTTCCGGTAGGTGAGGCTGCTGAGGATGGCCTTGAGCATCACATGCTCCGGGCACACGCAGCCGCTGCCCCCCACATCCACGGTGCCCATCACCAGGAGCTTCACGCCGTTCACTTCCCTGGCGTACTTCTCCGGGATGTCGGCCACATAGGGGTTCAGCTTGAAGAACTTGTTGGCCTCGTTGGCGCCGGTGCGCTCCTCCACCAGAGTCCGCATTTTGGAGATGGGCACAATGGCGTCCACCTCCTCCTGGCTCAGGCCCAGGGCCAACCCCAGGTTGGCGTCCGGGTCTACGTCGGCGGCCAGGACCGGGCGGCCCTCGTCGGCGTAAAGTCTTGCCAGGGTGGAGGACAGGGTGGTTTTACCCACGCCGCCCTTGCCGGTAATTGCTAATTTCATGAAATCAGGACCTCGTTTGTTACAAAATTAGATGCCCAGAGCGGCGCGCTTCTCCTCGATGCGCTGGATCATCAGGTCGCCCAGCTTCTCGATGTCGGTCTCCACGGTGTAGTTGGCCTCGACCCAATCCTTCACGCCGTGCTCGCCGGTGAGCCACTGGCAGACCTCGGAGGAGCCCTTCACATAGGGATCCACGCCCAGGAAGGTGTCCAGACCGGTGGCCACCACATAGTTGCCGATGGACACGGCCTTCTCACTCATCCACTCGGGGGCGCAGCCCACCACAGGCAGCTTGGAGATGGGAATGCCGGAGTCCTTGGACAGCTCGGAGGCCAGAATCAGCATACGGGAGATATCCACGCAGGAGCCCATGTGCAGGACGGGAGGAATGCCCGCCAGCTCGCAGACCCGCTTCAGACCGGCGCCGCAGTACTCCTTGGCGGTCTCGGGGTCCATGAGGCCGGCCTTGGCGGCGGCCTGGGCGGAGCAGCCGGAGACGATGAGAATGATATCGTTCTCCAGGAGCTTCTTCATCAGCTCAATGTGAGCGAAATCGGGACGAATCTTGGGGTTGTTGCAGCCGACCATGGCCACGGCGCCCCGGAGAACACCGGAGGTGACGCACTCCAGCAGGGGCTTGGTGGTGCCGAACTCATCCACCTGGGAGTTGGCGACGCCGTCGAGAACCTTCTTGATGGCCTCCACGGAGTAGCCCACCCGGGCCTTGGACACCTGGTTGGGGATGTTCACCAGATCCTGATTCCGGTTCTTGAAGTTCTCCACAGCCATCTTCACAATGGCCTTGGCGTTGTCACCGGCGGTCTCGGCGTTGAAGCGGATGAACTCGGAGTCGGGCATCCGGGCGATGGGAGAGGTGGTGACGAACTTGGTGTGGAAGCACTTGCTGAGGGGGCCCAGAGCGGGGAAGATGCACTGCACATCCACCACGATGGCCTCGCAGGCGCCCGTAAGTACCACGTTCTCCTGGGTCAGGAAGTTACCGGCCATGGGGATGCCGTGACGCATGGCAACCTCGTTGGCGGTGCAGCAGACACCGGCGATGTTGATGCCCTTGGCGCCCACGGACTTGGCCAGGGCGATCATCTCCGGGTCATTGGCATAGTAAACGATCATCTCGGAGAGGCTGGGATCATGGCCGTGAACCACGATGTTGACCATGTCCTTCTCCATGACACCGATGTTGGCGGTGGTGTCCACGGGCTTGGGAGTGCCGAACATGACGTCGGAGAACTCGGTGCCCATCATGGAACCGCCCCAGCCGTCGGACAGGCCGCAGCGCAGGGACTGACGGATGAGGGCCTCAGGGAGAGAGGAGCAGCCCATGTGGGTCATGTGCAGGGCGGTGGCAACCTCCCGGTCAATGGCCCGGGGCTCGATCTCGGCCTTGTGCCACAGCTCCTGGGTGTGCTCGGGGGCACGCTTCAGGAAGCGCTGGGTGCCGAAGGGCTTGCCGTACTCCAGAAGGCCGATCTCGGCCATCTCGTGGGCCAGGTCGTAAATGTCCTTGCCCTCGGTTTCCACGCCCCACTCGTGGGCGATGCGGATGAGCTTCTCGGGGTCCTTGACCTGATAGTTGCCGCCCTCCTTGGTCTGGTAGAGGGTGTGCATGATTTCCCGGCCGTGGTCAGAGTGGGTAGCGGAGCCGCCGGCGGTGAACCGCAGGAAGTTCCGGCCCACGATGCCGTGGACGTCGCAGCCGCAGATGCCTCTGGGGCTCTTGGGGGTGATGCGGCAGGGGCCCATGGAGCAGATGCGGCAGCAGGTGCCGGCCTCGCCGAAGCCGCAATGGGGGGTCTGATTCTTGACCCGCTGCTGCCAGGAGTCGGCGCCGACCTTCTTGCCGTTTTCCAGCAGAGAGGCGGTGGCCGCTTCCATTTCTTCAACAGTGATTAAGCGATCCCAATCCTTCAAGGTGAATTCCTCCTAAATTGTTGTCTGGATGTTGCAGGCGCCCGGGGTCCAAAAGGGGAAGGGGCCCCGAAAGCCCGAGAAATCGCAGAGACATACGATTTCACGATACCCATATTATTTTATCTATTTCGGGGTGAAAAGTCAATGTATGTTTTTGTCTTACGGAATATTTCGTGGAAAGCAATAAATTCCGCCCTCCGGAACCGGGAAAATGACGAAACGCCCGGAGAACCCCTCTTTTTCCCGGGGCAAATGTCCGCCTTTGGCGGTCATGCGCCCACCACCCGCTCCACCCGGCTCAGGGCGGGGAGGTAGATGACAAAGCCCAGGGCTCCAAAGGCTACGGCCAGGCCCAGCAGGGCTCCCGCTCCCAGGCTGTCCAGAATCACCCCGCCCAGGAGCAGGGAGACGATGGAGCCCAGGGTGGAGGTCATGTGCAGGAAGGCCTGGGCCCGGAGCTCATACCTGCCGGACACCACAGAGCTCACATAGTAGGTTCCCGCCACGGTGTAAAGGGCAAAGCCCAGGGGCTGGGTGAACTGGACGGCCAGGGCCCAGCCCACATTGGGCGCCAGGAGCATCCCCAGGGCCCGGAGGGTGAAGAAGACGGCAGACAGCTTCATCCAGTTGTCGCACCGCCACCGGCGGGCCATGTGGACAAAGAGGAACATGGTGGGAAGCTCCAGGGCGGCGGACAGGGACAGGATGCTCCCCTGCTGGGCCGTGCCGCCTCCCTTGGACACCACAATTTCGTACATAAAATTGGTCAGCAGATTGTGGGAGGTCATGAGGCACACACAGGCGGCCAGAAATGGGAGGAAGCCCGGATTGGCCCGGAACAGGCCCTGCTCCTTCTTCCCCGGCTCCGGCTGCTCCAGGCAGCCCCCGGCGCATCTGGCAAAGGCCGCCGTGAAGCCGAAGACCCCCAGGGCCAGGAGCCCCGCCAGGGCCGGGATGATCCACACCCCCAGCCGCTCGTTCAGGCGCCCCGCCGTCAGGGACACCACGGAATAGCATATGGAGCCGATGCCCCGGGCAATGCCAAAATTCATATGCAGCCCCCGGCGGATTCCGCCCATGCCCAGGGAGTTGGCAAAGCCCGGAACCAGGTGGAGGAAAATAAAGGCCAGCCCGTAGAGAAGCACCCCCTGCACCGGCCCCCCGGGAAGGCAGAGAAGCAGCAGCCCCGCCAGGGCGATTCCCGCCGCCAGGGCGCAGAGCACCCGGGAGACCGTCAGGCCCTTCCACCGGGCGGCGAGGGCGGTGAGCAAGGGGGTTAGCCCCACGGACAGGGCGCTGGCCACCGCCAGCGTCAGGGAAACCTGGGTGTTGGACAGTCCCAGGCTCAGAAGATACACATGGCTGTAGCCAACCAAAACGCCGAAAATGCCCCAGATAAAGCCCTGCAGGGCGCAATACCGGAGCTGGGGAAGTCTGGATTTCATAGCTGCCTCCTGATCATTGAAAAATGCCGGAAAACATTGTAGCACGGCAGCCTCCCCGGCGCAACCCCGTCAAAGGGTCCCGCCGCATTTAACCCAATTTTTACAAACATCTTATTGGCAGCCGGGAATTTTGTTGTATAATAAAAGGGAAGAAAAGAAACCATCAATATTATGAGAGGATAAAGCTATGATTTATCTGGTAGAGGACGACGGCAGCATCCGGGAGCTGGTGCTGTACACCCTGAACAGCTCCGGCATGGAGGCCAAGGGCTTCGGTCTTCCCAGGGCCTTCTGGCGGGCCATGGAGCAGGAGAAGCCCCAGCTCATCATGCTGGACATTATGCTGCCGGAGGAGGACGGCCTGCAGATTCTCCGGAAAATCCGGTCCAGCAGCGTCTGGAAGGACATTCCCGTGATGATGCTCACGGCCAAGGGCTCAGAGTATGACAAGGTCATCGGTCTGGACGCCGGGGCGGACGACTATGTGCCCAAGCCCTTCGGCATGATGGAGCTTCTGGCCCGGGTCCGGGCCCTGCTGCGCCGGTCCGGCGGTCAGGAGAAGCGCACGGAGTACACCGTAGGCCCCCTGTACGTCTGCCCGGACCGCCATGTGGTGAAGGTGAACGGCCGGGACGTGGCCCTCACCCTGAAGGAATACGAGGTTTTGAAGATGCTCCTGGAGAATCTGGACGTGGTTCTCACCCGGGACCGGCTTCTCAACCAGGTCTGGGGCTACTCCTTTGACGGGGAGAGCCGCACCGTGGACGTGCACATCCGGACCCTGCGGCAGAAGCTGGGGGAGGCCGGGGAGCTGATCGAGACCGTCCGGGGTGTGGGCTATAAGATCGGGGCAGGCTCATGAAAAAGCCCGCCCTGAAAATCGGCAGCCGGGTCTTCCGCAGCTGCCTCACCGTGGCCGCAGCCGCCGCCCTGGTGTGTATCGCCATTTTCTCCGTCTTTGCCTACCGGGAGTTCACCCGGGAGAACCACAGCAACCTCCGGGCCGAGGCCCAGTACATCGCCCGGGCGGTGGAGGTCAGCGGAATGTCCTACCTCTCCGGCCTGGAGCCGGAGCCGGGCAGCCGCATCACCTGGATTGCCCCCGACGGCACGGTTCTCTGTGACACGGAGGTCTCGCCGGAGGCCATGGACAACCACCGGGACCGGGAGGAGGTTCAGGAGGCCCTGAGCCAGGGCTTCGGAGAGAGCATCCGCTACTCCAGCACCCTGGGCCACAGAACCTGCAACTTTGCCGTCCGCATCTCCGACGGTTCCGTGGTTCGCTTCTCCGCCCAGGAGACCTCCGGCCTGGCCCTGCTCCGGGTGGCCCTGCCCCCCGCCCTGGGGGCCCTGGCCCTGGCGACGGTGCTGGCCCTCCTGTCCGCCTCCTGGACCTCCCGGAAGATTGTGGAGCCCATCAACCACATTGACCTCCAGAACCCCGCCGAAACCCCCACCTATCAGGAGCTGGAGCCCCTGGTGCAGCGCATCGGCGCCCAGAACCGGCAGCTCCAGGAGCAGATGGAGCACCTGACCCGGGAGCACGAAAAGCAGGACAAGTTCCGCCGGGACTTCACCGCCAACGTGTCCCACGAGCTGAAAACCCCCCTCACCTCCATCTCCGGCTTCGCCGAGATCATCCGGGACGGTCTGGTGCGCCCGGAGGACATCTCCCGCTTCGCCGGGAACATATATAAGGAGGCCCAGCGGCTCATCACCCTGGTGGGGGACATCATTAAGATTTCCCAGATGGACGACAAGCAGGTTCCCATCCAGCGGGAGCAGCTGGACCTGCGGCAGCTGTGCAGCGACGTCATGGACCACCTGTCCGCCGCGGCGGATCAGGCGGGTGTCCGGTGCTACCTGGAGGGGGACGCCTCGGTGCCCATGGTCTCCGGCGCCCGGCAGATTGCCGACGAAATGCTCTACAACCTGTGCGACAACGCCATCAAATACAACGTCCCCGGGGGCACCGTCCGGGTCCGGGTGGAGGCCCGGGGAAAAGACGCCGTGGCCGTCAGCGTCTCCGATACGGGCATTGGCATTCCCAAGGAGCATCAGAGCCGGGTCTTCGAGCGGTTTTACAGGGTGGACAAGAACCGCTCCAAGGAAATCGGCGGCACAGGCCTGGGCCTGTCCATCGTAAAGCACGGCGCTTTGTACCACGGCGCCACCCTGGACCTCACCAGCACCCCCGGGGTGGGCACCACCATCACCGTAGTCTTCCCCATCACTCCGCCGGAGGCCCGGTGAAACGCAGCTGTCTTCCGGCTGGCTGCATCCGTATATGGAAAAATGGCAAGGCAGGGCTGCAGCCCGCCTTGCCATTTTTCCATTGGAATGGGATTCACCTGGAGCACCTCTTCGGGAACGCCCCCTGTCCGTTTCTCACATTTTTTCCATTTTTATAACATTCGGAGGTGTAATCAGTGGCTGTTGCCCATAGGAGGAGGTAAGCGCAGCAATCAGACTGGATGCTCTGCTAACCACATTTCCCAGGTACGGATTCACGCTCCGCGCCAATTCGGTGCTCCAATCCATGCTTTTCCCGTCCCGGGCGATATCTGTGTCTCTGAACGTAAGGGTGAGAGCAAAGCAAACACGGATTGAATACAGCGCTTCCGGTTTAAAAAACACCCGTCTCTCAAATATGACCTCCAGACAGTTTTCCCTTACTGCGGCATCAACACTGTCGCTTATTTTCAGCTCCAGCTTATCGCAATCGCGGCGCTTCTCGATCTGCGTGTAAGATGCGCGCTTTAATGTATATTGGTACTCTTCATTAAAATACTTGTTGAAGTCAAGCATAATTGATCATCCCCGATCCAGCATTGCATTTTCCATATCCCAATGGGTTACTGGTCGCACGGCCAACGTTCGGCACATTTCCGCTATATGTGGGCGCTGTCTGCCAGAGTTCCTCCGCAGGTTGGCCCGGTGCATCATTTGTATATGCCTCGATTGCCCTTTCCACAGTGCTGTTAAGCGTCTCTCCCATCTTAAACGCCTGCATGGCTATTTTTCGATGCAGGGCAGGACTGATTCGCACATTAAACGTACCGCTATACGCCTTGTCCGGAGTCTCCCCCAAGTCCTCGCACATCTGGAGATAATCGTCCACGGCGCAATGGAACTCATGTTCAATCTGATCCACGGAATCACTTTCAAAATTCACAAGGTCTTTGATTCCCTCAATTTTTCCATACAGCACTCTGTCTTCTACGCTATATTCTATTCTGGTAAGATATCCTTTGTACTCCAATGTGTTCTTCATCACAACTCCCCCATAGACTCCAGCTGATCTCTGAGCTGCCGGACTGCGTACCCCTTCATTTCATTTCCAGGGTGCGGCTTGTGCAGCAAGATTTTTACACCGTTTTTCACAAACATCACCCTGGAACCGGAGCTTTTTCCCTTATTATACTCCGTGAATCCCAAATTTAGCAAAAGACTTTCGGCCTCGGAAAAAGTATAGTCACTGGGCTCCGCTTTTAGCCTTGCTTTTGCCTTCTCAAGTTTCCCGCCCAAGCCTTCACCGCCTTTGCAACTAAATTTTAGTTACAGTTTTATCATACATAGGGAATTTCCATTTGTCAAGACGGGGATTTAAAATCATTCCATCAGCAGGGAAATTTCTTTCGCTTTTTGGCTTTCTGGATACCGGCTGTGTCCTGCACCACCTTGGGGAGCCATTCGCAGTTGCAGTCATCCAGGGGAATTACAATTTTCTAAATTTTGTCCTCCGGCGCGGGTCTTTTCAAATCGCCTGGCAGATAGGGCAGCCCCACCTCCCGAAGGAAAAAGATACAAATCAAAAAAACAGGCAGGGTATCCGGCGACACCCTGCCTGCTCTGTTTTCTTGAGGTCACTTCAGCGCCATGACGTATATCTGACAAGGGTTCCGCTCTCCCCACAGGGTAGGGAAAACCTCGAACTCCTTGAAGCCCAGGGCGCCATAAAAGAGGTTGGTTTTGTCGTAATCCTCATATCTGCCCATCTGAACCGTCTTGACCTGGAGAAAGGAGTATCCCCTTTGAAGGGCATCCTTTTTTGCGGCGGCAACCAGAGCCCGGCCAATGCCCTGTCTGTGATACTCCCGCCGCACGCCCATTACGGCAAGCTCCACGGTGTCCTTCCCCGTCTGACTCAGGTATAAAAAGCCAACCGGCGCTTTCTGCTCAAAGGCGGCGAAGAACGGCATTCCACTGCTGCCCCGGATATATTCCTCCCGGGCCTCGGGAATGCCGAACCACTCCGGCAGGGCCTCCAGAATCCGACGGGCGATTTCGGCCTTTTCCCCTTCCCCGGAGATTTGCCTGATCTCTGCCACGGCTCAGGCCTCCTCCTGCTGCTCCACGGTAATTTCCGAGAGCTTCAAGCCGGGGTTCCGGCGGCAGGTGAAGTCGATGGCCCAGAAGCTGGTGAACACCAGAAGGCTTCTGCCCCGGTAGTCCTCCAGAAGCTCCGCGTCGGAGCCCAGGTTCAGATCCTGGAGGTCGCCAGGGTAGCTGTCGATCATCCGCAGCTCCTCATAGGGCAGGTGCTCCATCCGCAGCTCCACCCCGTACTCGTTTTTCATCCGGTACTGGAACACGTCAAACTGCAAAACGCCCACCACGCCCACAATGACCTCCTCCATGCCGGAGTTCGGCACCTTGAAGATCTGAATGGCGCCCTCCTGGGCGATCTGCTCCGTGCCCTTCACAAACTGCTTGCGCTTCATGGAGTCCTTGGCGGAGACCCGGGCGAAGTGCTCCGGGGCGAAGGTGGGGATGCCGGAGAATTTGAATTTCTTCCCGGGGGTGGTGACCGTATCTCCGATGGAGAAGATGCCCGGGTCAAACACGCCGATGATATCCCCCGCGTAGGCCTCCTCCACAATCTCCCGCTCCGCGGCCATGAGCTGCTGGGGCTGGCTCAGGCGCATTTTCTTGTTGCCCTGGACGTGGTACACCTCCGCCTCCCGCTCGTACTTGCCGGAGCAAATCCGAAGGAAGGCCAGCCGGTCCCGGTGGGCCTTGTTCATGTTGGCCTGGATTTTAAACACAAAGGCGGAGAAGTCCGGGGAGAAGGCGTCCACCACGCCGCAGTCCGCCGTTCTGGACAGGGGCGGCGGGGTCATCTTCAAAAACTCCTCCAGGAAGGGCTCCACGCCGAAGTTGGTGAGGGCGGAGCCGAAGAACACGGGGCTGAGCTTTCCCGCCTGAACCTCCTCCAGGCTGAAGTCCCGCCCGGCGGACAGAAGCTCCACATCGTCAATGAGCCGCTGGTGCTTGTCCGCCCCCAGGAGCTCGTCCACCCGGCTGTCGTACAGGTCGATCTCCTCTTT
>JALETK010000104.1 GCA_022781505.1 Clostridiales bacterium | reverse complement strand
AGGACGTGACCGCCTCCGCCGGGCTGGAGGACTTCGCCGACAGCCATGAAGTGAGCAAGTACTCCGAAGCCCCCATGAGCTGGGCCGTGGCCCAGGGCATTGTGGTGGGCGAGAAGACCGATTCCGGCGTCCTCCTGACCCCCAAGGCTACCGCCACCCGGGCCCAGGTTGCCACCATCCTCATGCGCTTCGCCGGATTGGAATAAACACGCCTCTCCCCTATTCTCCTTTTCAAAAGGGCCGCCCCACCCCGGGGCGGCCCCGTTCCAACGCACCGCACCGTCAAAACTGCCGATGTTATAAAACAACCGCCGCACCCCCCGCCCTGTCATCCTGAGCCAAAGGCGAAGGATCTGGCGCAGAAGGGTTCCGGCACGGGAGGCCGGGCATATGTCCAGGCTGGTATGGCGCCCCTGCCGGGCACCTGCAAATCTGCTTGGCAGTTCCCTCCAAACCCACCAGGCTCCCGAACCTGTCATTGCGAGGAGCGCAGCGACGTGGCAATCCGTTCCTAAGCAATGCGAACGCATGGCCCATCCCGCCCCGGACAGTTTTGCAAACATATGACAAACTTTGTGCAACTCATCCATTTTAACAGGAAAAGCACCAACCAATTTATTCACATTCTCCATAAAACAGCCCCCATTTTCCGGACAAAGTCCGGCGTACCCCCGGAAAAACATCCTTTCTCAACTATGATATGTCTTTTCACGACTTTCAAAACCTGTTGGAATTCGGTAAAATGTAATCGATAGGGCTGGTGCGCCCAAACGGAATTGTGGAATATACACAAATAATGGTTTGGATTTTTGTGCATTCCGCGGGCCCGGCTGGCTGCCGCCCTGAGGCACTTTTTAAAGGAGGAACAAACGTATGCAAATGAAGAAATCCCATCGTCTGCTCGCCGTCCTTCTGGCGCTTGTGATGGTTGTGGGCCTGCTCCCCACCACCGTCTTTGCCAGATCCGCCGGTGACGACGGCTCCGCGGAGATGAACGAGGGCTACGCCGCCCATGCGTCCCTCATGCCCGTGGGCCCGTCCTTCAACGTGAACACCCTGCTGGAGTGGACGCCGGAGTCCGACCCCGACGCCATCTACAGCCGGGCCAGCATCCCCCTGGCGAACCGGGAGGGGGGCTTTGTGGTGAACCCCAAGGCCAATCCCCAGGCAAAGCTCATGCTCTGCTCCCTGGCCAACGCCGACCATGACACCACCAGTGCCCAGGGAACCGAATCCTTCCTGAGCTACGCCTTCAACTACTGGCAGTACACCGACTCCTTCGTGTACTGGTCCGGCTCCGAGGAGGGCATCATCTGCTGCCCCACCGGTGAGTTCACCGACGCCGCCCACACCAACGGCGTGCCTGTGGTTGCCACCCTGGGCTTCCCCTGGGGCTCCGGCGCGGGCTATGTGGATCAGGTGAAGGCCTTCGTTCAGAAGAACGAGGACGGCACCTTCCCCGTGGCGGATAAGCTCATTGCCGTCATGGATTACTATGGCTTTGACGGCTACTTCTTCAACCAGGAGTCCTACGGCTGCTCCGCCGCCGAGGGCCAGCTCATTGACGAGATGATGCGCTACATGCACCAGCAGCGCCCGGACATGCTCATCAGCTGGTATGACTCCATGCTCCCCACCGGCGGTGTCTCCTATCAGAACGCCGTCACCGATGCCAACAAGCAGTTTATGACCGACTCCGCCGACGGCACCCGTGCCATCGACGAGTTCATGATGAACTACAACTGGTATGAGACCCAGATCAACACCACCATCAGCACCATGAAGGCCATCGGCCGCAGCCAGTTCGACGCCTTCGCGGGCATCGACGTGCAGCAGAACTGCATGGACACCTCCTTCCGGGATTACCTCCTGGTGGATGCCGACGGGGTCACCCGCATGTCCCTGGCTCTGTACTGCCCCAACTCCACCATGGGCCTGTCCACCTCCCCCGAGAACTTCCATGAGGTGGAGCAGACCTTCTACACCAACACCGTGGGCGATCCCAGAGACACCTCCGTGGATCTGAACACCAACGCCTGGGCCGGTATGTCCCGGTTCTACGCGGACAAGACCACCATCCTGGAGGCACCCTTCGTCACGGACTTCAACTCCGGCCACGGCAAGGGTTACTATGTGGACGGCGTTCTGTCCCGGGACGGGGAGTGGAGCTATCAGTCCAACCAGGACGTGATGCCCACCTGGACCTGGATCATTGACTCCGAGGGCGACAAGCTCACCGGCGGCTATGATTTCACCACCGCCTGGAACGGCGGCA
>JALETK010000086.1 GCA_022781505.1 Clostridiales bacterium | reverse complement strand
GGGGTTATGCGTCAGGGAGCTTGGAGAAGCGGGTGATCACCGCGGCGATCTGGACGCGGGTGGCCTCGCCTCTGGGGTTCAGGGTGCCGTCCATGCCCTGGATGAGGCCGGTCTCCACCGCCCACTCCATGGCGGTCACCGCGTAGCGGCTGACCCGGTCTCCGTCGGGGAACTGGCTCAGGTCGCCGGTGGCCGTGGTGGGGATGCCGCAGAAGACCGCATAGCGGTACAGCATGGCGACCATCTGCTCCCGGGTGATGGGCTGGTTGGGGGCGAAGTGATCGGCGTCCACGCCCAGGACGATGCCCTGCTCGGCGGCCCAGATCACGGCCTTGGTGTAGTACCGGCCTCCGGCCACGTCAACAAAGGGATTCTCCCCTGCCGTCTCGGGCTTCCCGGCCATCCGGTACAAGATGGTGACCAGCTGGCCCCGGGTGGTGGTGAGATCGGGGGCGAACCGGGTGTCGGAGATGCCCACCATCAGTCCGCTGCGGATTACAAAGTCCGTATACTCGTGATACCAGGCGTCGCTGGAGAGGTCCTCAAACTGTGCGGTGGGGCAGTCCGCTCCGCCCTTGCAGGAGGTGTCCACCGGCAGGGTCTCCGACGCCGTCAGGGTCAGCTCCCGGTTCCGCTCCCGGGTCTCCACCGTGAACGCCGTGTCCTCCGGGTTGCCCACAAAGGTGAAGTGCAGCTCCGCCAGCACAGCCCCGGCCTGGATGGACTCCGCCTGGGCGTAGTCGAAGATCACGGTGCCGGCCTCGGCGTCGTTCACCGCGTGGTTGGGCAGCAGGGTGCCCGCTCCCGTGAAGGTCAGAACCGCCGGGTCATAGCGCACCTGAACCAGTCCGTTGGTCACGTCCACGGCCTCGGACAGCTTCACAGTCACGTCCTTGCCCTGGAGGGTCACCGCCTCGGGGGCCTCCGCAGCCCCGGGGGCCGCCGTTCCGGCCGCGTGGACGGAGCCGCCGGTCTCGTTGGCAGCGGTGTCCGCGGGGTTCAGGGCGATGGACGCCTCTGCCTGGGGGATGGGCTCGTCAAAGGCGCACCAGGGGGAGAAGACCGTCGCCGGGTCGGTCACGGCCTCAGTCTCCTCGGGGACAGCCGTGCCCAGATCCCGGTCCGTGTACAGGCTGGAGATGGCCGTGGCCCCGGGGATGGTGCCCATCTTGGTGCAGTGGGGGGTCTTGTCTGAGAGGTCAATGTAGTACAGCTCCGCGGCTCCGTCGGAATTGGCCACGATCAGACCCTTGTTCACCCCGTCGTCCACATAGGTCATGGACAGCTTGGTGTCGTCCGCGAACTTCATGCCGCAGCTGCCGATGACGGAGCGGGTCATGGTGTAGCCGAGAACGCCGGTGGTCTTGTTGTAGTTGGGCCAGATCTGCACCCGGTAGAGGCCGCCGTTTGCGCCCAGGACGATGAAGTTCTGGGTCTTGGCGTTGCCCGCCATGGCGAACACGCCCACGCCCTCATAGGCGATGGCCGCCGCGTCGCTGACGTTCAGGTTGGTCCAGCCGGTGATGGAGCCCTCGTAGGGGTCCAGCAGCATCACAAGATACTTGTTAAAGGCCACATAGACGGGGTAATTGAAGGTATCCAGGGTCGCCTGGCTGCCGTCGCTCTTGGTCACGGTGGTGGTGTCCGCCGGGGCGGTGGTCATATCCAGGGGCGCGTAGGTATAGTAGCAGGCGGCGCCGCTCTCCTCGGCAAAGCCCTGGCTGGGGTCAATCACATAGAATGGAGAGGTGGTCTCATAGTCCGTGGGGATGCCGTACAGCTTGCCGTCATGGGCGCCGCCGGCGGTGAACTGCCGCTTGGCCGTCCCCTCCACGGTGATGTTGCTCACGTCGGAGGCGTCGATGGTGACCCACTGATCGCCCTCCTCCGTGGTGATCTGGGCGTGAAGCTCCGCGTCGATGTGGGCCAGGGCCAGAACCTCCACCTCCGCAGAGGCGGTGGCGGGCTGGCCGCTTTCATCCGTGGCCACGCTGGTGGCGGTGATGGTGACGGTTCCGGCGCTGACGCCGCTGACCAGGCCGTTTTCATCCACGGTGGCAACGGAGGGGTCGCTGGAGGACCAGGTCACCTGGTCGGTGTAGGACACGGGCAGCACATGGGCCTCAAAGGCCACGGTCTCGTCGGAGTAGATGGTGGCGGTATCGGGCCGCATCCGGATGGTGAGGTCCGTCACCTGCTCATACTGATACAGGGAGGTGACGGCGCTGACTGACTGGTCAAAGGCACCCAGAGGCGCGGCGGCGACGCGCACCGGGTCGATGGCGTAGAGCCGGACCTGCTGGCCGGGCTGGGAGTGGGCCAGCACCAGGTAGCCGGTCTCCTGGTCATAGACCATGGAGGCCCGCTTGCCGGAGCCAAGGACGGCGGCGCCGGGGAGGGTCAGGCCCACATTGCCCAGATTCTCGTAATAGAGGGTGGGCGTGGTGCTCGTATAATAGGTGCAGAACCGCATCAGCCGTCCGCCCTCCGTCAGCACATAGAACTCCAGGGCGTCATAGTTGCCGTAGGTGGTGATGCCTGTAAAGGCCAGGGCGGTCATGGGGTCCGTGCCGAAGAGGTTGAACAGGCCCCAGTAGCCTACGCGGCCGTCCATGGGGTTGATCATGCAGAAGTTCCGTCCGTCGTTGCTGATACCGGCCAGATATCCGAAGCGCTCCTCGCCCAGAGACGGGGCCTCGGCGGCGTCCGTCCACATCCAGTCGGAGTGGAGTTCTCCGAAGTCCGTCACGGCGAAGGAGTCCGGGTCCACGCTGTAAATATGGCTGTTGTCATGGACGATCAGCCGCTGGTCGTAGGCCAGGTAGCCGCCGGCGTAGTAGCTGCCGGTCTCGCCGCTCAGCTTTGTCCAGCCATCGGGGTCGGCGGTGTGGAACTGGGCCCAGTAGCTCTTGCCCCCGGCGTCCGTAATGAGGGCGCTGACCTTCACATCCTGGGCCGCCGTCACGGTGACGGTGCAGGTCCTGGTGACGGTGGGGTCTGCCTTGGCTGCGGCGGTGATGGTGGTCTCGCCCAGGCCCACGGCAGTCACCACGCCGCCGGACACGGTGGCTACGGATTCATCCTGAGAGCTCCAGACCACGCTCCGGTCGGAGAGGGTCCAGGGGAACACCTCCGCCTGCAGGGTCTTGGTGGCGCCCAGGAGCATGGGCAGCTCCGTCTCATTCAGGGTCAGCTTGCTGACCTGGTCCGAGGGCTCCAGGGTGACGCTTCTGGCCGGGACGATGTACAGGCCACTGACGGCGCTGTAGAACCGGGAGGGGGCATATTTGCCGCCGCTGCCGCCGTCGTAATCGGTGGCCAGGGACGCCTTGCCAGTCTGGGTGTTCATGACGGCCAGCAGCTCGTTGCTGCTGCCCACGTTCTCCGAGGTCTGGGAGTTGGCGGACAGGTACAGGATATCCCCGTCGTGGTCCCAGGCCAGGCAGGCCTTGATCCGGAAGTCATAGGTGCCGATGGTGCCGGAGGTGGTGTTGTTCACGGGGGCCAGGTCGGTAATCACACCGTCCACGGCGTCCTCCCGGGTCCACTTGTACAGGAAGGCGTAGGTTCTGGTGGACTGGTTGATGGAGTAGAAGGTTCCCTCGTCGTCGATGGCCAGGCCCTGGAGGGTCAGGTAGCTGGCGTTCTTGGTCTTGGGGTTGGTGATGGTGATCCGGAACTCCTCCGTCAGCTCACCGGTGACAAGGTCGATGCTGCAAACCAGGTTGTCATCCATCATGGCGTACAGCTTCCCGTCGGCGTAGTTGAAGGCCATATCCCGGATGGCGGGAGTGGTGCCGATGTATTGCAGGCTCTGGTAGTTGGTCCAGTCGCCCTGGGGCGCCACATACAGATAGCCGTTGGTGGCATACATGTACACATAGCCGCCCACATAGTCCGCCGCGATCACCCGCACGTCGAAGGGGGCCACGGTCTTGGTGCCGTCATACTGGCCGGAGTAATAGTACAGCGTCTCCGGGAAGACCTCAATCCAGCGCATACCGGTGCCCCGGTAGTTGGCGGTGCCGGTGCTCATAAAGCCGAACATTCTGCCGGTGTAGTCCTGCTTCTGGCCACCGTAGGTCAGGCGGTAGGTGGTCTCGTTGCCGGCATAGTCCGCCACCCGGACCAGGCACTTCTCGCCCACGTTCATACCGGCCAGGTCCAGAGTGGCCGTGCCGCCAACACCGGCCTCCGTCTGCTCCACGAGGGTGCTGGCCAGCAGCTCCATGCCGTTGTTGTCATAGACCATCACGGCGGCGATGTACTGGTTGTCCTTGGCTGTGACAATCAGCTGGTCGGTCATCAGATCCTTGGAGATGGCGGTGATCTCCGGGGCGGTGTCGTCCACGGTCAGGGTGGTGCTCAGGCAGGCGCCCTTGCCCAGCCGCCCGGACTGGAAGATCTCAATCAGCTGCTCCCGGGTCACGCCGCCGCCGGGGGCGTAGTACTCCGGAATCGCCACATAGTTCACGGTGAAGGTGTCGCCCTCCTTCAGGCCCAGGGAGGATACCATGCGATAGTAGTAGGTCTGCCGCAGGGTGTTCTGCCAGGCGTTGGCCGTGGTGTGGAGGTAGGCGCCCAGCACGTCGTTCTCCTGGCCGGTCAGCTCCAGCACGTTGCCCTCCCCGTCCGTGACCACGATGGCCACCGCGGAGGCGTTGCGAATCAGGCTGGCGTAATAGGCGTACAGCATGGTTCCGCTGTTCACCGCCCGGCGCTCCGTGGGGGCCGGGGTCTCCGGCAGATAGCGGTTGGTCAGGTAGTAGACATAGGTGCTGGTGCCGGGATAGTTCACCACCAGGTTGTTGGTGGCGACACGGCTGGTGTAGGGGGCCGTTTCGTCCCCGTAGAGGTAGCCCTCCGTCGTCACCTGGTCGAACATGGACGGGTCGGTCCAGTTGCCATAGAAGCCCAGCACGGGGATGGAATGGGTCGGGGCGATGACGCCCTCCTCCGTGGTGGTGGGAATCACATAGACATAGCCCTCCAGGTAGGCGCCGTTCACATAATTCTCATTCAGGTAGGTCTTCACCGTCTCCGGCAGGACGGCATCCACCGTCACCAGGGCCTCCCCGCCGGGGGCCACGGTAATCTCCCGGGGCACCAGGGCGTCCAGCAGCAGATAGGCGTCGTAGGTGGTGGCGGCTCCGTCGCCGTCCAGGTCGGCTGCGGCGTCGATGGTGTCCGTGAGGCCCGCCGCGTAGTTCAGAATCACCTGGGCGTCGGCGGCGTCGGTGCTCCCGTCCCCGTTCAGGTCACAGGTGAAGGGGGCGCTGGGCACGAAGGCGGCGCCGTCCACGGTGTAGGTCACGTCCACGGGAAGCACGGTGGTCCGGGTGTCCAGATAGGTCTCCCCGTCCTGCTCCAGCAGAGCCTGGGTGAAGAAGTCGCTTGCCAGGGTGTAGGTTCTGGTGGAATCCGTCAGGTTGTGGATGGAGAAGGAGAAGGTGTACTGGCCGGTGCGCTCCGGGTCGTCCCCCAGCTCCGCTTTCACCTTGCCGTCGGCCCAGGAGGCGGTGGCGTTCTCCTCCATCAGCAGGAAGGAATCCGCCGTGATGGCGTCATTCACGTTGGCAAGGCCCGCGCCCTGCTTCAGGATGGACCAGTAGCTGCCGCTGGCCTCCTCCAGGACGGGCGCCGCCGTGGACATCAGCAGGCTCTGGGCCAGAACCCGGGGGCTGACGCCGGCCTTCTCCTCCAGGCCATTCTCCCGGATGTACTGGGCCACCAGGGCGGCCATACCGGCCACCTGGGGCGCTGCCATGGAGGTGCCGGACATGTTCTCATAGCTCTGGCCGCCGGGGGCCTGGCCGTTGACCGAGTAGATGGAGCCGCCGGGGGCGGTGATCTCCGGCTTCAGAATCAGGCTGCCGGGCACGCCCCAGGAGCTGAAGCTGCTCATGGTGTAGTAGTCCGGGTCATAGCTCACGGTTTCGATCTCGTCGGCCACCCGCATGGTGCCCACATAGCAGGCTGTCTCCCCGTCCTCCCCGGGCACCGCCTGGGCGGCAGCCTTCAGCACCGCGCCGTCGGCCTGGCTGATGGAGATGCAGGGGGCCGTGTAGGCATAGTCCGACAGGTCCATGTTGATGGAACCGGCCTGGTTGTTGTAAATGATGGTGGCAATGGCGCCGTTGGCCACAGCCGCGTTGGCCTTCTCGGAGAAGGCGGTCTCGCCCCGGGAGCAGACCGCAATCTTGCCCGCCAGCACACCGGCGATGGCGGCGAACTCCTCCGCCGTGCCCACGCCGTCAATGAGGACATAGGACTGCTCCCCCGCCAGGGTGACGAAGGGCTCGTTGGAGTAGGCGCTCTCATTGTAAAATACGGCGTCGTCCCCCACCTGCAGGTACATGCCGGTGAAGCCCACGTTGTCCACGGAGGCCACCGTAAAGGCATTGGTGAAGGAGCCGGGGGAACCGGCGGTGGACAGGCTCACGTCGTCGCTGTACAGATAGCCGGTGCCGTTGAAGGAGTACTCCGGCCAGCTGTAGGCGTTGCCGCAGGAGAAGGTCACCACCGTGTCGCTCTCCGCCAGGCTTTCCATCACCGCCTGATAGGTGGTGCTGTAGGAGAAGCCGGGGTAGGCGGAGCCAAGGGACAGGTTGATGGAATCCGCCCCCAGGACGATGGCGTCCTCGATGGCGGCCATATAGTCGGAGTCATAGGCGCCGCCGCTCTTGCCGAAGACCTTCATGGTGATGATCTGGGCATCCGGGGCCACGCCCTGCACCTTCACCGCGTCCAGGGCCTTTGCAAAGCCCCCGTCAGCGGTGGGGATGTACTTGTTTGCGGCGGCAATACCGGCCACATGGGAGCCGTGCTCCGTGGCGGTGTCGTGGTCATGGGTGATGTCCAGGCCCTGATCCACATAGTTAAAGCCGAAGGGGATCTTGCCGCTGACATACAGCTCCTCCGCCGACACGCCCCGGATGTTCAGCAGGGGCAGCTTTTCGGCGATCTCCTCCTCGTCCAGGAGATTGAGGTACCGGGCGTATTCCTCCGGGGTCATCTGCTTCAGACCCGCCTCATAGGCCAGGGAGTAGGCAAAGCCCGAGGCGGAGAAGGACTGGTGATCCGTGTCAATGCCCGTGTCAATGATGGCAATCCGGGTGCCGGCGCCGGTGTAACCCGCGCCCCAGACCAGGCCGGAGCCGATCATATCCGTGGAGGTGGCCATGTTGGGGTCCGCCGCCTCGTTGGTGTCCACCACCGCAGGCTCATAGCGGGTCTCCAGCACCACTTCCCTGACGCCCCGGAGGGCCTCGATTTTCGCCAGGTCGCCGTAGGGCACGTTGGCGGAGATGATGTTGGCAGCCAGGGTCAGGTTCCAGACCACATCCAGCTTGCCGCCCAGGGCCTTCTCAATGGAGGCTACAGTCGCCGCCTGGGCGCTGCGGAGCTCCGCCCGGTAGACCATGGCGGCGGCGTTCTCCCCAATGGACTGGGTGGAGAACCCGGCGTCCAGGGTGGAGGGCTTGTCCAGCACGATGGACACCCGAACCAGGTCTCCGCCGGCATAGGCAGGCTCCGCCTCCGGCAGCTCTAAGGCCTCCTCCAGGGGATAGCCCGCGGAGATTTCGCTGTTGTCCACCTGCTGGAAGGACAGGGCGCTCCGGGAAGCCACCCCGGTCTCCGTGGCCCTTACAGGCACGCCGAGGCCCAGCAGCAGAACCGCCGCCAGCAGCAGGGAAAGCAATCGGGTTGACAGATGCTTCTTCATGGTATCTCTCCTTTAAATGAAAATGTAAATGGTTGCGGGAGTATTGTCCACAGGGCACGCCCTGTAAAACACGGGAGAATTGCCGGTTTACTCATTTTTCGGTTTACCTATAAACTGCTTTAACACACTCTTTACTTGATTTTACCATAGACCGGAGGCAAGATGCAAGTGGATTTTCCCGCAGAAAGGAAATTTTTTCCTCCAGTGCCGCAGACCACCGCCCCCCGCCTGTCATCCTGAGGCGCAGCCGAAGGATCTCCCGCACCAAGCCCCCGTGTTGGAACCCTTCTGCATGAGATCCTTCGCCATTGGCTCAGGATGACAAGGCGGGGGCGCTCCCAACCTGTCATCCTGAGGCACAGCCGAAGGATCTCCCGCACCGGCCCCCCTTTGTCATCCTGAGGCACAGCCGAAGGATCTCCCGCACCGGCCCCCCCTTTGTCATCCTGAGGAGCAGCCGAAGGATCTCGCGCACCGGCCCCCCTTTGTCATCCTGAGGCACAGCCGAAGGATCTCCCGCACCGGCCCCCCTTGTCATCCTGAGGCGCAGCCGAAGGATCTCCCGCACCGCCCCCTTGTCATCCTGAGGCGCAGCCGAAGGATCTCACGCACCAAGCCTCCGTGTCGGAACCCTCCTGCACGAGATCCTTCGCCTTTGACTCAGGATGACAAGGCGGGGGTGCGGCAAAAAAATTCCCCGTTCATAAAAAATTCATGCATTTGCCTCTTGCATTTTCAGAGACGATGCGCTATTATAGAGCCGCTAGCACTCGAGAGCCTTGAGTGCTAAACAGACAAAC
>JALETK010000081.1 GCA_022781505.1 Clostridiales bacterium | reverse complement strand
AAACGGGCCCACCCGGGCCTGTTTTGTTCCAGAGTCAAAGGATTTTACGGATTCGCCCAGGTGTGCCGGGAAAGGAAGTCCCGTACTGCGGGAGGGTCATGACCCTCCCCTACGGTTCGTAGAATCACGGCCCTTATAGCGTTCCGTAGCCGAGTTTTAGAAGTTACAACGCAGCAGGGCAGGGATCTTCCTCGTTCCCTGCCAGGTGAAGGCGGCATATATGAAAAATGGGCTGCCCTTGGGGGCAGCCCACTTTCATTTAATTTGCGGGAATTAGCCGATCACAGTCAGAGTGGTGAACTCGGAGACATCCTCCTGCACGGGATGGCCCTCGGTGTTGTTGTCAACAGCGATGGTGCCGTCCTTGATCTGAGTCTTCACAGCCTCGTACTCCTCAACGGAGAAGTTGGCCAGCTTCCAGGAGCTCTCGGCAGTGGGCAGGCCCACATACTCGCCCTCCAGCAGGCCGAAGTTGGAAACCTTGCCGCCGAAGGTAGCCCAGTTGCCATTGTTCAGCTCGTCCAGAACGGTCTCGGTGACGTTCTGCAGGCCCTTCATGGCAGAGGTGACGAACAGGTCGCTGAGGTAGGACTGATCAACGTCAACGCCGATAACCTTGCCGTTGTTCTTCTCGGCAGCCTCGAGAGCGGAGGTGTAGATGCCGCCGCCGCAGGCGAAGACAACCTCGGTACCGGCCTGGTACCAGCCCTCCATCTTAGCGGTGATCTCAGGAGAGCCCTGGAAAGCGCCGCCGTAAGTATAGTTGATCTCAATGTTGGTGTTCAGCTCAGCAGCAGCGGCATCAGCGCCCTGCACGAAGCCGTAGCCATAGCGGATAACAGCGGGAACAGCCATGCCGCCCAGGAAGCCCAGCTTGGTGTAGCCGTCCTTCACAGCAGCGTAGCCAGCCAGGTAACCGGCCTGCTCCTCGGAGAAGGTCAGGCAAGCCACGTTGGCAGCGGGATCATAGTAGGTGGTGTAGTCCAGGGTCAGGTCGCCGCCGGCCACGTCAACGGCCACGAAGTACACATCGGGGTAGGACTCCTGCACGTTCACCACAGTGGCGCCGAACAGGAAGCCGGGCATAACGATGACATTGGCGCCCTCGCTGACGGCCTGGGCGACGGACAGCACACGAGCGTCGGTGGAGTCCTCGGTGGGCTGATAGTAGCCATACTCCACGCCATTGGCGGTGGCCCAGGCCTCAACGCCCTGCCAGCAAGCCTGGTTGAAGGACTCGTCGTCGATGGTGCCCACGTCGGTCACCAGAGCGA
Source organism: Clostridiales bacterium (assembly GCA_022781505.1). Classification (GTDB taxonomy): domain Bacteria; phylum Bacillota; class Clostridia; order Oscillospirales; family Oscillospiraceae; genus Faecousia. Next base: position 3,272 of record JALETK010000081.1, on the reverse strand, counting down.
TCTTGGTGATGACACCGGCGGTGGAAGTGGTGTCCTCGGGAGCGGTGGTGTCCTCAGGGGCGGTAGTGTCATCCACAGGGGCGGTGGTATCGTCCACGGGAGCGGTGGTACCGGCAGTGGTATCCTTGGTGTCACCGTTGCTGCCAGCGCAGGCGGCAAACAGGCAGGAAACCATCACCACGGCAAGAAGAAGCGCGATGATCTTTTTCATGTTACTAACCTCCAAAAAATATGAACTTTTTTGCAGCGCAGCTTAGGCTGCTACTTTACTTTTTAACACAACTTGCCATAAAAATCAACATGTTTTTAAATCTTTGTACACAATGACGGCAGGGAATTAAACCAGGTTCCATTTTTTGTCACTTCATATGCTCCGCCGCGGAGAAGCTGAAGGGCAGGAGCTCTGCCAGGGTGCGGGTTTCAAAGCTGCCCCCCGGGCCGCCCATGTAAACCTTGAAATCATCGGCGCAGAATTCCCGCATCACCTGGCGGCAGACCCCGCAGGGCGGGAAGGTTCCGGTGAGGACCCCGTCCTTGCCGCCCACCACGGCGATGGCGGAAAAGTCCCGCTTGCCGTCGTACACCGCCTTGAAAAAGGCCGTGCGCTCGGCGCAGACGGTGGGGGTATAGGAGGCGTTTTCAATGTTGCAGCCCTGGTACACCGTACCGTCGGCGCACAGCAGGGCGGCCCCCACCTTGTATCCGGAGTAAGGCACATAGGCATGACCCATGGCCTCCACGGCCAAAGCAATCAGTTCTTCCGGTTTCATAGAAATCTCCTCCTCGCAATATGGCCCTACAGGGCGGGATGATCAGCCAATGTCACGCATTTACGCAAAAGCTCACCTGACCGTTCGTAGTACGTTGTAACTTTTAAAACATAACTTTGGTGCATTGTAGGGGAGGGTCATGACCCTCCCGGAACAAAACGGGCCCACCTGGGCCTATTTTGTTCCAGGGCCAAAGGATTTTGCGAATTCGCCCGGGTGCGCCGGGAAAGGATGTCCCGTACTGCGGGAGGGTCATGACCCTCCCCTACAGGCACACCACCAAACCCGCCCTGCAATGCACACCGAAGCTCGTGCCCCCGGACAGCTCTACACGATCTCCCCGGCGAAGCTCACCCCCGGGGTCTGGAAGGGGACGTTCAGAAGCTCGGCCACGGTGGCGGCGATGTCGGCGAAGCTCTTCCGGGTGCCCAGATTCACGGGCTTCACGTTCTTCCCCCCGATCACCAGGGGCACATACTCCCGGGTGTGGTCGGTGGTGGCGGTGTAGGCCGGGTCGCAGCCGTGGTCGGCGGTGATCATGAAAAGATCCTCCTCCCCCAGCCGGGCCATGAAGCCGGGAAGCCAGGCGTCAAACTCCGCCAGGGCTCTGGCGTAGCCGTGGATGTCCCTCCGGTGGCCGTAGAGCATGTCGAAGTCCACCAGGTTCACAAAGCACAGGCCCCGGAAATCCCGGGCGGCGTAGTCCATGGCGTGGGCCATGCCGTCGGCGTTGCTCTTGTTGTACACATGCTCCGTGTCCCCCCGGCCGGCGAAGATGTCGTGAATCTTGCCCACGGCGATGGAGGAGAGCCCCGCGCCCTTCACCGCGTCCAGGAGGGTTTCCCTGGGAGGCTCCAGAGAGAAATCGTGGCGGTTGGCGGTGCGGGTGTAGTGGCCGCTGCTGCCCACAAAGGGCCGCGCAATGACCCGGCCCACCCCATGCTTCCCCTGAAGGATACGGCGGGCAATGCGGCAGTATTCATAGAGCTGCTCCAGGGGAACCACTTCCTCATGGGCGGCAATCTGGAACACGGAGTCCGCGGAGGTGTAGACAATCAAATCTCCCGTGCGCACATGCGCATCTCCGAAGACGTTGATCACCTCCGTGCCCGACCAGGGGGCGTTGGCCAGGACGCCCCGGCCCGTGGCCTCCATAAAGGGCTTCAGCACCTCGTCGGGAAAGCCCTTGGGATAGGTGGGCAGGGGGTTGGGAGAAACCACGCCCGCAATCTCCCAATGGCCGATGGTGGTGTCCTTGCCCATAGAGGCCTCCGCCAGCCGGGCCACGGCCCCTGTGGGGGCGGGCTCCTTCCCCAGATAGTCCACCCCGTCCAGGTTCCCCAGGCCCAGCTTTCTCAGGTTGGGCACGGAGAACTCCGGGGAGGCCGAGCAGCTTTTCAGGGTGTTGACCCCCACATCCCCGAAGCTGGCGGCATCCGGCATCTGCCCGACGCCGCAGGAATCCAATACAATTAAAAAGACACGTTTCATGTTCCTATCACCTCATATTCGGGACGAGGGTCATTTCTCCATCTTCACGGCCACTTCCAAAGCCACCTTCATCATGGTGGTAAAGGCGGTCTGGCGCTCCTGGGAGGTGGTCTCCTCGCCGGTGAGAATGTGGTCGGAGATGGTGCAGATGCAAAGGCCCCGCTTGCCGTACCGGGCGGCGTTCATATAAAGGGCGGCGGCCTCCATCTCCAGTGCCATGACGCCCATCTTCTTGAGGCCGTAGACGGAATCCAGGCCCTGGGGCACATCCACATGGTCCCCGTAGAACACATCGGAGGAGTTGACGTTGCCCACATGGTAGGCAGCGCCCAGCTCCTGAGCCGCCTCCACGGCCTTGCTCAGCAGCTCATAGGAGGCGATGGGGGCGAAGGTGCCGGGGAGGTGGAACTGGGAGGCCCAGTTGGAGTCGGTGCAGGCGCCCTGGGCCAGCACCAGATCATAGAGGTGGATGTTCTCCTGGATGGCACCGGCGGAGCCCACCCGGATGATGTTCTCCACGCCGTAGGCGTTGAACAGCTCGTGGGAGTAGATGCCGATGGCGGGCATACCCATGCCCGAGGCCATGACCGAGACCCGGACGCCCTTGTAGGTGCCGGTGTAGCCCTGGACACCCCGGACGTTGTTCACCAGGACGGGGTTCTCCAGGAAGTTCTCCGCAATGAATTTGGAGCGCAGGGGGTCGCCAGGCATGAGGACGGTTTTGGCAAAATCGCCGGGCTTGGCGCTGTTGTGAGGGGTGGGGGTTGTCAGCATAGGTCGTTCCTCCTTTTTTAATAGGTTCCGTCGTTGGGGGCTTTCTCGTTTGCCTCCATGGCCTTGGCCAGCTTCACAATCCGGGAGGTTCCCAGTCGGGAGGCCCCCAGGGCGATGAACTTCTCCCCGTCCTCCAGGCTGGAGATGCCCCCGGCTGCCTTGATTTTCACATTGGGGCCCACATTCCGGGCGAACAGCTCCACGTCGTGGAAGGTGGCTCCGGCCTTGGAAAAGCCG
>JALETK010000049.1 GCA_022781505.1 Clostridiales bacterium | reverse complement strand
ATTTGTCAAGGACGATCATGACCAAATTCGACACAATCTGACAACCGGACGGGGGACAGACAGCCGCCCTACGGGACGGGTTCCGACTGTGCACCCGTCCCGGCTATGCACCTGTAGGGCGGGGGTCTTGCCCCCGCCGGGCACTTGCAAGCTTGATTGGCAGTTTCGCCACTGTGGGCGGACACAGGCTTAAGCCCCTACGAATGGTCAGAGAGCTTTTCGCTTCAGTTCGTGACATTGGTGTCCGGAGCTGGGGGGGAGGTCATTGCTATGAAACGACCGCCGCACCCCCGGCTTGTCATCCTGAGCCTAAGCGAAGGATCTCATGCAGAAGGGTTCGGGGGGCCGGTGCGTGAGATCCTTCGGCTGCGCCTCAGGATGACAGTGGGGGCTGCGCCTCAGGATGACAGTGGGGGCTGCGCCTCAGGATGACAGCGGGGGCTGCGCCTCAGGGTGACAGTGGGGGCTGTGCCTCGGGATGACAGGTGGGAGCTGCTCGGGATGGGAGGTGGGGGTTATTTCTCCTCTGCCAGGGAGGCGAGGTAGGCTTTCCGGCCGGTTTCGTAGAGGTTTTGGCCCAGGGTGTCGATGACTACGGTAACGGGGAAGTCCACCACCTCCATGCGGCGGATGGCCTCGGCGCCCAGATCCTCATAGGCAACCACCTGGGCCTTTTTGACGCACCGGGCCAGGAGGGCACCCGCGCCGCCGATGGCGGCGAAGTACACAGCGCCGAATTCCTTCATGGCGGCCACAACCCCTGCGTCCCGCTTGCCCTTGCCGATCATGCCCGTGGAACCGGCGGCGATGACCTTGGGGGCGTAGGCGTCCATGCGGTAGCTGGTGGTGGGGCCGCAGGAGCCTACGGCGTGGCCCTTCTGGGCGGGGGTGGGGCCTGCGTAGTAAATCACCGCGCCCTCAATGTCGAAGGGCAGAGGCTGGCCCTTGTCCAGCAGCTCCACCAGACGCTTGTGGGCCGCGTCCCGGGCGGTGTAAATGGTGCCGGTGAACAGGACGGTGTCCCCGCAGCGCAGCTGCCGGGCCTGCTCCCGGGTCATGGGGGCGGTCAATCTGTATTCCATCTCACAGCACCTCCGACTCGTGTCTCGTGACGTGGCAGTTGATGTTCACCGCCACAGGCAGGCTGGCCATGTGGCAGGGAGCGGCCTCAATATGGACGGCCAGGGCGGTGGTTCTGCCGCCGAGGCCCTGGGGGCCGAAGCCCAGGGCGTTGATCCGCTCCAGAAGCTCCCGCTCCATATCGGCGTAGAAGGGGTCCGGGTTGGGGTCTCCCGTGTGCCGCAAAAGGGCCCGCTTGGCCAGCTCTGCGGACCGGTCAAAGCAGCCGCCGATGCCCACGCCCACCACAATGGGGGGACAGGGGTTGGGGCCGGCCTCCTCCACGGTCTTCACCACGAAGTCCTTGACGCCCTGGGCCCCGTCCGAGGGCCGCAGCATGGCAATGCGGCTCATGTTCTCGCTGCCCGCGCCCTTGGGGGCCACGGTCACCTTCACCTGATCCCCGGGAACCAGGGTGGTGTACAGCACGGCGGGGGTGTTGTCCTTGGTGTTCACCCGGCGCAGGGGGTCGGCCACCACGGAGCAGCGAAGCCCCGCCTCCAGGTAGCCCTTCCGCACGCCGGCGTTGACTGCCGCCGGGAGATCTCCCGCAATGTGAACCTCCTGGCCCACCTCCAAAAACACGCAGGCCACGCCTGTATCCTGGCAGATGGGCAGCTCCTCCGCCTCGGCAATCTCATAGTTCTCCACAATCCGGTCCAGAATCCCTCTGGCCGGGGCCCAGGGCTCCGCCTCCCGGCTCCTGGTGATGCAGGCACGGACGTCCTGAGGCAAATTCCGGTTGGCGCTCATACACAGTCGCGCCACCGCCTGCCCAATGGCCTCTGCTTTGATTTCCCGCATGGCAACGTTCCTTTCTGATGGTTGAATTTCCCGGCGGCAGACCGCCTGGATTCGATAACATTATATCGAATCCGCAGGGCGGTTTCAATAGCCGGGGGAGCATTTCCGAAAAAATATTTCCGTCCCCGGTGCTACAGCGCTGTGAGGCCCGTGGGAGTCAGGGCGTAGAGCCTGGTGCAGACCTCCTCCAGGTAGAGCCGGTCGTGGGACACGGAGACGATGGCGCCACCGTAGCTTTTCAGAATGTCCCGGATCACCGGCCCGGACAGGGGGGAGAAGTTCCGGGTGGGCTCGTCCAGGATGAGCACCTCCGCCCGGGAGAGGATCATCTCCAGGAAAAAGAGCTTCGCCTTCTGCCCGCCGGACAGATCTCCGGCCCGGTGCTCCATCTCCCGGGTGGTGAACCGGAGGCTTCCCAGGTAGCTCCGGATTTTGGTGGCCTCCTCCCGGCTGCCGGAGCGGTTCAGAAGCTCCAGGGGGCTTTTCTCCAAATCCAGGGTGTCGGCGTAATTCTGGGGCATGTACGCGGCCCGGAGATCCCGGCGGGGCAGAAGCTCCTTCGCCACCAGGCGCAGGAGGGTGGTCTTTCCGCAGCCGTTGGGGCCGATGATGCCGATTCGCTCCGGGCCCGTGACGGTCAGCTGCAGCTGCTCCGCCAGGAGCCTTCCTCCGGCCTCCAGCCGGGGGAGGCTCAGCTCCAGAACCCGCTTGCCCCTGGGGAGGCGGATGTCCTCCGGGAACCGGAGGAAGATGGCCTCCTCCATCTCCGGCATCTGGGTCAGCCGCTCCTTTTCCTGCTGGAACCGGCGGCCCATGGCCTGAACGGCGTGCATTTTCTTTTTCAGAAGCCGCCCCCCGTGGGGGTCCTGACGGGAGATGGTGGCCTGCTGGTGCTCCACCTTGTTCCGGATTTGCCGGAAGCGCTCCAGCTTCTGCTGAAAGGCGGCGTGCTCCTGGCGGGACACCTGAGCCTGATGCTCCATGCCGGAGCGGCGGAGCTCCACATAGGTGTCATAGGGAAGCCGGGCCACCGTGGCCCGGGGGGCCGTCTTCCGCCGCAGGGCCTCCAGGTGAATGACGGCGTTGGCCGTCTTCCGGAGCAGGGCCTCGTCGTGAGAGACATAGAGCACCGGCACGGGGCTCTCCAGGAGGAATTCCTCCAGCCATGCAAGGGTCTCCAGATCCAGATCGTTGGAGGGCTCGTCCAGAAGGAGCAGCTCCGGCTCCCGGGCCAGGAGCAGGGCCAGCCGCAGCTTCACCCGCTCTCCGCCGGAGAGGCTTCCCATAGAACGGGGGGAGCGGGGGAGGGCGGGCTCCAGGCCCAGGGCCGTGAGAACCCGGGCGGTCTCCGCCGGGCCCGCGTCCCAGAATTCCGGGACGGATTTTGACAGCTCCTCCGGCGAGAGCTCCTGGGCCAGATACCCGATGCGCTGCCGGTTTCCCGTGATGCTCCCGGACCATTCCACATAACCGGCCACCAGGGCTTCATCATACAATAGCTTCAACAGGGTGGACTTCCCGTTGCCCTCCTCCCCAATGAGGGCGATCCGGTCGCCCTCCTGAAGGACAAAGGACAGATCCTCCACAATGGGACGCAGGTCCCGGGTGTGGGTGACAGACAGGTGCGCAACTTGCAGCATAAATCATACCTCCGCAACAAAAAATCTGCCTCCGGCTATGCCGAAAGCAGAAAAAGCGGGCAGAGTCCCCCTATAAGGCAGGCGGCAGCCACGACCCGATCTGATTTTCGGCAGCAGAACATAAGCCCAGCCGGAGAGCTGGACTGCCGGAGCAGTTCCGCAAACGTCCAATCAAATCAGTTGCGCATGGTTTCACCCTTTCTCAAAGAACTTGTATTCAGTATACCACCCTTGTCCCCGAAAGGCAAGACATTTGGTGGGAAAATCTGGTTGACAAGTCAACAAATCCTGATATAATCACTCCTGCAATCACCCCCCTGCTTCAGGCAGGGGATTATCGTCTATAAAGAAAGGCCCACTTGTCATCCTGAGGCGAAGCCGAAGGATCTCATGCACCGGCCATCTGTGTGGGAACCCTTGAAGCGCGGGCTCCTTCGCTGTCCGCTCAGGATGACAGGTGGGGGATGGCGGTTGTCTCATAGCAATGTCCCAAGCCCATGGGCCCGATGCGGTGGGTCGTACAGGCCACAACCGTTTGACAGGAGGAAGTGTCATGCAAGTCAGAATTATTACCGATTCCACTGCGGATTTATGTTCCGCTCCCCGGCCGAACCTGACGGTGGTACCCCTGACCATTCGCTTTGGGGAGCAGGAGTACCTGGACGGGGTCACCCTGAGCCGCCGGGGCTTTTATGAGAAGCTGGTGGAGAGCGACGTCCTGCCCACCACCAGCCAGGCCACGCCCTACGATTTCACCCAGCCCTTCCGGGCGGCGGAGGAGGCAGGGGAGGAGGTTGTGGTGATCACCCTCTCGGCCAAGCTCTCCGGAACCTATCAGAGCGCGGCGATGGCCGCCGGGGAGTTCCCCGGCCGGGTTCATGTGGTGGACAGCAAGTCCGTGGCCATGGGCGCGGGCATTCTGGTGGAGTATGCCCTGCAGCTGGCGGACCGGGGCCTTGGGGCCGGGGAGATCGCCCGGGAGCTGGAGGTGCAGCGGGAGAACATCCGCCTGGTGGCCCTGCTGGACACCCTGGAGTACCTGAAGCGGGGCGGACGGATTTCCAAGGCCGTGGCCTTTGCAGGGGGCCTTCTGTCCATCAAGCCCGTAGTCTCCCTGGAAAACGGCGAGGTGGTGATTCTGGGCAAGGCCAGAGGCTCCCGGCAGGGGAACAACATGCTGGTGCAGCAGATTGAGGCCGCAGGGGGCGTGGATTTTGAAAAGCCCCTGATTCTGGGCTACACCGGCCTCAGCGACGCCCTGTTGCAGAAGTACATCGAGGACAGCGCCGCCCTCTGGCAGGGCCGGGTTCAGGAGCTGCCCAAGGTCATCGTCTCCGGGGCGGTGGGCACCCATGCGGGCCCCGGGGCCATTGCCGTGGCCTTTTTCCGGAGCCCTGCCGGCAAAAATTGACCGGATCTTAGAAAAAGCTTAATCCCAATTTTGCGGGAATGGGGTAGCATTCTCTTTAAATGTGTGATATACTGTTATAACACAACGGACGGGGGAGAGCCTGTCCGAAAAAATGGAGGTGCTGGTATGAAAACCGCCCTGGTTATTCTCGCCGCCGGAATTGGCGCAAGGTATGGCGGGGGGATTAAACAGCTGGAGCCTGTGGGGCCCATGGGTGAGATCATTGTGGATTATTCCATTCACGATGCCATTGCCGCCGGGTTCAACAAAATTGTATTCATCATCCGCCGGGACATCGAAGCGGATTTTCGGGAGGTCATCGGAGACCGGATGGAGGCCACCTGCAGAGAGCTGGGCGTGGAGGTGGCCTATGCCTATCAGTCCCTGGAGGATGTGCCCCAGGGCATGACGGTGCCCCGGGACCGGGTGAAGCCCTGGGGAACCGGGCAGGCCCTTCTCTCCTGCCGGGAGGTGCTCCACGAGCCCTTCGCCGTGATCAACGCGGATGACTATTATGGCAAGGAGGCCTTTGGACGGCTGTACGCGTTCCTGCAGCGGTACCGCCCGGAGTGTCCGGGAGCTTTTTGCATGGCGGGCTTCATCCTGAGCAACACCCTCAGTGAGCACGGCGGCGTCACCCGCGGCATCTGCCATGTGAACCGGGAGGGCTACCTGGAGCGGGTGGTGGAGACCAAAAACGTGGTGAAGGTGCCCGGCGGCGCGGCTGTGGCCCAGGCGGATGGGAGTCTGCGCCCCCTGGACCCTGACTGCTATGTCTCCATGAACATGTGGGGCATGACGCCGGAGATTCTGACGGAGCTGGACCGTGGCTTCCGGGCGTTCTGCCAGAGGCCGGACCTGGACCCCAAGACCTCGGAGTTCCTGATTCCCATTTTTGTGGATCAGCTTCTCCAGGAGGGCCGGGTCACCGTGAAGGTGCTCCCCTCGGCGGACAAGTGGTTCGGCGTCACATACCGGGCGGACAAGCCCCTGGTGGACCGGGCCTTCCGGGAGCTGATCGCCGCAGGCGCCTACCGGACGGATCTGTTCAGCGACCTGCGTGACACCTGGATGATCTGACATACAGGGGCACGGGAGGCTGAAGGGGCGGCTTGCCCCCTCCGCCTCCGGGTGCCCTTTTTCTGACCCTACATCTGCCAAAGTCTGGAGGTGAGCCCCATGTCCCGTTGGAGGAAGAAAATACAGAAACTGCGGAACGGCGGCCTCCGGCAGCTGCTCCACGAGCTGTCCTGGATTGGCAGCTATACCTACCGGTACCGCAAGGCGGTCTTGTGGTACATCTGCCTGGGCGTCCTGTCCACGGCCATGGGCCTGGGGGCCAGCGTCCTGAGCAAGAATATTGTGGACGCGGTCACCGGGTACTCCGGCTCCGCCCTGCTTCCCGCGGCGGTGTTCTATGTGGGGATGCAGCTGCTGCGCATCGGCATCAACGCCTGGTCCGGGCGTATCTCCGCGAAGATTGAGGTGCGGGTGGATCAGGAGATCCGGGCGGAGGTCTTTGACAAGATTATGGAGTCCGACTGGGAGCCCATGTCCCAGTATCACTCCGGAGACCTGCTGAACCGGGTGGACAACGACGTGGCCAGTGTATCGGCCAGCGTCCTGGGCTGGATTCCCGACAGCATCACCAGAGTGCTGCAGTTCCTGGGCACCCTGGGCATCATTTTATATTATGACCCCACCCTGGCGGCCCTAGCCCTGGCCAGCGCCCCGGTGACGCTTCTGGTCTCCCGCACCCTCATGTCCAAAATGCGCCAGTACAACCGGAAGATGCGGGAGGCCAGCTCCCGGGTGATGATGTTCAACGAGGAGTCCTTCCAGAACATCCAGGCCATCAAGTCCTTCGGGCTGGGGGACCTCTACGGACGGCGGCTGCGGGACGTCCAGGCGGATTACCGGAAGGTTCGGCTGGAGTACAATAAAATCTCCATCACCGCCTCCTCGGTTATGTCCCTCACAGGCACGGTGGTGACCATCGCCTGCTTTGGCTGGGGCGTGTACCGGCTCTGGGGGGGACATATCTCCTACGGCACCATGATTTTGTTCCTGCAGATGGCGGGCAACCTCTCCGCCTCCTTCGGGGCCCTGGTGAAGCTGGTGCCCAGCGCCATCTCCGCCGCCACGGCGGCAGGGAGAATCATTGCCATTACGGAGCTTCCCCGGGAGGACCGGTCCATGGACGAGGTGGCCCGGCAGATGCTGGAGGAAAACAGGGATCAGGGCGTCCGGGTGGAGGTCCGGGATGTGGACTTCGGCTACCGGGGCGGCGGCCCGGTGATGGAGGGGGCCAGCCTCACGGCCGCCCCCGGCGAGATCGTGGCCCTGGTGGGCCCCTCCGGCGAGGGGAAGACCACCATGCTCCGGCTGCTGCTGGGAATCGTCCTGCCGGGGAAGGGGAGCATCACCGTGACAGGGCTGAAAACCGGCCAGACCATGGAGGCGGGAGCCTCCACCCGGCGGTTTTTCGCTTATGTTCCTCAGGGCAGCACCATGTTCGCCGGAACCGTGGCGGAGAATCTCCGGCTCATGGCTCAGGAGGCCACGGAGGAGCAGCTGTGGGACGCCCTGGAGCAGACCTGCGCCGCCGGCTTTGTGCGCAGGCTGCCGGAGGGGCTGAACAGCCCCCTTTTGGAGGGGGGCGGCGGCCTGTCCCAGGGCCAGCTCCAGCGGCTCTCCATCGCCAGAGCCATTCTGGCGGACGCCCCGGTGCTGCTGCTGGACGAGGCCACCAGCGCCCTGGACGTGGCCACGGAGCGGAAGGTGCTTCGGAACATTCTGAAGGCCCAGAGGGGCAAGACCGTGATCGTCACCACCCACCGGCCCAGCGTCCTTTCCATCTGCAGCCGGGTCTACCAGATTTCCGGCTGCCGGGTGGAGCTCCAGACCCGGGAGGAAGTGGAGGCCAGAATCGCCGATTTTTGACCCGGAACGGGTTTTCTGAGCATGACAGCGGCTTTACGCCGGGAAACAGACGAGTTTCGCCTGTTTCCCGGCGTGTTTTTTGCGGCTTAACGTGGCTGCGCTGTCCTGCTTTCTGAAAGGAATGCGCCGCGAAGCGCCGCCCGCCGTCCGGAGAAAAGAGCCACACTTTGGAAAAGAAAACTGATTCCGAAACTTTCGGCATGGACCAATCTTCCTTTGCGGTTTGCACAAGAAACACCCCATAAATTTATATATTTCGTACAAAAATGCAGGAAAATGCGGATTTGCAGTTGCACGAAATCATGATATATGTTAGAATCCTGGTAACGACATGAACTCTCGTAACTCTGTGTTCGTCACCTGCGACAAAGGGGAACGATTTGCCGGAAAAAGGCAGGCAGGTGAGGAAATAAATGAAGGGAGAAGAACAACATGAAAAACAAACTAACCAAACGTTTCGTCTCCTTCGCTCTGGTCTTTGCCATGGTGCTGGCCCTGTGCCCCACCATTGCTCTGGCCGGTGACACGCTACCCTACACCGGGGAGAGTGCCCTTGCGGAGAACGAACCCACCTCCCACGGCTACCGTGCGGAGGACCTCCTGTCCTGGGATCCCGCCACGGACCCGGACGCGGAGCTGCTCCGGGCCCGGGTGCCCCTGCAGAACCGCATC
>JALETK010000011.1 GCA_022781505.1 Clostridiales bacterium | reverse complement strand
ACCATTCAGAACACCCCCTCCGACGGCACCGAGCGGGTGGTGGCCTCCACTCTGCTCCTGGTGTCCACCGCCGAGGGCTCCGGCAAGTTTGACCACGCCTCTCTGACGCCCAACAACCTGGTGTACATCGCCGGGGCCACTGTTCCCTTCCAGGCCGCCGGTGTGGACACTGCGGGTCTTCCCACGAATGTTCCCGAGGGTGTCACCTGGTCCCTGGCGGACAGCGCCTACGGCTCCATGGACGCCACCACCGGCGTGTTCAAATCCAACGGCAAATGCGGAACCGTCACCGTGAATCTGAACTACGAGGGCAAGGTTGTGGGCACCACCAGCATCGAAGTGCAGGAGCCCGAGAGCATCAGCTTTGCGGCTGAGGCCATCAACCTGGCCTTCAAAGCCACCTCCGATCTGGGGCTGAAGGTCATTTACAAGGAGCGGGATGTGAACCTGTCCGGCGTATCCCTGGACTGGAGCATCAAATCCTTCACCGAGGGCGTGGGCCCTGAGGGCATCGGCTCTTTTGAGGACAATCTCTTTACCTCCGTCAAGGCCAAGCAGACCCTCAACGCCGAAATCACCGTTTCCTACACCAAGGAGGACGGCACCGTGCTCTCCGACACCATTTCCGTGGAAATCGGCAGAATGCCCCAGGTGATCCTGGACTTTGAGCCAGACGAAGAGGGCAACGTGGGAAAGGGCGTGGCCCAGTATGACTGGGGCAAGGCCTCCTGCAGTCCCGAGGGCTTCATGCCTGAGGAGAACCCCATCACCTTCTTCGCCTGGGAGGGCGACGCGGAGACCGGCGGTGTCACCTGGAAAACCGAATCCGGCCCCTTCTTCTTCGACGGAGACTATCTGGATGGCCCCACAGACGTGTGCCGGTATCCCGCCTCCGCAATCTTCGGAGCCTCCGGCTATGATTTCTACTGCAACCACACAAGCTACATGCAGCCCTTCTCCTCCGGCGGTGACATCGTCACTGCGGAGACCGGCGAGGTTCGCTTCGGCGACTATGCCCTGCGGATGGACTATGACTACACCAACCTGTTCCCCGGCTACCGGAATGTGAACATGTGGCTGATTCCCACCCATGACATTGTCCTGGAGGGAACGCCCTCCGGTCTGGGCTTCTGGGTCTATGCCCCCGAGGGCACGGACAACTTCTGGCTGTGGCTTCAGATTGCCTATTATGATGAAAACGGCAAGCTGAACCGCCCCTACATTCACCTGAAGACCCAGGAGGGCCGGAACATTCAGTACACCGGCATCTACTGGGACGGCTGGATGTATGTGGAGGCCGACCTCACGCCCTACGCCAAATATGTCACCGAAGAGCATCCTCTCATGATTCTGGGCGGCCGCTACTTCATCTCTCTGACCCTCATCCCCGGCGGCTCCGCCAACGAAAACGGCGACAAGATCCCCATGGGCAGCTTCTCCAAGGGCAGCTTGTATTTTGACAACTTCCGGGTGGTCTACGGCGACACCGTGGACGACATGGAGCGGCCTGAGATCACCTCCGTTCAGGCAGGGGGCACGGAGCTGGCCGAGGACGGCAGCACCGTGGTCAAGAGCAAAAACGTGAAGATTACCGCCGCCTTCCAGGACCCCGTCAGCGACAACGCCACGGGCATCAACACCGCCAAGACCGCCATCTATGTGGACGGCCTGCGCCAGACCCTCACCACCTCCACGGAAACGGACGCCGCAGCCTCCCTGGTGCTGCCCAACGGCACCCACAGCGTCACGGTCTCCGTCTCCGACGGCTTCGGCAACGTGTCCACCGTCACCCGGTACTTCACCGTGGAGGACAGCGCCAGCTCCTACGGCACCGTCGTCCTCTCCGGCGCGGATGCCGCCGTGGTGGGCGAGACCTACACCCTGCAGCTCACCACCCAGGGCTCCAACGCCATCTCCCAGGTGTCCGCCAAAATCCGGCTGAGCGACACCTTCGGCGAGCCCACCGTCACCTTCCCCGCCGGCTCCACCGGTGAGAGCACGCTGGAAAACGGTGTCCTCACCATTCAGGTGGAGCAGGCCAAGCCCGCCGCCGGTACTCTGGCTGAGGTGACCTTCCAGGTGAGCCCCGCCATCTCCTCCGGTGCCAAGCTGTCCTACAGCGTGGAATCCGGCACCTTCCTCTCCGGCAAGACCAGCCTGAGCTTTGCCCAGGGCGTCAAGGCCGTGGGCGTCACCGCCCCCTACACCGTCACTGCCGACGTGATGACCGTGGGCGGAAACGGCAGGATCTATGTCACCAAGGCCGACGGCTCCGCCGCCGCCCGGGTGGAAATCTACGCCGTCCGGGAGGGGCAGGAGGATGTTCTGGTTGGTAAGACCAACAGCGCCGGCATCCTCATCACCAACCGCTTCTGCCAGACCGTGGGCGAGAGCTTCACCATCTACGCCAAGGGCGAGGAGGGCCTCTCCTTCCGCTACACCTCCGTAACCAACGGCCTGGGCAGCGACGAGGTGGCCCCCACCAACCTGCGCCTCAACGCCGTGGAGGACCCCACCACCACCGCCAGCATCTCCTGGTTCAGCGCACCCCAGTACACGGAAAACCGGGCTGTGGTGCAGTATGTGGAAAAGAGCCTGTATGACTCCGGGGAGTACACCTTCTCCCAGGTCGCCGGCACCTGCGCCACCCACTCCTTCACCTCCGACAACCAGGCCAGCCAGGTAAACAACGTCACCCTCACCGGCCTCACCCCCGGCACCGTATACTGCTACCGGGTGGGCGACGGCGTGAACGGCCACTGGTCCGAAATCGCCCAGTTCACCACGGCCACCGCAGGGGCGGACACCAGCTTCTTTGTCATGGGCGACACCCAGCTGTCCGGCAATCCGGCAGCGGACGCCGGAGACATTGAGACCATGAACACCATCGCCGGGAGAATCAACGCCACCGGCGTGAACTTCGGCATCCAGACCGGCGACTTCATCGACAACGCCGGCTCTCTGGCAGGCTGGAACGAGATTCTGGGCGTGTTCTCCGGGAATTACAGCCAGCTCCCCTTGGTTCAGGTCATGGGCAACCATGAGTACTATGCCGACTTCTCCGGTAGCCACGCGGAGGCCATCTTTGACCTGCCCCATGAGGACTACTATTCCGTGGAGTACGGCAATGTGTACGTCGCCGTGATCAACTGCAACGCCAACCTGGAATCCGCCGCCGCCTGGCTGGTGGAGGATGCCGCAGGCACCCAGTGCTCCTGGAAGGTTGTCACCATGCATCAGCCTCCCTACTACACCAACCCCAAGGGCTCCAGCGCCGCCTACAACCAGTACCTCCCCGCCGCCATTGACGAGGCCGGCATCGACTTTGTCTTCTCCGGCCATGATCACGCCTATGCCCGCACCGAGCCCCTCACCGGCGGCCAGGTGGATCAGGAGGACGGCGCCGTGTACTTCATCTGCGGCGACCTGGGCGAGAAATCCCGGAGCACGGAATACGCCGCGGAGAACAATCCCGACTTCCACTTTGCCGTCATCAACCAGGAGTACGACGCTATGTACCTGCTGGCCAACGCCACGGCTTCGGACATGACCGTCACCGCCTACAACCTGGACGGCACGGTGATCGACTCCTACACCATGCACCACACCACCACCTGCGAGACCGAGGGTCACAAGTACGTCTATGACCGGGCCGCCAAGGCTCTGGCCTGCTCCGTCTGCGGCGAGGCCGCTCCCGCGGAGTACACCGGCTGGGCCACGGACAAGGAGACCGGCAAGGGCATGTACTTCCTGGGCGGTCAGTACAAGACCGGCTGGTTCACCATGGACACGGATCTGTACCACTTCGGCGAGGACGGCCTGGCCCACGGGGTTACGGTGGTGGAGGACATCCCCACCACCTGTGACACCCAGGGCCACAAGACCGTGACGTGTGAATGCGGCGAAACCTACACCCTCACCTACGGCGAGCCCACGGGTCACGAGTTTGAGCAGGTAACCGCCGAGGACGGCACCGTCTACTATTACTGCGTCAAGTGCGGCGCCATCTCCGACACCGGCCTGCCCTTCAACGACGTCCGCAGCACCAGCTGGTACTACGAGGCCGTGAAGTACTGTTACGAGATGGACTACATGAGAGGCGTCACCACCACCCTCTTCGCTCCCAAGGAGAACATCACCCGGGAGATGCTGGCCACCATCCTGTGGCGTATCTCCGGCGCTCCCGCCCCTGAGACCACGGAGAATCTCTTCAAGGACAGCGGCAGCAACTACTCCGCAGCCGCCATCCGCTGGGCCGCCGAGAATGAGCTGGTCATGGGCTACCCCGACGGCACCTTCCGTCCCAGACAGTCCATCACCCGGGAGGAGATGGTCACCTTCTTCTACCGCTATGCCAATTTCATCGGCATGGACATGACCGTGGACGGGGACGCCAGCCTCAGCATGTTCGCCGACGCCGGCAGCATCAGCAACTTTGCCAAGGATCCCGCCCTCTGGGCCGCCTCCAAGGGCATTGTGGTGGGCATCAACGAAAATGACGTCACTCTATTCCAGCCCAAGGGCACCGCCACCCGTGGCCAGGTGGCAGCCATCATCATGCGCCTGCTGAGCAAGACCGAGCCCGAAAATCCGTAACCAACCTCAGCACAACGCCTCCCGGACACAAGCCCGGGAGGCGCTTTTTATGGAATGCAAACCAGGTTCTCAGGCCGGAGCGCAATTTCTTTGGCGCTGTTGTGCCGCTGAAAAAAGGGGGTGGGGCCGACCCATATACTGTTGCACCAGGAAAAACAGGAGAAAAATTTAGCGATAAAGAGTAGCGGGGAAAGATTGAAAGGGGCAAAGGGCCCCTTTCGCGTTCAATCAAACGTTTTTTCAAACCTCATTGGTTTGAAAAAATGGCACAGGGTTGTCTCAAAACGAGTTTTGAGGCAACCCCTTCTTCTGTTTTTTCAGTGGAAAAATCGGGAACGCCGGTGTATAATGGAGAAAAACCTTTGGGAGGACAGGCGAGATGGACAGAGTACACGGTTGGGTCTATTTGGTGACGGGGGCCAGCTCCGGTATTGGGCGGGACGTGTCCCGGGCTCTGGCCCGGGAGGGGGCCATTGTCTACGGCGGAGCCCGGCATCTGCCGGAGGCCTATGAGGCCGGGGCCGGGGCAGTGCGGCCTCTGGTGCTGGATGTGACGGATGAGGCCTCCGTGGAGGCCGCCGTTGCCCGGATTCTGGCAGAGGCCGGGCGGATTGACGGACTGATCAACTGCGCCGGCTCCGGCATCGCCGGGGCCATGGAGGACTGCTCCGGGGAGGAGGCCCTGGCACAGCTGGATGTGAACACCGTGGGCCCCCTGCGCACGGCCCGGGCGGTGCTGCCCCACATGCGGAAAGCCGGCCGGGGGGTCATCATCAACATCGGCTCCATCGGCGGGGACTTTGCCCTGCCCTTCCAGGGGCTCTACTCCATGTCCAAGGCGGCCCTGCGAAAGGAGACTGAGTGCCTCCGGCTGGAGCTGCGGCCCTACGGCGTCCAGGCCGCCGTGATTGAGCCCGGGGATTTAAAAACCGGCTTCACCGCCGCCCGCCGCCTCTCCGCCGCCACCTCCGGCAGCGTCTACGAGGCTGCCTGCCGCCGGGCTGTGGCCCAGATGGCTCGGGACGAGCAGGGGGGCAAGGACCCCGCCTGCGTCACAAACATGGTGCTGAAGCTCCTGAAAAAGCGCCACCTCCCCGGGGTGAAGGCCGTAGGGGGCATCTACCGGGTATTTCCCTTCCTGAACCGCATCCTCCCCAGCCGGGCCGTGGAGGCTATATTGAGCAAAATGTATCATGTGGCAGGGTGATGTGTCAAAAAGCGGGCCGCCTGGCGTTGAAACGCGCACAGGTGGCCCGCTTTTTGCGTTTTTCCCCGGGACTTGGGTCAGAGGTTCCGGTACTCCGCCCGGAGGGCGAAGACCCGGTTGGCTCCGTCCTCCTGATCCCGGCGGCCCTCCAGGGAGAGCCGGTCGTCTTCCAGAGCCCAGTTCAGGCTGATCTCCTGGCCCTCCAGAGCTTCATTCAGATAGCAGATGTGAAGCCGGGAGAGGCTGTGATTCCGGTGATATTCTCCGGGGAGCAAATCCTCCATCCAGTTGAGATATTTTGTGTTGGACAGGTGGCCGTTGCAGTCCAGCTCCGAGTAGCGCACCCGGCGGCGCTCCAGGTTGGGATACTCCCGGGGTGCGATGCCCGTGGGATTGGCCAGCTCCCCGCCTCTCAGGAGGCTGGGCACCTGGATGCCGCTGGCGCCGGGCAGCACCATGGCCCGGGTGCCGTAGTCCATGAACAGCCAGAGGGTGACGGCCCGGAAGAGGAGCTCTCCCTGGGGAGTCCGGCCGGTCATATACCGGGGAAAGGCCGTCCGGCTGGGAGGGCCGGGCCAGGTCTCCGTCACCAGGGTCTCCCCGATGCCCGGAAGCCGGCAGATCTCCAGGGTCTGGCGGACAATCGCCCAGAACAGATTCTGCTCCGCCAGGCGCTCCCGGCCCACGCCCAGGGTCTGGGCGTGATCGCAGGCAGTCTCCTGCATGATTTCCAGCAGCGCGGAGGGGCGCATCCGGCCCCAGCGGTCTACATGGGTGGAGTCCACCAGTGTGGACTTGGAATAAATCAATTCCGTTGCCATAATTAATCTTGCTCCTTTTGAACAGGTAAGCCGTGTGTCTGTCAGTAATTGACCACGGTGGTGCCGCTGGGCATGGACTCGTAAATATACCGGCAGTCCTCATCCATCATCCGGACGCAGCCATGGGACACCGGGGTGCCAATGGTGCCGTCATAGAGGGTGTCGTCGGCATAGTACAGCCGGGAGTGGAAGGCCTGACCGCCCCAGAAGCCGCTGACATAGTATACTCTTGAGTAGTCCTCCATATATTTGCCGTCCACATACTCGTCAAAGCGCCAGCGGTAAGTCTTATAAATAATGGAGTAAACACCGGACACGGTGGGGGTGGTGTTCTTGCCGGTGGCGCAGGGGCAGACCCGGATCAGCTTCCAGTTCCCCTTGCTGCCCTGGAAAATATTCACCTTCTGGGTTTTGAGGCTCAGCCAGATCAGGTAGCCTGTGGAGCTGGAGTAGCCCTTCTGGTTCACAAAGCCCTCCTTGGTGCCCACGGAATAGTCCCAATACTGGGTGTAGTCCTCTCTCGAGACCAGATAATCCGCCCAGTTCATCCAGCCAACGGTGCCGTCGGACAGGCGGACCTGGCCCGGTGCCCCGTCGGCGCCGGAATAGTACAGGTGGGTCAGGCTGGTTCCGGCGGCCACGGTCCGGAGGACGGAGCTGCGGTTTTTATCGCTGTAGAGGTAGGTTCTCACCAGGGTCCGGCCCTCAATGTTGACGGTTTCGACGGTGTTCAGGGCGGCTTCATAGTCCTGCTGGTACTTCCACATGCTGGAATCCGAAGCTACGGTGAAGGAGCCCTCCACCGTCTCGCTGCCGCAGGTCAACACCACACGGAATACCTGCACCTCCTCCTGGATCTCCTGGGCTCCAAAGGTGTGAGAAAAGCTCGCGATGATGTTATCCTTGATGTAAAAGTCATCCTGGGTGGACAGGAGCTGGTCATTGAGATACCACTGGAGCCGGACCGTCCGTCCGCCGTTGATGGTGCCGTATCCGGCAATAAAGCCGGTGAATCTGGCGTCAATTTGCACCGTGTTGTTGGTGGGGGTGATGGAGGCGGGGCCGGAGAGGGTCACGGTGACCCCTGTGAGGCCCCAGTCAATCTGATCCACAAACTCCCCATAGTTCAGGAGAATCTCATAGTTCCGGACGCAGACAATCACGCATCTGGCATAGCCGGAGCCGTTCAGCACGGAGCTGTTTCCCAGAATCGCGACGCTGTCCGCCTGTCCGTCCAGGGTGGTGGTGCCGCCGCCTGCTTTGGCCGTCAGGTTCAGCCGTCCGATGGTTCCCAGGATGGTGCTTCCCGGGGTGTAGGCATTCACCTTCTCAAAAGTGCCGTTCAGGGTGCAGGGTGCATACAGATCCGCCGTAGTTCCGGAGAGGTTCAGGGTGCTCCCCGCCCCTGCGGAAACCACCCGAGGGAAGGTTCCCCCGGAGACGTCGACGGCGCTGGGCGCGGACAGCTCTCCCGCCCGGGTTCCCTCCAGGGTCACCTGAGCCCCGGGGGCGCAGCGCAGCACCAGGCGGCCGGTGACGCTGCAGTTCTCCAGGCAGACCGCTCCGGACTGGCCCGCGCCCAGGATCAGAGTGCCGTCCAGGGAGTAGCCCTGGGGCAGCGGCTCCGTGCCTCGGTAGAGTACGCGCCCGGAGGCAGGCATATCCTCCGGCGTATCCCGGATCTCGTCCAGGAGCTTATAGAACAGGGCGGCCACCTCCTGACGGGTGATGTACGCCTTGGGGCGGAGGGTTCCGTCCTCATAGCCGGTGACGCCGCCGGTCTCGTACAGCGCACTCACAGCGTTCCTGGCAAAGGGCTGGAGCTCGCCGGAATCTCGGAAGCAGGTGTAGGCGCTGGCATCCGTAGGATACAGCCCGAAGGCCCGGGCCAGGACGGTAAAGGCCTCCTGGCGGGTGATGAGCCGCTGGGGCGACATGGTGGTTTTGCTGGTGCCGACAAAGATTCCCAGGTTCACGGCAATGCCGATTTCATCGTAGTACCAGGCCTTGGGGCTCATGTCCGTGTAACCGGAGAGGTCCGCCTCCTCCGTTGCACCCAGGAGCCGGACCAGCATGGTGGCCATCTCCGCCCGGGTGGTGTTGCCGGTGGGGTCCAGATCGTAGCCGCCCCGGCCCTTGAGAATCCCATAGCGGACGGCAAACCGCAGGGGCTCCCCTGCCCAGTTGTCCGGGAAGCTGTAGCCCTCCAGCGGGTCCTGAATCTCGGGCTCCTCCCCGCCGGGCTCCGTTTCGGTGGGAGCCGGTTCCGCAGGCTCCGTTTCGGTGGGGGCCGGTTCCGCAGGTTCCGTTTCGGTGGGGGCCGGTTCCGCAGGCTCCTCCTCAGGCGGGACAGTCTCCTCGTCCTGTTCCGCCGGCAGCTCCATCCCGCCGGCCGGTTCGGTAACAATCATCTCCTGCGCCCCGGTCTGGGCAGCCACCTCCAGGGGCTGCGCCTCCGCAGCCAGGGCTGCAGTCTGCAGAAGGGTGCAGGCAACCAGCGCCGCACCCAGCAATCGCTTGGGCCAAGTGAACTTCATTCCAGTTTCCTCCTTCGGTATACTCGTTGTATTATAACACGTTCTCCCCCCGGTGTCAGCCCCTTCATGGTGGATTTTACGGGAATATTTCATGTAATCTGTTCTTTTGTTCAAGCAGATATTGCTTTGCGCCGCTGCCTAAAAAAATTTCTGCCGCCCTCCCGGGCGGCAGTACGAAGCCTTGTAACGCTTTGACGGGCCCGAACTTTCGTTCGGGCCCGCCTTGGTTTGTTGCATCTTGAAGGGGAGCAATGCAACAGAGGAATAGGTTAATTCTGATTCAGATACCGCATGATGATGGTGGCAATCTGGGCCCGGGTGGCGGTGGTGTTGGGGCTCAGGGTGGTCTCGCTGAGGCCGGTGATGAGGCCCTGGGACACGGCCCAGTTCATGGCGTTCACGGCGTACCTGGAGACCTTGCCGCTGTCCTCGAACTTCGCCAGGTTGTCGCCCTCCACCTCAGGCTCTCCGCTGTAGCGGTACAGGAAGGTGGCAATCTGCTCCCGGGTGACAGGCTGGTTGGGGGCGAAGGTGGTGTCGGT
>JALETK010000010.1 GCA_022781505.1 Clostridiales bacterium | reverse complement strand
ATCTGGGCCCGGGTGGCGGTGGTGTTGGGGCTCAGGGTGGTCTCGCTGAGGCCGGTGATGAGGCCCTGGGACACGGCCCAGTTCATGGCGTTCACGGCGTACTTAGAGACCTTGCCGCTGTCCTCGAACTTCGCCAGGTTGTCGCCCTCCACCTCGGGCTCTCCGCTGTAGCGGTACAGGAAGGTGGCAATCTGCTCCCGGGTGACAGGCTGGTTGGGGGCGAAGGTGGTGTCGGTAACACCGTTCACGATGCCCTCGCTGACACCCCAGATGACAGCATTGGTGTAATACCGGTTCTCAGCCACATCGGTGAAGGGGTTGGTCTTCCCTTCCACGGTGGGCTCCCCGGCCAGGCGGTACAGGATGGTGACCAGCTGGCCACGGGTCAGGCTGCCGTTCACACCGAACTCGGTTTCGCTCATGCCCACCATGTAGCCATTGTTGATCACGAAGTCCACACCCGCATGATACCAGGCGGTCTTGGACACGTCGGTGAACAGCTCGTTGGCGCACAGGAGCGCCTTTGCATCCTCCACGGCGGCAAGAGCCTCTTCCAGGATGGTCTCCACCTCTTCCGGGGTAGCGGCCTGGTCGATGGCTTCCCGGGCCTGGGCCAGGGCAGCCTCGGCAGCGGCCTGGGCGGCCTCGGCCTTCTCCGGTTGTGCCGGACAAATCCATACAGTTGCCGTCCCACAGCCAGCGGTAAGCGTTGGTGTAAGCGGAAGCGTCAGCAGAGGTCAGGGTGTGGAGCTTGATCCCGGAGATATCAAAATGATGGAGATTGCTGTTTACCGTAATATCCAGAATTTCCAGAGCAAAGTTTGTCAGATTCAGATTTTCCAGCTTTGCGTCGGGAAGCAGGTCCGCGCCATATTCATTTGTGTACCTGCCAGGCTCTCCCAAAGAATTCACAAGCGGATCACCTTCTCCCTTTCCAGATCATTATAAAAGCACCGCTCCTCAGGAGAGCGGTGCTGAAACCGAATTATGAAACTGCCGCATCAGGAAGCAGGCTAACTCCGGTCTGTTCATCACAGCAGATTCCCGGCATCGGAGAAAGAACCAGGCTGTGGCAGATTGACAATCCGGAAAAACTGTGTCAGAATAAGAAGTGCAATTGCATGGCCCGGGCCTGGGGTTCCGGGCGCTACTTGTGATACCGGCTGCCGGCCTGGATGGCTTCGGCGCGGTAGAGCTGCTCCAGGGCCATGATCCTTGCCAGGTGGTGGGGAAAGGTCATTTTTCCCATGGACAGCTTCAGATCCGCCATGGCCTTGACGGATGGGTCTATGCCATAGGAGGAGCCGATGAGAAAGCACGCACCGGATCTTCCGGAGAGCTTCACCTGGGACAGCTGCCGGGCGAAGTCCTCAGAGCTCAGCTCCCTCCCCTCCGGCGTCAGGACGCAGAACCAGGCGCCCTTGGGAATCTTCTGGCGGATGAGCTCCGCCTCCCGGGCAAGGCCCTGGGCGATCTCGCCCGGCTGGGGATTCTCCGGCAGCCGGGACTCCGGCAGCTCCAGCAGCCGGAAATTGCAGTAGCCTCCCAGGCGCTTTTCGTACTCCTGGGCGGCGGACAGGTAAAATTTTTCTTTTAGCTTGCCCATGGCAATGAGCGTCACCTGAAACATCGAACCACCTCCGTGGTCTTCAGTATAACACAAAGTCCCACATAGGACAAGATGGAGGATTCCAAATGGATTATACCAACTGTACCCTGTGTCCCCGGGCCTGCGGGGTGAACCGGGCGGCGGGAGAGCTGGGCTACTGCGGCCTTCCCGGCCGGGTTCGGGTGGCGAAGCTCATGCGCCACTTCTGGGAGGAGCCGGTGCTGGCCGGGCCGGGAGGCAGCGGCGCGGTGTTTTTCTCCGGCTGCACCCTGGGCTGCCGGTTTTGCCAGAACGACGCCATCAGCCGGGAGGCGGTGGGGCTGGAGTCCGATTCCAAAGCCCTGCGCCGGGCCATGGAGGAACTGATTGCCCAGGGAGCCGAGAACATCGACCTGGTGACCCCCACCCAGTTTCTCCCGGATCTCCTCCCTGCCCTGACGCCCAGGCTCCCGGTACCGGTGGTGTACAACTGCGGAGGCTATGAACGGGTGGAGACGCTGCGGGCTCTGGAGGGGCTGGTGGATATTTACCTTCCGGATCTGAAGTACGCCGATGGAGCCCTGGGGGCCCGGCTGTCGGGAGCCGGGGACTATTTCTCCGTGGCCACCCGTGCCATTGAGGAAATGGTGCGCCAGACCGGCCCCTACCGGATGGAGGGAGAGCGCATGGTTGGAGGCGTCCTGATCCGCCACCTGATTCTCCCGGGGCAGATTGAAAACTCCCTGCGGGTTCTGGACTGGATTGGGGAGACCTTCCCCAAGGGCACGGTGCTGGTGTCCCTCATGCGGCAGTACACGCCTATGCCCCGGGTGATGGGAATGCCACCCTTTGACCGCCGGGTGACGGAGGAGGAATACCAGGCGGTACTCAGCTGGATGTACCTCAATGATCTGGAGGGCTTTACCCAGGAGGCAGAGGCGGCCTCCCAGTCCTACATTCCGGATTTTCTCAATTCCGGCAAAGAATCATAAACAAATGTTTGCTTTTTCTTCCCGCATGTGATATGATATTCTTAATTCCCAATAAGGAGGCGAGGCCATGCCAAGAACCAGTGGAAAACAGGATGAGATTCTGCGCTATATTGACCAATTCGTGGCGGAAAACGGATATGCTCCCACAGTGCGGGAAATCGGCGCGGCCGTGGGCCTGCGCTCCACCGCTTCCGTAAGCTATCATCTGACCCAGCTCCAGACCAAGGGGCTTTTAAACTATGAAGCTGGAAAAAAACGGGCCATCACCACCTCCTCCGGGCAAAAGGCCGGACAAATTCCCATCATCGGTGTGGTGACAGCGGGGCTTCCCATTTTGGCAGTGGAAAACCAGGAGGGCTTCCTTGTCTGGGATGGTGACCCCAGCTGCTTTGCCCTCCGGGTCCGGGGAGACAGCATGACCGGCGCGGGCATTCTGGACGGAGACCTGGCCGTGGTGCGCCCCCAGAGCGCTGCGGAGGACGGCCAGATTGTGGTGGCCCTTCTGGGTGAGGAGGCCACGGTGAAACGGCTCCGCCGCCGGGATGGCCGGGTATGGCTCCAGCCGGAGAACCCCGCCTATGAGATCATCGAAGCGGAGGAGCTGCAGATTCTGGGCCTGGTGAAGGCCGTGGTACGGTACATATAGCCCCGGGCTAAAGCAGCCCTGTGCGTCAAAGCCGGTTTTTCCGGACTTTGGGCACAGGGCTGCTTTGTTTTTGGGAAGCTGCGGCTGCCCCTGGATGCGTCAGGGGGGTGTCTCAAAACGAGTTTTGAGACACCCCCACCCCCCTTGGGGTCACTAGGTTTTTTGAGGATCAGCCGACCACGATGGCGTTCTTCTCCGTATCCAGCTTCAGGGTAATCCCCTCGTTGAGGCAGGAGACCTTGCTGAGGTCGGCGGTGGTGAGCTTATAGCTGTCCGTGCCCTTGAGGACAATCTGACCGGCCACAGGCTCGGTTTTGAAGGTCAGCTTCAAAGGATTTGTCAGAGCGCTGTCCAGAATGACACTGGAGGTGTCGTCATTAAAGGCCCAGTAGAAGGGGGCATTGGACAGATCCAGGCCGTTCTCTCCGGCCTTCACCGTGACCGTGGCATTGTTGGCCGCGCTGGAGCAGTTCAGGGCAAAGCCGTTGGCATTGGGGTTCACAGCGCAGGTGTTGCCTGTGAAGGTACCACCGTAGAGGTTCAGCTTGCAGGCGCTTGTGGTGTAGAATACCGTTCCGATGCAGGTGGCAGCGGTTCCGGTGAGTTCATTATCCCGGAAGGAGCCGCCGTAGATATTGGTGACGGTGTTCTTGGCGTTGGCGTAAATGACCGCGCCGCCGGGGCTGTTGGTGCCGCCGTTGTGGTGGAAATCACCGCCGTAGATATTCAGGGTGCAGTCACCCAGAATGTAGAAGGCCCGGTAGCAGTCGGTGATCTCGCCGCCAAAGATGTTCACGGTGGGCGTATTGTCCACGCCGGAGGCCAGGAGGCTGCCGGTGGCATAGATGCCGCCGTCCTTCTGCGCTCCGCGAATAACCGCTCCGTCGTACATGTTGACCGTTCCGCCATAGCAGTAGATGGCCTCGTCAGCCGTATTCTGGAGCACCGCACCGCTCTTCAGATTCAGGACGCCCCGGTGGAGCTCGCTGTCATCCTTCTCCGCGTCTTTCTCCTTATCCACCCGGAAGATGTTGACGGTGGTGTTGGCATTGTACCAGCAGTTGCCGTCGATGACAATGTCCTCCAGGGTCAGGGTACCGGTGACATAGAACATGTAGCTCTTGCTGGTGGGCTCCATCTGCATGTAGGCGTTGGGAATGCCCTTGAGGGACCAGGTCTCGTCGCCGGTGATATTGATTGCCGCCGGGCTGGAAACCAGAGTGCCGCCCACCACATAGATGATATTGTCGCCGGTGGCGGACTGATTCTTCTGAAGCAGCTCCTTGGCCTTGGCGAAGGTGGCCACGGCGGTTTCCTTGGTGAGGCCGTCGTTGGTGTCACTGCCGTTGCTGGCCATGTAAATCACCGTGCCGATATTCTGGGTAGAGCCCAGATAAATGTTGTTGTTCTCCGTATCCAGGGTGAGCTTGTAGGCCTCGGGGATTTCGTTGCTCAGGTTGATGAGCGCCAGATCATTTTCCGTCAGCTTGTAGGTCTCGGTGCCCTGGAACATGACACGCTGGTACACCAGAGCCTCGTGGGTGACGTTCAGAGGCTTGGTCAGGGCGGAGGGGATGGTGATGGGATAGCAGTTGGCATTGTTCTGCACCCAATACTTGCCCTCCATGACCGACTGGTTGTTGATCACCACGTTGGTGTAGGTGCGGATTTCCACGTCGATGTCAGCGTCCCGGGCTGTGTTGTCATAGATCCTGCCGCCGTTGAACTCAATGAGGTTGGGGAAGTTGCTGGAGCTGGTGACAGAGCCATAGGAACGGATGGCCGTGGCGTTAATGCCGGTGTTGCCGTAAATCTCGCCGCCATTCATAATCAGCTTGGAGCGGTTGTACAGGAAGATTGCGCCGCAGCCGTAGGTGGCGTCGGGATTTTCGACCTTATTGTTGTAAATCTTGCCGCCGTTCATGGTTAGGGTGGAATAGCCCTTGGTGGAGTTGCCCGCAAGGCTGAAGGCACCGGCACCAGACGAGGAGGAGGTGGCAGAGGTGGACTTATAGATTGCCACATTGTCATAGATCTCGCCGCCGTTCATGACGATGGTGGAGGCGCCGGAGGAGGTCGCACCGAAGGCACCGGCGTAGTTGCCCACATTGTCGTGAACCTTGACGCCCTCGTTGATGGTCAGAGACGCGCCGTTCAGATAGCCAACGGCATAGGAGCTGGTGGTGTTGGAGTTACACAGCTCAGTGCCCTCGTTCAGTGTGACGGAGCCACCGGTGCAGTTGAAGATCATATAACCTGTAAACAGGTTGCCTTCCTCATCCGCCCAGTACTTTGCGCCGCCGTCAATGGTGATGTTCTGGAGGGTCAGATCGCCGGTCACCCAGATCATGTAGCTCTTGTAGCTCTGATCCCGGAGCACCACGGCATCGGGATATTCGCTCAGATCCCAGACCTCCGTACCATCGACCTTGACCTGCCCCACGACCCGGATTTCCTTGTAGGCAGACTCTGCCAGAAGCTCCTTGGCCTTTGCAAAGGTCTTTACGGCATCGCTGCTGGTGGCGCCGGAGTTCTCGTCGGAGCCGGCGGAACCGTTCAGATAGACGTAATTGAGCTTCGCCTCCACCCAGCCGGCATACAGGGTGGTGTCCTCATAGAAGTAATCGGAAGCCCGGTTGAAGGGCTGGGTGCATTCT
Organism: Clostridiales bacterium; assembly: GCA_022781505.1. Classification (GTDB taxonomy): domain Bacteria; phylum Bacillota; class Clostridia; order Oscillospirales; family Oscillospiraceae; genus Faecousia. The sequence continues at coordinate 43,414 of JALETK010000010.1, read as the reverse complement.
TCGTCATAATACCAGCCGTTGAAGACCCAGTCGTCCTTGGTGGGGTTGGAGATGGCAGTGGCATGGTAGCCGTGCTGCACCTGCTGGACACTGTACACCTCGCCGTCCACCATGAAGGTCACGGTGTATACGTTCCGCTCCCACTGGCCGTAAAGGGTCACGTTCTCCGTCAGAGGCTGGGAGAAGTCGAAGACCTGGGTGTACTCCCCATCGTAGAACCAGTCGGTCACATGGTAGCCCGTCCGGTTCACGGTGGGACGGGCCGGGGCGGTGCCCCAGGTCACCGCCTGGGGCGTGACCACATAATTGTTGTTCCAGTTGGGGGAAATCACATAGTCGATATAGACCGTGCGGAAACGGGTGGTGAAGTTCACGGTTACATCGCCCGCAAATCCAGACAGGATGAAGGTCTCACCCGCTCTGTCCAGCACACCGGCAGAGGCGGTGACGGTGTCGGTCTCATATCCCCTGTCATACTCCCCGTGGATGCCAAACGCCACATAGGGCTCTCTGGAGGAGACCTGAATCTGGGTGACCTTCTCCCCCTGATACTTGGCATAGCCGTTCTCGCCCTCAAAGGTGACGGTGTAGAACACCTCCGGCTCCGTGGGCTCCGGCTCCGTAGGCTGAGGCTCCGTGGGCTCCGGCTCTGTGGGGTCGGGCTCCGTGGGCTCGGTTTCCGTGGGGTCGGGCTCCGTGGGCTGAGGCTCCGTGGGCTGGGGAAGCTCCACATCCGCAACGGCCAGGAACACACTGAGAATCTTGGCGGCCTCCGCCCGGGTGATGTCATTCTGAGGCCGGAAGGAGCGGTCGGGATAGCCCACCAGGATACCTGCGGCGCTGCAGCCCTCCACGGCCACACGGGCCCAGCGGGAAATGGCGGAAGCGTCGGTATAGGCGGGAACCTCCTGATCCTGGGGCAGATTCAGCTCCATGTACTCGGCGTAGCGAATGAGGAAGGTGGCGGCCTGTTCCCGGGTGACGGGGGCTTCGGGCCGGAAGGTTCCGTCGGGGTAGCCCATGACAATGCCCCCGAGACCGGCCCAGTTCACTGCGCCGGTATACCATTTTCCGGTTTCCACATCGGCATAAACGGAGGGCTCCCCGTCAAACAGGGCCTCGCCGCTCATGCGGGCCAGCACAGTGACGAACATGGCCCGGGTCATGGTTTCGTTGGGCGCAAAGGTATTCTCCCCCACGCCCTTCATCAGTCCCTTTTCGGTGACGTCCTGGATGTAAGGATAAGCCCAGCTCGTCTCCGATACGTCGCTATAGCCGGCCTCCGCGGCGAAGGCAGCGGGGAACATGGCCAGCACCATGGCCAGAGCCAGAACCAGCGACAGGACGCGTTTGGTTTTCATCATGAAGGCTTCATTCCTTTCTGTAGTCGGAATTGGAAGATGCACATATGCCCGTCCCGGGGAGCTGCCGCTCCCCGGGCTCTGGGGATGGCTTTACTTCACGTTCTGATAGTTCAGGAGAATCTGAGCCACCTGAGCGCGGGTGGCGCCGCCCCTGGGCTCCAGAATGCCGCCGGTCATACCCCGGATTACCTGGTGCTCCACGGCCCAGGCCATGGCGTCCACCGCCCAGGCGGACACGCTGTCTCCATCCAGGAAGTCCTGGAGGACCCCGGCGGAGGTCTGGCCGTCGCCGCCCTGATACTGCCAGAAGCGGTAGAACATGGCAGCCAGCTCCTGGCGGCTCACGGCGCGTCCGGGGGCGAAAATACCGTTTCCATAGCCCTTGACAACACCGGCCTCACTGGCCCAGTTGACCGCGTCGGTGTACCAGGCGCCCTCCGGCACATCGGTGAAGGGATTGGAGCCGCTCACCTGGGGGCACCCCACCAGGCGGTACAGCACCGTCACCACTGTGGCCCGGTTCAGCGTGTTGTTGGGGGCGAAGAGATCGTCGCCCACGCCCTGCATCAGGCCCTGGTCATAGACGCTGTAAACCGTGCTGTAATACCATTTCTGAGGATCCTCCACATCCCGGAAGCGGTAGGGCACCTTCAGAGACACGCTCTGACTGCCGCCGTTTTCCGGGGTCTCCAGGGTGGCGGCATAGATCACGCCGCCCACGCCCCGGAAGGTCAGCTCCAGCAGAGGGGTCTCCTTCTGGGCCTCATAGGCCGCCCAGGCATAGGAGACGGTGCCCTTTTGGGAGATGTCCAGGTCGGAAATACCCGCTTCCCCGGGAAGCAGGGGATTGGCGGAAACCAGCGTCAGATCCTCCGGATAGGTGAAGACCATGCGGCTGTTCTTCAGGCCCGCCGCGTCGGCACAGATGGTTACGGTGATGACATTCACACCGGTCTCCTGCACCTCCACGGTGAAGGCCCCGCCGTCCGCAGCCAGGGCTGCCGTGCTAAGGCCGAACACCAGCACAAACGCCAGCAGAACGGAACACAATTTCTTCATATGAGATAACCTTCCTTTCTAGGCGGCCCGGCTCACCGGCCAAGCTGCTGCGCAGGGCACAGGTCAACAGAGACATCGCTCCGGGCTTCCACTGCCTCTCCAAGGGACTGCAGGGCCCGCAGGCTCCCGGTGGCTTCCTGGCCGGACTCCTTGGCGGTTGCACCGTAGATGCACACCGGCGCCGTATTCAGCCGGCCCCGGTCAAAGAGCCAGAGGTTGCTGGAGGTGAGATCGGCGCTGACCAACTGAGAATAGACGCTCTCACCGCTGGCGGACAGGGCGCTGATATAGAGCATTCCGTCCTCACAGTACATGCTGCTTCCATAGAAGGTGTTGTACACATTCGGAACCTGGAGCATGGCCGTGGGCTTGAAGATGGTGTACTGTCCGGTGGAGGGATTCACGGCAAAGCCGGTCTGGTACAGCATACCCTTGCTGTCCATCATGAGGAAGATGTCCACCTGGCCGTAGGAATCGTTGGGAACCGTCTGCGCATAGGCCAGCGCCACGGCGGAGGCTCCGCCGGTGTAGGTGGTGATATCCCAGGCTCCCAGGTAGCCGCCGGTGGCGGTATCCACCACCAGAACATACTTGCCGTAGGTGGCCATGAGAGAGCCGCCGTTCACCGTGGGCGCCCAGGACATATCGGTAAAGCCCAGCTCCTGGGTCTCGCCCACCCGGGTCAGGGTGTAGTCCTCATTTACGGTGTACAGGGAGGAAGCCAGATAGCCGTCCACAACCTCCTGGCTGGCGGCATACAGCGTTCCGTCGGCGGAACGGGCCACGGACAGAACGGGAATCTCACCGGCGGTCTCGTGGAGGGCCTCAAACGTCTGCTCATCCACATCCAGCTGGACAAACCACTGGCCCTGATCCTTTTGCAGGGCTGCGGACAGAACTGTGTTGGTATCGGGAATCCGAATCTCGCCGCCCACATTCACGGCATAGGTGCTGAGGTTTCCGGCGTAGTCAATAACCCCAACATAGAAGTCATTGGTGTAAATCTCGGAGAGGTCAAAGTCCACGGTGCACTCCGCTCCCGGCTCCGTCTGGTTCACGGCGCTGCGGGCCAGAACCGCGTTGCTCTGGGAGATGAGGAGCACGGCTGCGGTGTAGCGGTTGTCCTGAACCTTCACCTTCATGCTGCGCTCGCCGGTGATGGAGTCGGCGGTGACAGCGATGGAGTTCGCCACAGGGGCGGTGTTGTCCACGGTCATAACCGTCTTCCAGTAGGCGCCCTCTCCCAGCTCGCCCACCACACTGCCATTGAGATAATCATACCCATCTTTGGCCTCGTCCCAAAGGTACTGCCAGTTGTACTCCGTGGCGGCACGGACCTCCACTTCCACCTGGGTGCCCTCTTCCAGGCGGTTGCCCTCGGCGTCCAGAACCTTCCAGTCAATGGTGTATCCCGAGCCAAGGCCCTGCCACACGCCGCCGTTGGTATAGTAATAGGCGCCGGTGCCCATGCCAAGGCTCTTGGTGAAGTATTCCTCGCCGGTTTCCGCATCCCGGATGGTGACAGTGAGGTTGGCGGTATTGCGCAGAAGCGTGGGGAATACCCGGTACAAAGTGGCGCGGTTGTTGATGGAATTGCGGTCGGCAATGTATGCCTCATCGGTGGCCCAGCTGTTGGCAAAGTAGACGCTCTCGGCGGTGCTGCCCTTGAACTTCACGGTGAAATAGTTCATGGCGGGAGAGTCGGTCATATAGCTGGGGGTGGCGTTCTCATTGTTCTCGTCCTCCAGCAGGTTCCAGTGCTCATACATGGAGGCATCGGACCAGTTGCCATAGAAGGCCAGCAGCGGCACGGAGAGCTGCTTGCCGTCGCCGTTCTCGGAGTTCGCGTACAGGAAGCCGTCCACATAGCCGCCGTTGGGGTAGTGGGCCTCAAAATAGGCCTTGTCCCCGCCGGACAGGGTGATGGTGAACTTCACCTCCACGCTGGTGCCCGCAGCCACCGTATAGGTGCTGCTGCCCGCATCCAGGCAGGTGGTGTCGCCCTGGGTTGCGGCCAGGAGCAGCTGGGCATCGGTGGTGGTAATGACGCCGTCGGCGTCAAAGTCAAAGAGGTTCACCTTGTCGCCGGTGAGGGCGGGTCCGGTGCCATTGGCCGCCTTCAGCAGAACCATGGCGTCCTGGGCATCCACCGCGCCGTCGCCGTTCAGATCATAAACATAGGTCATGGGAGCCTCGGTCTCGAAGGTCACGGCGGGCTCCAGGGCGTAGCCCTGTTTGCTCATGTAATCCACACCGTCGATGGCTTCGGCGGCAGAGGTGAAAATATCGCTGTCAAAGCTGTAAATCTGATCCTCATCGGAGAAGTTGTTGATGGAGATGCTTCCGGTATAGACGCCGGTGCGCTGGGGATCATCGCCCAGCTCCAGCTTCACCTTGCCATCATTGCCCTCCGCCTGGCCCACCAGGAGATAGGAAGGCGCGGTGACGGCCTCATAAATCTGGGTCAGACCGGCGCCCTGCTGACGGGGAGAGAAGGGCAGGCCGGTGTCGGAATCCACCATGGTTCTGGCCGTGGACATGAGCAGCGCAATGGTGAGCTCCCGGACGGACAGACCGGTCTTTTCCGCAAGGCCGTTTTCCTTGATGTACTGGGCCACCACGGCAGCGGCGCCGGTGGCGCTGGGCGCGGCCATGGAGGTACCGCTCATGAGGCCGTAGCTTCCGTTGTCCAGAGTGGAGTAGATGTTGCCGCCGGGGGCGGTGAGCTCGGGCTTCAGACCCAGATCGTCGCCGCAGCCCCAGGAGCTGAAGGAACTCATGGTGTCATGCTCCGTATCCAGATAGACGGTCTGAGGAATGGAGGTGACGGTGACCTTGCCCTCCCACAGGCCGGTCTCCTCGTTCTTGACGGAAGCGGCAAAAATGGCGTCTCCGTCGGCCTTGGACATGGAGACCGCGGGATTGGGGAAGAGGTAGCCGGTGAGGTTCATATTGATGGTGCCGTCCACATTGTTGTAGATGACGGTGGCCACCGCTCCGTGCTCCACAGCCAGGTTGGCCTTCTCAAAGAAGGAGCTGTTGCCCCGGGAGATGAGCACGATCTTGCCGGTGAGATCCACGCCTTCAAAATCCTCCGGCAGGCCATGGATGCCCTCCCCGGTCTCGGGGTCGCCCAGGAAGACATAGGGGTACTCCGTGCCGGAGCCATCCCCGCTGGTGTCCAGGGTCTGGAAGGGAGCTGCTCCATAGGTATCGCCGGTGTCGGTGACGGCGGCGATGTAACCATTGTAGTTGCCCACGATGCCGGTAATGGCAATGTTGTCGGCGGAGGCAATGGCAAAGGACTGGCGGTAGGAGCCGGGAGAGCCGCCGGTATTGGTGCGGATGTCCTCGGTACGGGTCAGGCCGATGCCGTTTACCTCATTGTCCGCCCAGCTGCCGTTGTTGCCGGCGGAGTTGGTCATAACCGTGTCCGTCTCCAGCAGGCTGTTCAGAAGAACGCCGTAGGTGCTGCTGAAGCTGCGGCCCGCAGCGGCGGAGCCCAGGGACAGGTTTACGGAGTCACAGCCCAGCAGAATGGCATCCTCAAGGGCAGCCATATAGTCTGCCTCAAATGCGCCCCAGCCGTCACTGAAGACCTTCATCACGAGCACCTGAGCGTTGGGGGCCACGCCGGTCGCTCCCTGATCCTGGGGGGCATAATAGGGATCGCCATCCGCATCCAGATGGAGCACATATGTATTGGCGGCGGCAATACCCGCCACATGGCAGCCATGATCGCCGGAGATGGCGTCGCAGTTATAATCGGCGGTCTCAGCCATATAGTTGAAGCCAAAGGGAATCTTTGCGTTGGTGTACAGATCCGCGGCGGAGAACTTCTCAGGGTTGTCCTCCGGATTCACATGGAGCCTGGGCAGAAGCGCTTCCACATCCTCCAGGGTCAGCAGGTCATAGTCTGCAATGGACTTGCCCTGCCGGGCAGCGCTGGTGGCCAGACCGTAATAGAAGCCCTCTTCGGAGAAGGAGGGGTGGTCCCGGTCAATGCCGGTGTCAATGATGGCGATGCGGGAGCCGGCGCCGGTGTAGCCGTCGGCCCAGGTGCTGTAAGACTGCACCATCTCGCCGGAGGTACCCGTATCCGGGTCCGCAGGCTCCTGGGGCAGCTCATAGAGGGTGTCCAGCAGCACCTTGTCCACGCCCTGTACCTTGGCAATCTCGTCCAGCTTTCCATAGGGCACCGAGACGGCCACGGCGTTGACGCCGATGGTGAACTGATAGATCACATCCAGGGCTTCACCCTTCAGCACGTTGGTCTCAATGCGCCGGATGACGCTGTCCTGGGTGTTGACCAGCTTGTCACTGTAGGCCATGGCAGCGGCATTGTCCGCCAGGCCCATGGTGGAATAGCCGGAATCCACCAGGGAGGCATCCTTCAGGAAGATCACGGCGCGAACCGTCTCATCCTCCGGCGGAGCATCCTCCTCCCCCAGAAAGCTCCCATTTCCCTGGGTCACTTCGGCAGACAGCACACTGTTATCCACCTGAGAATAGGTAACAGCCTGCCCGGCTGCCGAACTGCTTACCGGCAAGAGGGTCAGAGCCATGCACAGGGTCATGACCACAGCCAGAAAGCGCAGTTTGGTTTTGCCATTCGTCATTGCTTTAACCTCTTTCATATTTGGATTGACGGCGAAAGCCGCCTATATTACCGGCCAAAAGAATTCCCCCACAGGCCGGATAATATACAATTGGTTTGCATAATCCGTAAATACCATGAGCAATATTCAAAAAAACTCACGGATTTTGTATTTCTTTAGGATACTGTGTCACTTGTATTATAGCACAACTATTCACCGTTGTACAGTACTCATTTTTTAGAATTTACTGTCGAGTTCACTTTTACCGTCATTTCTTTCACATCCATGAAAATAATTTACTGAAACACTTTATTTTTAAAATGTCTCATCGAAATTCGTATTGACTTTTTGATAAAAAAATAATATACTGTATATAGTTCTCACATTTCTTCATAGAGGTGCATTCAGAAACAAGCCAGCGTCCGGCGCCCCGGGAAGGAGCCCATTCATGAAATCGAAAAAGATCAGAAAGCTGCGTAAGTACATACTGACCGGCCTGTCTGTGGTGGGTGCCTGCGCCCTGCTGGCGGTGATTGTCTTTACTGTCTTTGCAGTCTCCCTCAACATCCGCTGGAAGAACTTCCATCAGGATATCTCCGGCTGCTTCACCGCCTCCTATGATTCCGGCTCCTACGCCACCTACGACGGCCAGGAGGTTCCCCTGGACCGCACCACGCTCAATTACTATTTTACTTATCTTCTGAACAGATCCACCATCCCCTACGGTGTGGGCGGCAACCCCCAGGGCGAGCAGATTGTCCTGCACCTGGCAGACGGCGCTACCATGACCCTGACCCAGCTGGACACAGAGGGCGGCACCCATATCCGCTGGAGAGATGCGGACGGCACCTGCGGCTTCTACCTCCGCTCCCAGGTTACCTTCAAGCAGCTGAGCAACGCCATAAAAAATCTCCTGATCAACGCTTCATAAGAAGCGGCAGAAGGATACAGTTTGGGGGCTGTCCCGCTGGGACAGCCCCGTTTTTTACCCTTTTTCCAGGCGGCTCTCTTCCCTCTTTCCCAGCTTGTGGTCCAGAAGCACCAGAAGATAGCCCAGAATTATAAAGAATACCCCCATGGCCAGAGCAATCAGCAGAACCATGCCGAAGCCCAGGGTGTCCACATCCATGAAGAAGTAGGGATACTTCTCCCCATAGGGCCCCAAATGGGCCCCCAGCCGGACGGCTACCATTACAAAGACAAAGTACGCCCCGGGCGCCAGCATCCAGGCCAGGGGCATCTTCCAGCTATACCGCCCCTTCCGGTCAAAAAGAAGCCAATCCAGAACACATGCCACAGGAACCACATAATGAAGCAGCAGCGTGGACAGGAGCAGGGTCCCCTGCATTTCAAATCTGCCGCTCAGAAGGGTCTGATATACCAGTCCGGTAACGGTAATACACATCACCAGGGCTCCCTTCCATTTTGGCAGCAGAGTCTCCCCTTTCCTGGCCTGATAAATGGCAGCCGGCAGATAATAGACTGCACAGGCAATGTTGCTCATCATAGTATAGTAGGTGAGCACCGTCAGGTTCAGGCTCCCACTGAAAACGCCGCACTGGAGCAAAATGCCCAGAAAGGCGGACAGGGAAATCAGCCCCTTCAGGCAGGCAGAGAGCCTGTTGTTACGAATATACATAGCTTGTCTCCTTCTTTAATCGGGCAAGGGGGTGTCCCAAATGAGACACCCCCCGCTTTTTCATCCGTCCCGGACCGGTGAGAGACCCCTCCGGATTTTATATGCTTCTGGAAACTCAGTCTCCAAAGATCAGATCAAACCGCATCAGAATGGTGGCCACCTGGGCGCGGGTAGCGTTTCCCTTGGGATTCAGAATCACCAGCTGATCCAGCTTCACGCCCTGGAGAAGGCCAATGCCCTGGGCCCACTTCAGAGCCTCAGCAGCATACTTTCCGGCTTGGCCCAAATCGGGGAAGGCGCTGAGGTCCCCCTCGGCTGTCACATCCAGGCCCTGACTCTTCGCAAACCGGTACATCATAGTCACCATCTGCTCCCGGGTAATGAAGTCGTGGGGCCCGAAGCAGTTCTCATCATAGCCCATGACCACCCCCTGCTGGTTGGCCCAAATGACGGCATTGGTATACCAGGTGCCCTCCGCCACATCGGCAAAGGGGCTGCTCCCCGTTACCGCCGGCTCACCAGCCATCCGGTACAGAACCGTGGCAAACATGGCCCGGGTGGTAGTTTCGTTGGGGGCGAAGCAGGTGCTGGTATAGCCCTTCATCAGCCCTTCCGCAACGCAGTAATCCACGCCCGTATGATACCACTTGCTGGAATCCACATCCTCAAAGCTGTGGCTGGGGCAGTCCTCTTCGCCGTCGCAGCCCGTCCAGGGGAAGGTGGCATCGCCGGCTGCGCCGGGCAGACCCGGCCTCCCGGAAGTGCCGTCCTCTTCAATGGACCGGTCCTTGTCGGAGTACATGCGCCACAGCTGGGTTCCATAGTAGGGGTTGGCGGTGCCCATGTACACACCGTACTCCGTGGAGCAGATGGTCCGCAGGCCGTGATTGGAGAAATCTCCGAAGCCGTCCCGGGTAATGGCGTCAAAGTTTACGCCGTCGTTGGAAACCAGCAGGTCAAAGCCATTCTCGCACTGCTGGGCATAGAAGTTGCAGCCGAAATAGTAGACAAAGTTGTGAATCAGCTCGTCGTACACAGCCTGATCCAGCACCCCGAAAATCTTATCAACAGAGCTGCGGATACCATTTTTCAGATCATCCACAAAGCCCGCAGGCGCAGCCTCCGCCGTGGCGTACATGGTCATCTGGGTCTGTGCCTGATACTCCGCAAAGAAGCTGTCGCTGGACAGATACTTGTCCAGGAGGCCATAGACCTTGGCCTTATAGGCCTCGTACTCCTCCTGCATCCGGCGGTAATCCGGCACCGGGTTCTCGTCTGCGGACATGCCGGTGGCAAAGGCCGCCAGGCTCTGGTACAGCTTCGCGGTGTAGTCCGAGAACAGGGTCTTGTCCAGGAACCAAACCAGATACTTGTTGTCGTGGGCCTGGAGAACCTCCAGAAGGGCGTCCTCCAGCACATCCGACCGGCTGCTGATGTCCTCATACTCCATGTTGGCAACCTGGCCGTCGGTAATCTGCGTAAACTGGTAAGTCAGCGTGGAGGTATCGTAGGTGCCGATGTAAAGCTCATCGTTGTGAACGCCAAAGCGCCAGACATACTGATTGGAGTTATTGCCCAGGCCGGCACCCAGATTGCCCAGGGGGCCCTCCGGGAAATAGGGGTTATCGTCCTTGCCGCCAATCTGCTGGAAGACTTCCTTCTCGTCCATCCGGTAAAGATAGATGGAGTGATCCAGGTCATTGTACAGCAGTTCAAAATTGCCCGTAGAGGGAATCTCCGCCAGGTCCAGCATGGGGTCGTTGTAGGTGCCTAGGTACAGATAGCCGTCATAGACCCACATGTTGCAGGACATGGAGTAGTCAATGCCCAGGCCAAAGCCGTAGCCGCTGGTTCCGTGGTCGCCAATGATCTGGGTCCAGGTGAAGGAGCCGTCCTCCTGCTTGTCCCCCCGGTACATGGCAAAGCCCTGCTTGTTGATTTTCCCGTCAATGTTCTTATCCGTGACAACGGTGACATAGAGATGACCATTGTACTCAATGATGTCCCAGATGCCGCCACCGTTCAGGCCGTCCACCTGCATCACAGCAGGCAGTCCGTCAAAATCATCCTGATCGGCAATCACCCGCCACTGGCTGAGGCCGGCACTGGGATCGGAGCTTGCCACAATGATGCCGCCGGGCGTGCCCTTGCCGTCATAATTGTCCGTGGCCAGACACATCAGAATCTCATTGTCGTACACCAGGAGGCCATGAACGCCGTTGGAAACGCCCTGGGTATAGTTCGTGTTGTAATACACAATTTTCGTGTCATTGGTCTTGGGGTCAATTTCCACCAGCGTGGCGGTGGGGTTGCCCATACCCGCAAAGTATAGCTTGCCCTGGAACTCAAAGGCCATGCGGTAACCGGACAGATAGTTCTTGGTGGAAAGATAGGGAGAGTAGCCGGGGAAAATCTCGGGGTACTCCGCCCAGACGTCCCGCTCCCGGAAAATCACCTTTGCCTCGCCGGTGCGCTTGTGGACCGCCATAATCACCGGCGTCCAGTCATTCATTCCGGACTTGTCAAAGGTGTCTACTCCAAACATCGTCTCAACAATGTCTGCAGCTACGCGGCTGGCATCCACAGCGGTGTCCAGCATACCGCTGGCCTGCATTCTCTTCAGCGCGGTGGTGACATTGTTGTGGAAAATGTAATATGTAGAGTTGTAGCAGGTTCCGATGTAGATATAGTCACCGGACTCTGCCATGGACCAGGAGTAGGAGTTGCCTCTGTCCTGCTCATCCCCGGTCAGAATGCCGTCAATTTCTCCGGCACCCAGAGTGGTGTGGGAGAACTTGTCAATGGTATACCCACCGTTGGAATAGACTCCCTGTTCCAGGGGCTCATAGCTGAGATTTCCCGCCTCGTCTGTGTACACCTTCCCCGCCTCCGCGGCAGAGCAGGTGGCCGCCAGACTGAATGTCAGAATGATTGCTAGAAGAAGCGCCAGAATTTTATTGTGTTTCATGAGATGCCCTCCTTAAAAATGGTCGATGCCCCAATTCCGGAAATCGGAAAAGCGGCAAACGGTTACGATATGATTGTACCGTAATTGGCGAAAAAAAGCAAGGTCATTTCTTGGCGTTTTGTACTGATATTCCAGAAAAAAGGTCGCCTTTTGTTATTAACAGAGCATATATTGCAGCATTGTCTCGTCCATTCCCAAACTAAACAGCCGCCGGTCAGACGCCATAACAAGCCGGAATGATTGCACAGTCTCAAAGAGGCCGCAATCCCCGCACCAAAGAAAATGGGGCTGTCTCACTATGAAATAACAGGGAATACAGCAAAGTATGTCTCGTGTTGGCAGATGTATTGACAATGGCCCAATGGAGGGTTTCTGGGGCATCCTGAAGTGTGAGATGTATTATCTCAACCATTTTGAAACCTATGAGGAACTTGTAGAAGCCATTGAGAAGTTTATCCATTATTACAACCACCAACGGCGGCAGCATAAGCTGAACTGCCTGCCACCAGCCACATACTGCAGCTTGCTGGAAACTGCCTAAAGGAAAACCAGGACCTCATCGCTGAGATCCTGGAAAAACCATTTTTGTTTTTTCATTTGTCTACTTGACAGGGAGCGGTTCATTTTTTTGAGACAGCCCCCTTCTTTTTTCCTTATTCTGCGCCCGCCAGCGTGATATTGTCAGAGGCATGCCCATTTTGCGGAAACCCGTACCGATCAATTAAGCACTTGATGTCCATCAGAATTCGCTCCTCCACCGGATGCACCGAACCGTCCGCCATCGGACCAATATTCAAAAGCAGATTGCAGTTATTCGCATATGCGTGTCCGAGCAGGTCATACAGCTCCTTCGGGTCGCGGAATTCGCTTCTGGCATTGTAGCCCCAGCTTCCCTTCTGTACCGTCGAGCAGACCTCATTGTGCTTGTGACGGTTTGGCTCAAAGCCCTCTCTCGCGCGCCGCGCCCCCTCGTCCCCGAACCGGGGCCGGATGGAATCCTCCAGCGACTGGAAGCTGTTCTCCGGTGATGCAAAATCCTCGGTGCCGGTCGCCCCCTGCTTCCACGAGATCAAAACCCCAGGATGCTTTCTGCGAATATTGTCGTAGATGCGTTCAATCGGAATGTAGTCCTCTCCCAAACCATACCACGCCGCAATCAGATCCAGCCAGATGCCGGTGATTTTGTAGTTAGAAAGCAGCTCATCAATTATACACTCAATGTAGTCGATATACTTTGCAAAATCCTCTTTGTTCTTGTAGTGATATTCCGAATTATCCTTGCTGTGGTCGTAGGCATAGTCAAACTCCGCCGGGGACACATAGTACGGGTGCCGCCAGTTGAGCATAAAGGTGTAGTACGCAAAAAATCCCAGCCCCTTGCGGTCACAGGCCTCACTGAGTTCCCGCACCAAGTCCCGCTTTGCCGGGGTATTCATGCTGTTGTACGGCTCGATTTTGGAGTCCCACATACAAAAGCCCTCGTGGTGACAGGTGGTGAAGGTGATGTACTTCATTCCGGCGCGGATAGCAAGATCGGTGATGTAGTCGGCATCAAAATTGTGGGCGGTAAAATGCTCAGCCAGACGCTCGTACTCCTTCACCGGGATGCTCTGATGTAGCATGGCCCACTCGGGACCGTGGGTCAGCGAATATAAGCCGTAGTGGATGAACATACCATACCTTGCGTCGGCGAACCACTGTAAGTTCGCCGCACGGGGATCCTCCTCCCAGACGGAACTGTACTCGTTCAGATAACTCGGACAATCCACAAAAATTACCTCCTGAACATCCTGCAGCAAACTGCATTCTGAAGCAATGACATTCCTTCGCTAAACATACGGCACAGACCGTAATATGAATAAGCAAGCATGGAGAGCCACCGCTGGTGTGCGTTCCGCCTGTATTGCCAAACTCGGCAAGGGTGATACTATCACAACCGATATATTGCTTAAAACTTGTACGGCATTGAACTGTGATATAGCCGGCATCATGGAACGAATCCATTTCTCGGTTACCGTAGAGCCTACTTTCGTTAAAAGGTATCAGAAACCCACTGCAAACAGAGGCTTATGCAAAAAGAAACTGGACACCAATCGTGATACACAGTGTATCACGATTGGTGTCCAGTTGTGGTGCGCGAGGCGGGACTTGAACCCGCACGCCCGCAGTGAGCACTAGAACCTGAATCTAGCGAGTCTGCCAATTCCACCACTCGCGCATTTTCTTTTGTTTTGCGGTCTCACCTGACCGCCTCCATATACTACCACGGGAATCCCGATTTGTCAACAGAAATTTTCAAAAAAATGAAAAATTTTTATTTGTTTGGAATACATCCGTTTTTATAGGAAAAACAGGCATTTTACAAGCGTCATTCAGAAATTATTTCGGTCCGGCTTCATTGGTTCGAACCATGGGCGAAATAATTTTCCAGATTCACCCCTGTGTAATAGTGGCTCAGGATCTCCCGGTAGGTGCTTCCCCCTTCGGCCATGGCCTGGGCCCCATACTGGCTCATGCCCACTCTATGGCCATAGCCCCGGGTGTCCAGCCGGATGCCCTCCTCCGTCACACTGATTTGGAACACCGTGGACCGGAGCCCCAGAATGCTGCGAAGCTCCGTCCCGGTGAAGCTGACGCCCCCGATTTCCAGGGAGGCCACCCCGCCTCCCTCCGTCTCCCGGAGGGCACCAAACCAGGTCTCCGGAGCGCCGCTGAGATCCGCCTCCGGGGCGACCTCCAGAATGGCGGCGGCAAATGCCTCCGGGGTGAAAACCTCCAGATCCTCATTGTAGGGTGCCTCCTCTCCGGGACTGTCCACAGACTGGAGATAGGGGACATCCGAGCCCCACACCTCCACCGCCGCCTCCGTCCGTCCGCCGGAGCAGGAGAAGAAGGTGGCGTCGATCAGCTCTCCCTCGTAGGTCAGCACCTGTCCATCCGTATCGCCGATGGCCCGGTTCATGGTCTCAAGCCCCGTCTGCCCCTCCCGGGCGGCGTAGTCCGCCGGGTCCCGCCACCCCTGGCAGCAGCCCGGGTTCGTGCAGATATCCGCCTCCTGGTGCTTGCTGTGCTCCGTGCGCCGGAGGGTATAGGTCCTGGATACCACCGCCTGGGCCTTGATGGCCTCGGGCGCAAAGCTGGCGGGAATCTCCGCCAAAAGCACCCCGGCGAGATATTCATCCAGGGCCATATCCGAAACGCTCCCGTCCTCCATGAGAACCTGCAGGGTACACAGCTTGTCCCCGGAAGGGGCCTGTGTGACCTCCACTGTCTGCGCCTCCGGCTCCCGCTCCGCAGGCTCCCGCTCCGGTCTCAGGCACACCGTCAGAAGCGGAAGCCCAAACCCCACCGCAAGGGCTCCCGCCGTCAACTTCATTGCACGCTTCACTGCCTGTCCACACCCCTTTCCGGCCTCCATCATACCACCGCTCCGCCGGAAATGCCGTCGGATTCCCGGCGGGAAAATTGACAGTGGGGCGGACTTTGTGTATGCAGTTTTTCCCTGCAATCTCGGAGGAATGGCAGGAAGATGCGGTTTCCTTCACCGGCTTCCTGGCGGGAAACGGGCTTCTGGTCTCCGCCAGCCGGGATGGCGGGAGGATGGCCTCCGTCACCCTGCTCCCCCGCCGCTCCGGCGACGTCCGAATCAAAAACTGGGCCTCCCTCTCTCACCTGGCTCTGTCTGGCGGCACGCTCCGCCTTGAAGACGGCGACGCCCTGCTGACCCTCACCGCCGGCCAGGCCTGCACCCTCCGGCAGGTTCCATAATTCCGGGACTTGTTTTTCCTTCCTCCGTTGGACTTTATCCCCATTCCCATTGTAATCTTGACATGACACGCCCCGGGAAGTATAATAAACGCATACTATGGAAATGGAGTGGCTGTATGAAACGAGCCTTGCTTAAAATATTGATTTTTCTCCTGATACTGGGCCTTCTGGCAGGGGCCGCCTGGTATCTCATTCTGGGAAATCCCCAGTTCACCGCCGGGGTTCTGGCCAATTGGGGCTCCGGTGCCATGGAGGGCCAGCGGTATTCCTCCGCAATCCGGTGGTACCGGTGGGCCAACCGGCTGGATCCGGAGAACCAGGACATCTCCGTGCGCCTCGCAGACGCCTATCGGGCCGACGGGAACTACACCAAGGCCGAGTTCACCCTGGCCAACGCCATCGCGGCGGGCGGCTCTGCCGAGGTGTATCTGAAGCTGTGCCAGGTCTATGTGGAGCAGGACAAGCTCCTGGACGCGGTCACCATGCTGGATCAGATTGCAGACCCGTCGGTGAAGGCCCAGCTGGACGCCCAGCGCCCCACCGCTCCCACCGCAGACCTGGAGCCCGGCTATTACAGCGAATATCAGGATGTAACTCTCTCCGCGGACAGCGGCACGCTTTATGTCAACACCCAGGGGGAGTTCCCCTCTGTGTCCGGCGCCTATACCGGCCCCATCTCCCTGGATCTGGGCGAGCGGGATATCTGGGCCGTGGCCGTGGCCGACAATGGTCTTGTGAGCCCCCTGGCCACCTTCCGCTACACCGTAGCCGGCGTGGTGGAGCCCGTGGAGCTCTCTGATCCCGCTCTGGACGCCTGTGTCCGGGAGCTCCTCAGCCGGGGCTCCGAGTCCCAGCTCACCACGGCGGATCTTTGGGGGATTACGGAGCTGACCGTCCCGGAGGATGTAGCGGATCTCTCCGATCTCAGCTACTTCACCGGTCTCACCAGTCTCACCATTCAAAACCGGCCCACTGCCGACCTGGCCTTCCTGGAAAGCTGTACCGACCTGGAGTATCTGGATCTGTCCGGCACCACCGTGGATGCCGCGTACCTCCCCCTGATCGGCAGCCTGACAAACTTGAAAACCCTGAACCTCTCCCGCTGCAGCCTGTCCACGCTCTCCGGCCTGGAGACCGCTGCGGCTCTCACGGAGCTGGACGCCTCGGTGAACAGCATTTCCGACCTGTCACCCCTGTCCGGCTGCACCGGGCTTACCAAGCTGGATCTCCATCAGAACGCCGTCACCGGCGCGGCGGCCCTGCGCACTGTGAGCGGGCTCACCTGGCTGAACCTGAATTCCAACGCCCTGAAGGACTTCTCCCCCATTTCCGGCTGTGGAAGCCTTCAGTATCTGGATGTCTCTAACAACAGTCTCTCATCCCTGGGGGGCATCGGCAGCCTCACGGCCCTCACCTATCTGGACGCCTCTGACAACTCCTTGGCAAACGTCTCCGGCATCGGCAGCTGCACCGCCCTGGTGACCCTGGACCTTTCCAACAACGTGCTGGACAATATGGACGAGATGGTTTCCCTCACCCTGGTACAGACCATGGACTTGTCCTATAATGACATCCTCACCATTCCAGACTTCCCCGACGACGCCGCCCTGGCTGTGTTCAACGGCTGCCACAATTTCTTTGAGGACGTCAGCGGCCTGGCGGGGCTTCAGTCCCTCAATTACGTTTACCTGGACTACAATAACATTTCGGACATCAACGTTCTGTCCGGCTGCCCCAGGCTGATTCAGGTGAATGTGTTCCGAACCAACGTCACAGACATTTCCGACCTTCAGGATATGGATGTGATTGTCAGCTATAACCCGACCTGATGCAAAAAGGGGCTCCTGTTATGGCGCCCCTTTTTCCCTCTTGACTTGGAGTCCACTCCATGTGATACAATTGCTGCACATCAAAAAGGAGGATTTCTTTTATGAAGCCCGTTGTATATTTTACCCGTACCATCACCCCGGAGGCTGTTCTGGCCCTCTACGAGAAGCTGGGCAAGGAGCTCTCCGGCAATGTTGCCATCAAGCTCCACTCCGGTGAAACCGGCAACCAGAATTTCCTGAAGCCCGAATTCTGGGAGCCCATCATCCGCCAGGTTGGGGGCACCGTGACAGAGTGCAACACCGCCTATGAGGGCACCCGGAACACCACCGAAAAGCATCTGAAAACCCTGGCCGCCCACGGCTGGAGCACCCATTTCACCGTTGACCTGCTGGACGCCCAGGGCCCCGACCTGGTGCTCCCCATCCCCAATGGAAAGCGGATTCAGAAGAACTTCGTGGGCAAGGATCTCACCAAGTACGATTCACTTCTGGTGCTGTCCCACTTCAAAGGCCACCCCATGGGCGGCTTCGGC
This sequence comes from Clostridiales bacterium, assembly GCA_022781505.1. Taxonomy (GTDB): domain Bacteria; phylum Bacillota; class Clostridia; order Oscillospirales; family Oscillospiraceae; genus Faecousia. Next base: position 25,656 of record JALETK010000010.1, on the reverse strand, counting down.
GGCGCTCTGAAGCAGCTTTCCATCGGCATCGCCTCCTCCTATGGCAAGGCCTACATCCACGGCGCCGGCGATCCCCAGCAGCTGTGGACCTCCGATCACGATTCCTTCCTGGAGTCCATGGCGGACGCCGCCTCCTCTGTGGTGGAATTCTTCCACAGCAACGCCGCTTATATCAACGTTATGAAGAACATGTCCGTGGACTGCGACTGCTGCGCCGTGGCCGAGGATCCCTGCATGAAGGATATCGGCATCCTGGCCTCTCTGGACCCCGTGGCCATTGACCAGGCCTGCATTGACCTGGTATATGCCGCCACCGACGATCCCGGCCAGGCCCACCTCCTGGAGCGGATCGAGAGCCGCAACGGCGTCCACACCATCGAGGCTGCCGCCGCCCTGGGCGTCGGCTCCCGGGAATATGAGCTGGTGGAGCTGTAACAAATGAAATGAAACTCCGGCGAAAGGGCGGGCTGCATCCGCTTTTTCGCCGGAGTTTTTTGTGTACTTCACGGCTCCTCCAGCATACGGCGGAGGAGCTGCTCCCGGTTGTTCAGAAAGAGCTTTGTCACCTGATAGCTCTCCGTCTCCTCATAGGTACAGGGATGGATCTGCCCGCCGTCAAAGGATAGGAGCTCCGCCCCGGGGAGCCCCAGCAAAATGGGCGAGTGGGAGGCAATCAGAAACTGGGCGCCCGCCTGGGCCATGCGATGGATTTGAATCAGAAGGGAAAGCTGCCGCTGGGGAGACAGTGCCGCCTCCGGCTCATCCATGAGATAGAGACCCTCCTCCTCAAAGGACTGGAAGAAGGCCAGAAAGCTCTCACCGTGGGACTGCTGGTGCAGTCCCCAGCCCCCGAAGGAATGGCCCCGGGGGTTCATGGCGTCGTACTCCTCCGCCTTGGTGGCCAGATTGAAGAAGCTCTCTGCCCGGAAGAAATAGCTGCTCCGGGGCCTCCGGTAGCCCCGGAGCAGGCGGACTCCATTGCTCAGCTCCGATACGTCGTTGTAGGTCTCAAAGCGGTAGTTGATCGTGCCGCCCTCAGGGTTAAAGCCCCAGGCCACGGCGATGGCCTCCAGGAGAGTGGATTTCCCCGTTCCGTTCTCCCCCACCAGGAAAGTGACATTTTGGCGAAAATCCAACCGTCTCAGATTGGAAATCGCCTGGATGCCTCGCAGATATGACCTAGGGCTCAGGGCGCTCCAGTCTGCCTCAAGGCCCAGAAGAAACTTGCTGTCCATCCCAGCCGCCCTCCTCTTCCAGGGATTCTTTCCCGGGTTTTCTTGCGGAATTGCTCTTTTTTATTGGCGAAAATAGATCAGGATTTTTTCTATATTCCCCATTATTCCTACCGCTTTTTCCGGTGGAACCGGCGGCGGCCCTCCTCCGGCTCCGCAGGAGGCCCCAGGAGCTCCTGCTGCTGCCAGCGGGGCAGACCGGCGAAAACCCGGTCATAGGAGCGGTCCAACATTTTCAGCAGCTCCTCCTCCGGGAGCTTTTCCCAATAGACCGTGTTCCAGTGGGCCCACTGGGCGCTCCCGGCCTGGGCCACGGCCTCCGGGAACCGCTCCCGATCCGCCTGGGCCTGGGCGGCATCACACTTCAGGGTGACCCGTCCATCCAGATACAGCTGGGCAAAAATCCGCCCGGCCACCTTGCAGCACACCGGGGTCTCCCCAAAGGGGCAGTCCTCATAGGCCCCGGGCTTTTCCAGGCAGTAGGCCTTCAGTTTCTCCAGATTCATGTGCCAAACCTCCTTAAGGCTCTTTCCCTTCTCCGGTCACCGTTCTGAGAAGCAGGGCCAGGGCGGTCTCCACAGCCGCCCTTCGCACCTGCTCCCGGTCACCGGAGAACCGGCAGGAAACGCTCCTGACCGCGCCCCGGAGGGCGCAGGCCAGGTAAACCGTGCCCACCGGGTTTCCGAACTCATCTCCTCCGGGCCCGGCCAGCCCCGTGGTGGAGACTGCCACATCTGCCCCCAGGGCCGAGGCAGCCCCCAGGGCCATGGCCTCTGCCACCTGGGCGCTCACCGCCCCGTATTGGGAGAGCAGCTCCTCCGGGACGCCCAGCAGCCGGTGCTTGACTTCGTTGGTATAGGATATGACGCCGCCCCGGTAGGTATCCGAGCTGCCGGGGACTGCGGTGAGGGCGCCCCCCACCAGACCGCCGGTGCAGCTCTCCGCCGTAGCCAGGCTGAGCCCCCGCTCCCGGAGCGCCGCCAGAACCTCAGACGCCGTCGGCTTCGTCATAGCGAACCATCACCTTCTCCGTATTGGCCATGGCCCGCTCCATAAGGGCCTCCACATCCAGGCAGGCCTCCGCCCGCTCCACCTCGCTGAGGTTCGGCTTGGTCTTGGGATGCTTGGGCGTGAACACGGTGCAGCAGTCCTCATAGGGCAAAATGGAGGTCTCCAGGGTGCCAATTCTCCGGGCAATGGTGACAATCTCCTCTTTGTCCATGCCGATGAGGGGGGTAAAAACAGGAATGTCCACCACGGCCCCGGTGACCGCCATGGCCTCCATGGTCTGGGAGGCCACCTGCCCCAGGTTTTCCCCGGTGACGAGGCACCCGCAGCCGTGGTTCCCGGCGATGCGCCGGGCAATGCGCATCATAAACCGGCGCATAATCAGGGTGAAGTACTCCTCCGGGCAGTTGTCCCGGATGGCCTCCTGAATCTCCGTAAAGCCCACAATGTTCACGGTCATCTGGCCGCAGTACCTGGTCACCAGCCGGGCCAGCTCCAGCACCTTCTCCTTGGCCTGCTCCGAGGTGTAAGGGTAGGAGAAGAAGTGGACGCACTCAATCTCCACACCCCGCTTGGCAATCATATAGGCCGCCACGGGAGAGTCAATGCCCCCGGACAGGAGCACCGCCGCCCGGCCGCCCACGCCGGTGGGAAGGCCGCCGGCCCCGGGCTCCGCAGGGCCGTGAACATAGGCCGCCAGATCCCGCACCTCCACATACACGGTGTAGGCCGGGTGATGCACATCCACCTTCAGGTGGGGGTGGCTCTCCGCCAGACGGCCGCCGATTTCCTGGGAAATGCCGATGGAAGTCAGGGGGAAGGACTTGTCCGACCGCTTGGACTCCACCTTAAAGGAAGCGGCGCACTCCAGATCCTCCCCCAGGTAAGCCTCCACCGCCTGGTAGATGGCGTCCAGACTCTTCTCGCAGGGCCGGCACCGGCACAGGGAGACAGCGCCAAAAATATAGTGGCAGGCCTCCCAGGCCCCCTCCAGGTCGCAGTCCTCGCTCCGGGGCTCCACATATACCGTGGACTGCAGGATATACACGTCAAAGTCCCCGAATGGCTTCATCCTGCGCCGGACATTCTGCCGCAGCTTGCCTTCAAACTGCTTTTTATTCTGCCCCTTCAGGACGATCTCGCCAAGCTTTAACAAAAAAATCTCGTTCATGGGATACTCCCTTCATTCATTCGTCGTACTCACACGTTGTCTGTTCAGCTGTGCCTTCCAGCTTACCAGTGCATGTTTTCCCAGTTTCATAATCCTTGTGTTGGAGTTCACATACTATCCCTCATCGCTCGTATGACAGCGTGCATCCCCCACGAATCATTGGATGTCAACAAATCAGACTGCACAATCAGGGCGTCTGCATCTCCATAGACACCGTACAGACTACCAGCAGATATACTGGATTTTATAATGCGAATCAAGGGTTAAACCAGGCGGCGATTCCGAAGCCTTCCAACCCCTTGCCCCTGCACAGTAGGGAACGGTCTTGACCGTTCCGCTGCGTTCCCGCAGGGAACGCCCCGCCCTTCGGGCGGGAATCGTCCCCCTACGGGGTCTAGCAATGACAGCTTTGGGGGTGCGGTTCGTTTGAATGAGGCGGGCCGGCGCCGGGAGCTTGCGGAACGGTCAAGACCGTTCCCTACGGCGCATTGGGGCTGTCATCGCCTCTTCGCCCTTGTTCAAAGCTTGATTCCTATTTTTAATTCTAGCACAGATTGCCGGAATTTCCAAGTCCCATTAAAAACCTCCCACAGAAAGTATAAAACTTTTGCACAGTATTACGCACCACAATCACGGGCAGCAGCCAGTGCGCATGCAGTTTTCGCATATCCTGTTCAGCTGCTTCGAAAAGGCTGGAAAAAGCGCATCCTTCTACACTTTTGCGCAGCAAAAAGTCAGTGGAACATTCATGCATATAGCAGCTCGCCGGCGTAAGTTGTATTGTTACTATTTAACAATAATCTGATCTAAATCTGCAAAAAAATTGTTGTTTTTTTAAAGTACCTATTGACAATTAGTTTGTCTTGTGCTATTCTACTTATATAGAGAGCCTTAATTAAATATATTGCAGAATGTAAGGTTGTGATCATATGAAATAACTGCTTTCCGGTATGGTAAAATCTTGATTGGCCGCTGTGTGCAGAAAGGGTTAGGTGAATCATTTGCAAAAAACGAGGTCGTTTTGTTTCGTCCTTCTTTTGGTGTTTTGTACGTTGTGCTGCATCGCCTGTGCAAAGGAAAAAGAAACACCGGAAGCCTTCTTTGAATCCTACATGGAGGCGTTCCAAACGGATTTAAATGAGGCTAGCCAATATGTATACTTTGCGAATCCGGCCACAATTCCTCTTTATCAAGGATCCGAGACTGATGTGTCAGATTATTCCGTTGAAAAAGTTGAGCAAGTTAATGATAATTTAACCGCTATCACCTACACAATTACGGAAATTGGCACTGGGAAAAAGGATCGCACAGTGAACTTTGTAGCGGTGATGGATGGGGAGTATCGTATGATTCTCAATGTCCAATCAATCCCCGAGGCGCTTCGTGAAGGTTTAGTATTTGAGAATTACACGATTCCAGACTATCTCGACTCATCCGATGTAATTCTGCCAACTGGTAATTAAGGAGAAATGATGATAATGAAAATTTGAGTGACATCTTTTCTTGTGGCCTTCTTTCTGTTTGCGTCCATGATTGGTGGCGTTTCCGCAGTTGCACCGTTGGGCGGATTGTCCGATCAAACCGATATTCTTTTAGACGATTCTGCGGATGCCATGCCAATGAGTTCCCGTGATTTGTTTTATGTCAAAGGCACCGGTGTGTCCAATTTGCTTACAACCTATGGCGTAAGCGGAAAGTCCTTTACAAAGTCCTCTCTGGCATACGACAATGTGTATGTGAGCGGGATACTTACTCACAGTGCATCTAACCAAAGCGAGGTTATGCGCGGAGGAGTATGCTACTATATTCCGCGCACAGACACATTTGTTCCTGAAGTTTATGCGCTTTTTACAAGCGGCGTTGCCAACAAGTCAGAGTACCGTGCAAAGTCTGACCTTTCCCCGAACCTTACATATTATGGATTTATAAAAAATCTCCTTAGCGTGGGAGAAGTTTCCGGTTCAATCTACGTTGTTGGAATCGACGACGAAAATATATGATATGATCAGGAGCCATTTTCCGTGGCTTCGGATCACTGTTGCAGATTATATACCTTTGTTATATTGTAATGCTCATCAGATTGCATCACAGTCGCTTTTCTATGTGCCAGAAGCCCAGGAACAATCCTTGGTTTCTGGCACATTTTTTGAAAAGGTCTGAAATCGTGCAAACAAATTTGTAACTTTTTTGAAATAAAGGTTGTAATCTTTGTTTCTTTTTGCTATGATATACGGGTGATATTGATGCAAATACGGAAAGGAGTGGCAGCTCTTGTATTTTATTTCCTGGAATGTGAACGGCCTCAGGGCCTGTATGCAGAAGGGCTTTCCGGAGGCCTTCGAGCGGCTGAACGCGGATTTCTTCTGCCTGCAGGAGACCAAGCTGCAGCCCGGTCAGCTGGAGCTGGAGCTCCCCGGCTACACCCAATTCTGGTGCTCCGCCGAGAAAAAGGGCTACTCCGGCACCGCCATCTTCGCAAAAAAGCCGCCCCTGTCCGTGACCTACGGGGTGGGGACGGAGGCGCTGGACACCGAGGGCCGGATGATTACCCTGGAATATGAGGATTTCTATCTGGTCACCTGCTACACGCCCAACGCCCAGGAGGGCCTGAAGCGCATCGACCACCGGCTCAGCTGGGACAAGGCCTTCCGGGAGCGGCTCTGTGCTCTTTCCGCCCGGAAGCCCGTGATTGCCTGCGGCGACCTGAACGTGGCCCATCAGGAGATTGACCTGAAAAATCCCGGCCCCAACCGGGGAAACGCCGGCTTCTCCGACCAGGAGCGGGAGAGCTTCACCCGTCTGCTGGAATCCGGCTTTACGGACACCTTCCGGCACCTGCACCCGGACCTCACCGGGGTTTACAGCTGGTGGAGCTATCGCTTCAACGCCAGAAAGAACAACGCAGGCTGGCGCATCGACTATTTTCTGGTATCCGATTCCCTGCGGGACAGGGTGAAATCCGCCGAAATTCACACGGATATCTTCGGCTCCGACCACTGCCCCGTGGCACTGGAGCTTGATTGGGAGGTTTGATTCAAATATGAAACAAAAGCTTCGCATCATTGCAGCCATCTGTATTGCAGCCATGCTCTTCGGAATCATCCCCTCCGCCCTGGCCTACGGCGCCACCAGCAACTGGGCCAAAGCGGAGCTGGACGCTATGGAAGCCCTGGGTCTCATCCCCCAGGAGCTGGAGGAAAAGGAAGACCTGCGGGAGAACATCACCCGCCTGGAGATGTGCACCATCGCCGTCCAGGCCTTTGAGGTTTACATAGGTGCGGAAATTCCCGTATCGGAGGAGGCTCCCTTCTCCGACACGGACAGCCCCGTTGCCGCCAAGGCCTACGCCGCAGGCCTCATTCGCGGCTATGAGGACGGAACCTTCCGTCCGGAGCAGCTTCTGACCCGGGAGGAGTTCTTCGTCTTTGTTTACAATTTCCTTCTGGTGAGCGGCTGGGTTCCCGAGGAGTCCGACTTCTCCGACCTGTCTGGTTTCCCGGACGCCGGTTCCGTCAGCCCATGGGCCAAATCCGCCGCCAGTCTGGCGGTGGGTCTGGAAATTGTCAAGGGCGACGGTCAGGGAATTGCCCCCAGGGCAACCACCTCCTGTGAACAGGCGCTGGCCATGTTCTACCGGACCTACATTGTCCTGAACGGCGGAAGCCCCGAACCCGGGCTATCCTTTGCGGAGAAATATCCCAATCTCAGCAATTGGGCCCTGGTGGAGCTGGCTCCCATGGACCGGCAGGGTCTCATTCCGGAAATTCTTCTGGGCCGGGATATGCGCTCGGACATCACCCGCCGGGAGATGTGCTATGTGGCCGTGAATGCCTATCTGGCCCTGCGTCCGGAGACCTCCACGGAGGTTGGCGCCTCTCCCTTCTCCGACGTAGAGGACGACACCATCACCCTGGCAAACAGCCTGGCCATTGTCTCCGGCTTCCCCGACGGCACCTTCCTGCCGGACGCCCCCATCACCCGGGAGCAGTTCTACCGGATCACCGTCAACTTCCTGGGCGCCCTGGGCTACAACAGGACGGACAGCCCCGCCACGGACCTGAGCGGCTTCCAGGACGCAGACCAGCTTCATGAATACGCCAGGCCAAGCGCCCGGCTTCTGGTATCCCTGGGAATCCTCAAGGGCGACGGCTCCGGCCTGGCTCCCCGCAGCTCCACCGAGTGCCAGCAGGCCCTGGCCCTGTTCTACCGGACCTACAACTATTTCCTCACCTGGGAGGAAGAACAAAGCAATCCCGGCTACCGCCCCGAGGCGGAGGCCCTTGTGGAGTTTGCCCTGCAGTTTGAGGGCTATCCCTATGTCTGGGGAGGAGCATCCCCTGAGACGGGCTTTGACTGCTCGGGCCTTGTGTACTATGTATACCGGCACTTCGGCTACAAGGTAGGCCGCACCGCCACGGATCAGTGGGAATATGAAAACAGCTGGGAGGTCTCCCTGGACGAGCTGCTTCCCGGAGACCTGGTGTTTTTCTCCAGCTACGGCACTCTGGACGAAATTACCCACATCGGCATCTACATTGGGGACAATCAATTCATCCATGCGGCCAATTCCCGCACCGGCGTGGTCATTGCCAGCACCGAATCCAGCTACTTTGAGAGCAACTGTGTCGGCGCCAGACGCATTATTCCCTGAGTATACAAATCTTTTATTGGATTTTACAGAATCTCATGGCTTGCCCATTGAAAAAGCAGGAACTCTTTGGTAAAATAGGTGCAGAGTGAAATTCACTCTGCACCTATATTTTTAAGGAGGACGTACTATGAGAAGCAAGCATTCTTCGCGTATCCTGTCTGTGCTCCTTGCACTGGTTATGGTTCTGACGGTTCTTCCGACCATGGTTTTCGCCGAAGGCGAAAAGTCGGATGATGTCGTTGTCCTGTATACCAACGACGTGCACTGCGGCGTGGACAACGGAACCCCTGCGGGTACCATGGGTTACGCCAACGTAGCCGCCTACAAGAAGGCCATGGAGGCCACATACAATTATGTGACCCTGATGGACGCAGGCGACGCAATCCAGGGCGAGGCCATCGGCACTCTGTCCAACGGCAGCTACCTGATCGACATCATGAATCAGGTTGGCTATGATTATGCCACCTTCGGCAACCATGAGTTTGACTATGGTATGCCCGTGGCCCTGTCCCTGCTGGAGAAGTCCAACGCCACCTACCTCTCCTGCAACTTCACCGATCTCAAAACCGGCAAGACCGTTGCCGAGCCCTATGCCATTGAGACCTACGGTGATCTGAAGGTCGCCTACATCGGCATCAGCACCCCCGAGACCTTCACCAAGTCCACCCCCACCTACTTCCAGGACGCGGAGGGCAACTACATCTACGGCTTCTGCGAGGGCAACAACGGCAAGGATCTCTATGACGCCGTTCAGGCCTCCATTGACGCCGCCGCCAAGGAGGGCGCCGACGTGATCGTGGCCCTGGGCCACTGCGGCATCGATGAGCAGTCCGCCCCCTGGCGCTCCACCGATATCATTGCCAACACCACCGGCCTGGACGCTTTCATCGACGGCCACTCCCACAGCACCATCGCCGGCGAGGCCGTGAAGGATCAGGCCGGTAAGGACGTCATCCTCACCTCCACCGGCACCAAGCTCAACAACCTGGGCAAGATGGTCATCACCCCCGAGGGCGAGATCACCACGGAGCTGGTCAGCGGCTACAACGAGGTGGATACCGAGACCGACGCTTTCATCAAGAACATCGAAGCCCAGTATCAGGACAAGCTCAACGAAGTGGTGGCCAAGACCGACGTGGCCCTCACCATCAGCAATCCTGAGACCGGCAAGCGCGCCGTCCGCAGCGCCGAGACCAATCTGGGCGACCTGTGCGCCGACGCTTACCGCACCGTTCTGGGCGCCGACATCGCCTTTGTGAACGGCGGCGGCGTCCGTGTGGACATCCCCGCCGGCGACATCACCTACGGTCAGATCATCGCCGTGCATCCCTTCGGCAACATGGCCTGCGTGGTGGAAGCCACCGGTCAGGAAATCGTGGACGCTCTGGAGCACGCCTCCCGCTCCACCCCCGGTGAGAACGGCGGCTTCCTCCAGGTCTCCGGCCTGAAGTACACCATCGACCTGAACGTGGCGTCCTCCGTCAAGACCGACGACAAGAGCATGTTCGTCTCCGTGGAGGGTCTGCGCCGGGTCAAGAACGTGCAGGTTCTGAACGACAAGGGCGAGTACGAGCCCATTGACCTGGATGCCACCTACACTCTGGCCTCCCACAACTACATGCTGAAGTCCGGCGGCGACGGCATCAACATGTTCATGGACAACAAGATCCTCCAGGATGAGGTCATGATTGACAACCAGGTGCTCATCACCTTCATCCGCGACCATCTGGACGGCGTGGTCGGCGAGGAATACTCCAATCCCTACGGCGAGGGCCGGATCAACGTGACCGACATGCCCTTCACCGATGTTCCCGAGAACCGGTTCTTCTATGAGCCTGTTCAGTTCGTGGACGGCCAGGGCTACATGATCGGCATCACCGACACTCTCTTCGCCCCCAACATGACCCTGGACCGCGCCACCGTGGCCACCGTTCTGTACCGTCTGGCCGGAGAGCCCGCGGTTACGGGCGAGGCTCCCTTCTCCGATGTTGTGAAGGGCTCCTTCTACGAGAACGCTGTTATCTGGGCCTCCGCCACCGGCATTGTCAAGGGCTATCCCGACGGCCGGTTCTGCCCCAAGCAGGCCATCACCCGTCAGGAGATGGTCACCATGTTCTACCGGTACGCCCAGGTGGCCGGTATGAACACCGAAAAGGCCGCTGATCTTTCCTCCTTTGCCGACAGCGACACCGTGAAGTCCTATGCCCAGCAGGCCATGCAGTGGGCCGTCTCCGTGGGCCTCATCTACGGCATGGAGAACAACACCCTGCAGCCCCGCGCCCTGTCCACCCGCGGCCAGTTCGCCACCGTGGTGTACCGGTTCCTCACCAGCAAGGTGGATATCAATGTGATGGCCACCTCCGACGTCCACGGTCAGGTCTACGCCACGGATTACACCGCGGATTACACCGCCTCCGGCACCTACCATCAGTCCCTGACCCGGGTTGCCACCTTTGTCCAGGAGCAGCGGGATCTCTATGAGAACACCTTCCTGGCCGACTGCGGCGATCTGCTCCAGGGCACTCCCCTGACCTATTATTACTGCTTCAGCAAGACGGAGGAAGAGGACCCCGCCATGAAGGCCCTCAGAATGATGGGCTATGATATGTTCGTGCCCGGCAACCATGAGTTCAACTACGGCATGAAGATCCTCCAGAGCCGCCTCAGCTACCTGACCAGCGACGCCACCGAGACTGAGTCCTCCGTGGCCGTGAGCTGCGCCAACTACCTGGCCGCCGCCACCAACAACGACGAGACCAAGGACTGGACCACCTGGAACGGCTACGCTCCCTATGCCCTCTATGATTTTGACGGCGTCACCGTTGCCGTCATGGGCATCGGCAACCCCAACGTCGCCAAGTGGGACGTTCCCGCCAACTGGGAAGGTATCTACTTTGCCAACCCCATTGAGACCTACAAGCACTACGAGCAGGAGATGACCGAGAAGGCCGATCTGATCGTCCTTGTGAGCCACTCCGGCATCGACTCCGACGAAGACTCCGACTTCATCCGCCGCCTGATTTCCGAGACCAACACCATCGACCTGGTGTTCTCTGGCCATGAGCACCGCAACGGTGTCACCTCCATTGAGAACACCGACGGCGTGGAGATCCCCGTCATCTCCCCGGGCACCAAGGCCAATGCCGTTGGCCAGTCCGTGATCACCTACGACAAGGTGGCAGGCTCCTATACCATCACCGCCGCCTCCGTGCCCATGTCCTACCGGGATGAAAACCGGGTGTGGCAGGCCAACTACGAGGTGGACGAGGCCATGGAGGCCGCTCTGAAGCCCTACGAGACCGCCACCTGGGAGGAGTACATGCTCCAGCCCATCGGCAAGGCCGACGGTGACTTCTCCGCTGCCAACCTGGGCGGCGCTCCCTCCGCTTTCGTGGACCTGGTGAACAAGGTCCAGATCTGGGGCGCCTATGACCGCACCGGCGAGAACACCCCCGACGATAAGACCGACGACACCCCCGCTCAGCTGTCCATCACCGCTCCTCTGACCTCCGGCAGTGCCGAGAACCTGATCCCCGCCGGCGACATCGTCCTGGGCGACATGTTCAAGCTGTACCGGTATGAGAACTGGTTCTATCAGATCACCATGACCGGCAAGGAAGTGGACACCTGGCTGGAGTACTCCGCCTCCAAGGTGAAGGTGGAGGAGGACGGCAGCGTCACCATCCTGGGCGGCCTCACCTACTACGATGTGATCTACGGCCAGGACTTCTCCTATGTCATCGATCCCAGCAAGCCCGAGGGCGAGCGGGTCACCATCTCCTACAAGGGCGAAGCCGTGGCGGACGACGCCGTGTTCACCGTGGTTGTGAACAACTACCGGTACAACGGCGGCGGCAACTACATCCAGTATCTCAATGACCACGGCTGCGAGTTCACCCCCAATGATCCTGACCGGATCATCTACTCCACCCAGTACGACATGATCCAGGGCGAGGACAAGGGCCAGGCCCGGAACCTCCTGGCAGACTACATCCGCGAGGCCGGCACCATCTCCCCCGTCATCGAGTCCACCTGGAGCATCATCATCGAGTAATTCCCATTCCCATCCCCGGGGCCGGCTGAAAATGCCGGCCCCAATTGTTTTCATTGACTTTTACCCCGAAAACAAGGATAATAGATGCATCATCAACCGAGGAGGCTCCATTATGGATCTGCGAGACAATTTTTCCGAGCTGACGGATCAGCTCGCCGCTTCCTTTGCCGGATACCTGGGAATCAGCCGCCGGGGATTCATTCAGCTGCTTCACGCCTCCATGTTTGAAGACGGTATACGCCAGTTTCAGGGCCGCAGGACGGACTGCGGCATTCTGGCGGAGCTGTGCAGTCCCGTGCTGGACCGGCTGTGTCCCCAGCCTCCCGAGGGATGGCTCCGGTTTACATATGAAACCCTTGCGGCAAACCTGTTTCCCGATCCCACCCGGGAGCCGCCCACCCAGGCTCAGGAGACTGCCGTGGAATTCTATCTCCAGGTGCTCACCTGGCTGCTGGAGCAGGAGCCGGGGCACTGTGACTTTGATCCCCTTCTGGACCCTCACTGGGCCACGGAGCAGGAGCTCCGGGACAGCCGGATTTCCGGAGAATACGCCGCCTTCCGCCGCTGTCTCACCAAGGACCGGTTCCAGGCTCTTTTGCGCATTGGCCGGGATTGTATGCCCTTTGACCCTGCCAGCCATACCATCGGCGTGAACAACGTGGCCGTCCACGGGGCGCGCCTGGCCAAGCTGGCCGGTCTCAAGGTGGACATTCCCCTGGTGAGCGCCGCCTCTTTGAGCCATGACATTGGAAAATTCGGCTGCCGGGGCAAGGACGCGCCCCGCACCCCCTATCTTCACTACTACTTCACCTGGCAGTACCTGTCGGAGCACGCCCTTCCCCACATCGCCCATGTGGCCGCCAACCACTCCACCTGGGATCTGGAGTTTGAGAATCTGCCCATGGAGTCCCTGCTACTCATTTACGCCGATTTCCGGGTCCGGGGCATCCGGGACGAACATGGCCGGGAGCGGACAAAAATCTATTCCCTTGCCGATTCCTACTCCATCATTCTGTCCAAGCTCGCCAACATGACCCCGGAAAAGCGCCGGCGGTACGCCACGGTTTACGCCAAGCTCCGGGACTTTGAGAGCTTCCTGGCCTCCAGGGGCATCTCCCCCGACATGGAGGTGCAGCAGCTTCAGCCCGTCTCCCCCAAGCCCCCCGCTTTGTGCATCGGGCAGGAGATTGTCGCGGGACTCCGGAACCTGACCTTTGACAACAGTCTGCGCCTGATGGACACCTTCAGCACGGACACCTCCTTCGAGCAGCTTCTGGAGCAGGCCCGGGGAGAAAAGACGCCTCAGCGAATCCGCACCTACCTCCTTCTCTTTGAAGAATACAACAGCTATATGCCAAAGCACAGCAAGCGCATGACCCTGGGCTTTTTGTATGAGCTGCTCATGTACCGGGAGGGAGACGTGCGCCGCCGGGCGGCCCGGATTATGGGCCGGATTCTGGCCAACAGCGGCCCGTCCTACCGGAAGGAGCTGCCCGCCGACGCCCCGGCCACCGCCTATGCCCCCACCCTCATGGGCTACTTTGACGAGGCGGAGCGGCTGTGGGAGGAATATATCCAGCTCTGCCTCCACCCGGACCGGAAAATCTCCGGCAAGCACGCCCAGCGAATTTCCGACAGTCTGAAGGTCATCGCCGAGAGCCTGTTCTCCTCCTGCTCCCAATATGACGCCCAGGTTATGGCAAGGCCCCTCCTGCGCCTGCTCCAGACCGCACAGGGGCAGGACCGGGAGGTGCTCACCAGCGCCATGTGCTTTGTGCCCCCTCAGGCGGTGGAGGACCCCTCCTGCCTCATCTCTCTCCTCTCCTCCTTCCTGGAGGACCCTGACGTCCCCCTGCGGCTGACTGTGATGCGGTGCATGGAGCATTTTATGGAGAAATGCCCCCGGCTCTCCGCCTCCTGGGAGCCTGTCCTCACGGCCCTGGAGCCCGGCGACTCCTTTGCCGTCTGCTATACCAGAATCCGGCTTCTCAACCAATGCTGCGGTCACGCCGATCCCCTGCCTCAGGCAAACCCCGGAGAGCTCTTCCTGAGCAACCTGAAAAATGCCGTTCACTGGACCGTAAAGCTGGTTCAGATTGACTTCCTCCGGGATCAGGCCCAGTCCAATCCCGCTGAGGCCTTCCACACCGCCATGCACCTTTCCAACCTGCTGTCCGTCAGTGAGCACCTGCCCGTTCGGGAATACGCAGGTTTTGTCCTCCTTCAGCTGACGGAATATCTCACCGTTGACCAGAAAAACGAGATTCTGGTTGACCTGACCCGGGAGCTGGAGACCGGTCAGGAGCAGATTTCCTACTACATACCTCCGTTCTTGGGCAGACTATTGTGTCAGATGCCGGACAAGGAGCTGACAGAGGGACTGGACTACCTGGATGATCTGATTCACGCCGGCCACACCGGCTCCCTGCGGGCCGCCAACGCCGCGCTGCACACCCTGGGCGCCATGATGACCGAGCAGTGCTGCGCACGGGTGGAGGTTTTTGACCGGGTTCTGGGCCTGCTCCTCACAGGCATCGCTCACTACAACCCTGTGATTCACCAGACCGCCCTGTCCGTACTGTGCCGGAGCATCTTCGGAAATCCGACCATCTCCCAGGCCGTCCGGCGGGACTGCCTGATCCGCACCGGGAAAAAGCTCTCCTGCCTTCTGTCTGAGCCCACCGGCAACCCCCTCACCTTCTACAACCACGCCGCCATGCTGAACCACCTGTACCGCCTGATTGTATCCTGCGAGGTGGAGGGCTGTCCCCTGGAATTCCCGGCCCCCAGGCCGGTGGCCTTCTTTCCGGGCACCTTCGACCCCTTCTCCGCCGGGCACAAGCAGATCGTTCAGGACATCCACGCCATGGGCTTCGAGGTCTACCTGGCCATTGACGAGTTCTCCTGGAGCAAGCGAACCATCCCCAAGCTCCTGCGCCGGAAGATTGCCGCCATCTCCGTGGCGGATCAATGGGATGTGTATCTGTTCCCGGACAATACACCGGTGAACATCGCCATTCCGGAGGATCTGGCCGCTCTCGCCGCCAGGTTCCCGGGCCGGGAGCTGTACCTCACTGCCGGCAGCGATGTGATCGAGGGCGCCTCCGCCTACCGCTCCGACGCCCCCGGCTCCGCCCGGTATTACAACCATGTGATTTTCCGCCGCCCCGGCAGCAGCGTAGGCGAGGAGCAGCTGAAAAAGGTTCTCCGGGGAACCTGGAAGCTGGTGTCCCTGCCCGCCTGGTGCGAGGGCGTCAGCTCCACCCGCATCCGGGAATATGTGGACAAGGACATGGACATCTCCATGCTGGTGGACCCCATTGTTCAGTCCATGATCTACGAGCGGGGCCTGTATCTCCGGTCTCCCCAGTTTAAAAACATCCTGGCCCCGGGAAACCTGTATTTTGAAAACATCGTCGCCTCAGACCTTCCCTTCCCTCCCAGGCTTCAGTATTGTATGGAGCACTATGCAGGTACCTGCGGCGTATTTCTCCGGATTCACGACTCTCAGGAGCCCCTGGGCTGGGCCTGCGGCCATACGGTGACCAGCACCAGTCTTCTGGAGGCCCTGGGCTCCCGGGACGCCGCCGCCTACGTCCGGAATCACACCTCCGGCCGCATTATGATGGTGGATCATGTGGCCTGCGCCTCGGAGGACGCCGCCGGCATCCGCCGCCAGCTGGTAAATGAGCTCCTGGCCCGGAGCCTGGAGACGGATCACACCTATGCCCTGTGCCGCTGCAGCGGCGCCAGCAGCCTTTACAGAGAGCTGCTGCAGCTGGGCTTCCTGCCCATCCCGGATCAGCCGGACATTCTGTCCGTGGACATGCGCTCGCCCATGGTGGTCATTCAGGACGTGTTCCTCTGGATTAAGGAGCCTCTGCGCAGCGACCCCGTGGTGACAAAGACGGTGACGGAAACCCGGCTGAAGCTCCGCACCGCTCTCACCGCCCAGTTCCCCGGGAAGCTCCTTCTGGCCTTTGACGCGGAGACCCTGAACAACAGCCTGTCCCGGAAGGTGCAGGCCCACAACGGAGTGACGGACGTCCCCGCCGGAACCCGGCGCCTGGGCCCCTATATGTGCGTTCCCTACGGAAAAATTCTGGCAGACGAGGTGGTTCCCAACACGGTGACCAAGACCCTCCACGCGGACAAGGTCTATACGGCGGACATGGAGGAATTCCACATTCTGGAGTCCCCGGGCTACTCCTCCCTCACCAGCCAGGTGCGAACCATCAAATCCTTCCGCCGCCCGGTGATTTTGGTGGACGACCTTCTGCACCGGGGCCACCGCATCCACGCCCTGGACCACATTTTCAAAGAGGAACATGTGGAAATCCGCAGCATCGTGGTGGGTCTTCTCTCCGGCCAGGGCCGGGATCTCATGCTCACCCAGGGCCGGAATGTGGACTGCGAGTACTTCATTCCTAATCTCAACAACTGGCTCACAGAGAGCAGCCTCTATCCCTTCCTGGGCGGGGACAGCATGAACCGGCCGGAGGATCTGGGCTGGAGCCGCCCGGCCATCAACCTGGTTCTCCCCTATGTGAATCCCACCTTCATCCCCGGCTCCGACGGCTCCGGACGGCTGCGGCTGTCCACAGCCGCCCTGGAAAATGCCCGGGATATTCTCACCGCCCTGGAGCGGCGGCACCTGGCCATTTTCTCCACCACCCTCACCCTGGAGCGGCTGGCGGAGGCCCTGTTCCGCCCCCGTCTGCCGGACCGGGGCAGTCACCTGTCCTATGATCTCACGGTCCCCGCCTCCAGCTATGTGTCCGATGATCTGGCACAGCTGCGGCGCATCTCTATGTCGGAGGTTATCCATGGTCTATAAGAAATTCGGCCCCTACTGCCTGGCCGGGGAGGGAGGCTTCCCCCCGGAGGCCACCCCTGTGTCCGCCCCCTTCGCACCTCTTCTGCTGCTTCGTCCTTCCGATCCTCTGTACAGCCGGTGCCTCTACCCCGTGTCCTGCCTGGAAGAGGTGGGTCAGGAGTCCATAGAGGCCCTGACCCCCTGTGAGCCAGGGCAAAATGGCCCTCTGGCCGCCTTTGTGCAGGAGCATGGGGCCGCCGTGCTGAACACCGCCTTCCCCCGCTGCTGGGAATACCTGGAGCAGTTTACCCGCCGCCCCGCCCATGGGCTTCGGGTCACCCTGGTGGGGCTGGGAGACGTGGGCGGCACCGTTCTCACAGGCCTGAAGCTCCTGGGTAAGGAGCTCCGGGAAATCCGCATCTACGACCCCAACGAAGCGGCCTGCCGCCGCTATGAGATGGAGCTGAACCAGGTTCTCTCCCCCGACGGCGCCCCCCTGCCCAAAGTGACGGTGGCGGAGCCTCAGAGCCTCTTTGACTGTGATTTGTTCCTTTTCACCGCCTCCCGGGGCGTCCCTCCTTTGGGAACCAAGGGAGACGTGCGGATGCTTCAGTACGAGGCCAACCGGGATATGCTCCGTCACTATGCCCGGGAGGCCCGGCGGGTTCGCTTCCCCGGGCTGTTCTGCCAGATCTCCGACCCGGTGGATCACCTGGCCCGGTTCGTCTTTTTGGAGAGCAACCGGAATGACGCCGGGGAAATGGACTTTCAGGGTCTTGCCCCGGAGCAGGTGCAGGGCTTCGGCCTGGGGGTCATGGCTGCCCGGGCCCGGTATGCCGCGCCGGACACGGACACCCTGCGGGTCTATGGCCCCCACGGGGCCGGTCTTGTGGTGGCCAACGCCCCGGACGAGGGCTATGACCAGGAGACCTCCCTGGCCCTGACCAGAGCCACCCGGGAGATGAATCTGCAGGTGCGGGCCCTGGGGTATAAGCCCTACATCGCCCCCGGCCTCTCCTCGGCAGCGGTGTCCATTCTGCGCCTGGTGCGGGGCCTGCCCCACTATGGCGCCGTTCCCCTGGGGGGTGTCTATTTCGGCTGCGAAAACACCATGACCCCCTTCGGCCCGAAGCTCCTCCGGGAACCTCTGGCTCCCCCGCTTCTGGCCCGGCTGGAGCAGGCCTGGGGGGAGCTGCGAGGATTCGCCTATGAGTGAGACCATTTTCCTTCTGAAAACGGAGACCAGCCCCCGGCTGGAGCGTCTGCTGGAAGCAGCCCTGGAGGGGCTGCCGGTGGCGGAGGCCACGTCCCAGGGGCTGGTACAGGGAGCGCTCCGGGGGAAGCGGGTGCTCTTCGCCCTGGCAACGGACGAATATGGCATGGGTCCGGAGACCTTCCGGCTCCTGCGGCTGCTGCGCAGCGCCCCGGACGCGCTGGAGGGCTCCGTGGGCGGCATTCTGGCGGACGGCGCCGGAGAGCTGTACACCAAGCAGGCCGCCCAGGCCCTGGCCCTGGCCGCCAATATGGCCGGCTGTCTCTTCCCAGGAAAGCCTCTGGTGGAGGGCACAGGCTCCTTGTACAACCAGCGCATCTCCGCCGCCCGCCTGGGCTGCGGCCTGGAGGAGGCCTATTTCACCCGCTCCCGGGAGCTGGCCCAGCGGCTGGCCCAATTCCGGGCGCCCCGGTTTCCCCGTCCAAAGCTCCTCATGCTCCACGCCTCGGACAACCGCCGCTCCAACACCGTAGCCATGGGAAACGCCCTCTGCCAGTCCCTCGCCCCCTTCTGCGACATCAACACCATCTGCCTGCAAAACGGAGCCATTTACGACTGCCGGGGCTGCTCCTATACCGCATGCCTTCACTACTCCAAAAGCGGCGCCTGCTATTACGGGGGCGCCCTGCCCACGGAGGTCTTCCCAGCCATTTTGGACTGCGACGCCATGCTCCTGCTGTGCCCCAATTTCAACGACGCGGTCAGCGCCAATATCACAGCCCTTATCAACCGGATGACCAGTTTGCTGCTCCGGAGCACCCTTTATGACAAATATCTGTATTCCATCATCGTCTCCGGCTACTCCGGCGGAGACCTGCTGGCCCGTCAGGTGCTGGGAGCCTTCTGCCTCAACAAGACCATGATGCTCCCGCCGCACTTCTGTATGTTCCAAACCGCCAACGACCCAGGCTCCGCCATGTCCTCGCCCGGGATTGAGGCGCGCCTGTCCGCCTGGTCGGAGCAGATCCTGACTACTCTCCTGCCCGCCTCCCACGCATAAGCCGCCGGTGCCCCAGACTTCATACCGGCCCGAGGGCAAAAAATGACCCCGCCCGGATGTCCGGGCGGGGATTCTAGGTACCTGGAAGTTTGGAAAAGGTTAGCAGTCAATCCAATCTGTCAGCCAACACCCGTATGTGACAGACCAGAGCCGCTTCTGCTGTTTGCCATTATAGACACGAGTAACCCAGATTACCTCCTGTGTACGGGTTTCCTGAGACGATTGAACCGTTTCAACAGGGGGCTCTGCGGCTGCAACACTGGGGATAACCGCAGAAAAAACGAGACACACTGTGGCGATCCATAAAGCGAGCTTTTTCATGGGATTATCACTTCCTCTTCATAAGAAATTTGAACGTCAAAAATCTGCATGTTGCAATATGGCTCTTGGTTTAGCTGGTCGCTTGTAATTGTTTCGCGCAATCGATTGTTTATGTATACTTCCAGGGTACCATCAGAATACCGGAGAATGAACGAACTGTCCAAATCGGAAGCTACTTCATAATCAGACCCCAACTCAGGCGGCAGAGCATAGGGCTGAAAAAGGAAACTGTAAGAACCAATAAACAAAACAACAGCCAAAGCGGCAATCAGAATGGATATGCCCCGCTGTTTGGGTCTCTGCTTCACCGACGCAATCTGTCCGAAGCGCTGCAGGATTTTCTCCCGGCTGGTATAGCCGAAAAAGCCCGCAGCAAAGCAAGAGGGTTTTCTATGCAACCCCTGCAGCACATGCAGAAGCGTCTCGCCATATTGAAGGGACTCCCTGGGTGACAGTCTGGCACAAACCAAGCTGTCGCAGCGCAGCTCCAAAAGCTGCCCTATGCTGGTCCGCAGGAGATAGGCCCCGGGATTCCACCATAGGAGGCAACACAAAAGCTCCATGCCCAGCTTAATCCACAGGTCTCCCCGGTGAAAATGGGTGTACTCATGTCGGAGGATCAGCCGCAGCTCCTCCTCCGGCAGATGCTCCACATCCTGGGGCAGGAGAATGTTGGGCCGGAAGAAGCCCGCCATCATGGGAACCTCAAAAGAAGGAGAGATGCAAACAGCGCCTGCCCTTGAGATGCCCATCTCCCGGGCCACAGACCGGCAAAAGCGGGGAATCTCCCCATCCTGCGGCGTGCGGGATCTCCGAACCACACGGTACTGTCTGCAGAGCATGGCAAGAATGCGAACCAGGCAAAAAAGGGTTCCGGCGGCCCATAGGATACACACAATATGGACGATGTTCAGGCTGCCGACCCGTGTTGCGTGGAGCCACAAATCCAGCTCTGTAAACAGCTTTCCTCCGTGGATAATCTTTGCAAAGGATGCTTCCAATGGAAGAAGAAAGCGAAGCAGCACCAGGAGAATCCCAAACCCCAGAGCGCGGAGACTATGCCACCCGGCTTTTTTCGCGGCCTGGGAGCAAACCAAGGAGAAAACCGTAAAGAACAGCAGGGCCATGAGCAGGGAAAATCGTGAAAACACGGTTCCCAAGCTCATCCCAGGCCAAGCTCCTTCTTCCGGTGCTCCAGCAGCTGCTCCAGCTCCGAAATGGTTTCGGCATCAATATCCGCATCCTCCACCATGGAAGCCACTACTCCCAGCAGACGCTTCCTGGGTGGAACATTGGACATACATTCCCCTGCCTGCTGCAGCAGGTACTGGGTCTGGTTCATGGTGGGGGCATAGGTACGCCCATAGCCCTTACCGCAGCGGGCCACACCGTCCACCTTCAGGATGCCCTTGTTCATCATGCTGTTGAGCACCTGGTGGATGGAGTTGGGGTTCCAGTCCTTATCCGAAAGCCCGGCCAGAATCTCCGGCCTGCTCATGGACTGCCCGGTTTCCCACAGCAGATTCAAAATATCCAGTTCGCTTTCGGTTAAAATGTGATATTTCATAGAAACGCTCCATTCTGTTGATTAAGTACGCGGTGAAGAATCAAATCATCTTTTGTATAATTAATTATATATGTTTTCCTGCAAATTGTCAAGTACAAATCTTGCCATTTTTTTACAAAGCAGCAGGCGTTCATCTTCTGTTTAAAGGGTCCATATCATCCAATAGAATCATGTCAAATGGTAGAAAGACCTTTTCCGCGATTGGCATTCTGCAGCTTTTCTCCCCCAATTCCGCCGTTCTGCACTACTCCAGTAGACAAACTACCAAAATAATTTAAGAAATATGTATAAAACAGTTGACAAATACACTGTTTTGGTGTATGCTTGTATTGTGGTGTATGTCATAATAATGAAAAGATTGGCTCTGTCCAATAAAAATTCTTGAATTGAAGGTGATACCAATGCCCACGCAATCTTTATTGTCCAACACCGAGCGTCAGATCATGGAGCTGCTTTGGGAGGAAGGTAAGCCCCTGTCCCGTCAGGATCTTTTGACCAAGACCGAGGGCCGGAGCTGGAACCCCTCCTCCATCCACCTGATTCTCAACAGTATGATCTCCAAGGGCGTTATCCGCATCACAGATACGGAGAAGCGCTACGCCCGCACCTACGAGGCTGTCATCTCCCAGGAAGACTACCTGGCCCATCAGCTGACCAGCGCCCTCCCCAAAAAGTCCAACCGTGATTTGCTCATCAGCACCGTTGCCGCTTTGGTTCACCGCGGCGGCATCGATGAGGCGACCATTCAGGAGCTGGAGAATATGCTGGAAGAGCAGCGCCGCGCTCTCCAGGAGGAAAAGGACACACAGGAACAGGATTCTGCCGAAGCTAAATGATTGTTACGGCGTTTTCCGTGACCATGTCCCTGATCTGGTTCTCCCTGGCCGCGCTGCTAAGCAGCTTTCTCCTCCGCCGCACCGGCCGTTCCTGGCAGGCGATTTTGGTTTTGGCTCTGGGCTTAATCCGTCTTTTGGTTCCGGTGGAGCTGTTGAGCGGTAAAATCATCTCCTCCTGGCACCTGTATCCCTGGATTCGCTCCGTTCTGCGCAGCGAGCTCTTCCCCGGCTTCCGGGTGTCCACCCTTTTGCTGGGGCTCTGGGCCCTGGGTTCGGTTGTGTGCCTGGTCATTCTGGTGATTCGTCTGTTTCTGCTTTACAGGCTCTGCACCCGGGCAGTTCCCCTGCCCCGGGAAGACCCCGCAGCCAAGATTTACCGGGAAGCCGCCCTGGAGATGGGGCTCCCCACACCTCCGCCTCTGGCTGTATCGGGGGCCTTTTCCACTCCGGTTTCCGCGGGCCTCTTCAAACCTCAGGTTCTTCTGCCGGCGCAGTTCCGGGAGTACAGCAGCCAGGAGCTGCGGTATGTTTTCCGCCATGAGCTGGCCCACCACATCCGGAAGGATCTTTGGAGCCGCCAGGGCATTGCCCTTCTGCGGTGCCTCTTCTGGTGGAACCCCTGCATGTGGCTCCTGTGCAAAACCCTGGAGCAGGCTCAGGAGTTGAATTGCGACCAGCTGGCCTGTGCACCTCTGGATAAGCGCCAGCGGACAAGCTATCTGCAGACCATTCTGCACACCCTGGGCTTTCAGGCCCCGGATTGCAGCAATCTGCCTGTGGCTTTGAAGGGAATCCCCCGGAGAAATTATCTGCGCCAGCGGTTTCAGGCTGTGCTGTGCCCCAAAAAGCCTTTGCGCAAAGGCGTTGCGAGCCTGATCGTCTGTCTGTGTCTGGCAGGCTTTCTCCTGTCTTATACGGTGATTCTCCAGCCCGCCAGGCTTCCCAGCCAGGAGGAGCTGGATGCCCAGGGAGCCGAGATTGGAAGCAAAGAGCTCATTTCCGTGCCATTCATCCTGTGTGAGAGCGGAACATATTTCATTGTGGAAAACGGCATCGTAAGAGGAATTCTCAGCGAATCGGATTTGTCCAAGCCGGAATACGCCGATCTGGAAATTGTATACGCTCAAGGTCACTGATCCCTTCCGGGTGGTTCGGAACCCCATACCGACTCATTCCATGCGCCGCCTCACTGAGGCGGCGCATTTGTCATATGGTAAACGCCCCCGGAAGACGGTTCGTCTTCCGGGGGCGTACCTTAGCCTTTGGATTTATGGTTCACTGGGTTCCGGCTCCACAGGCGCAGGCTCCTCCGGCTGGGTAGGTTCCGGCTCCACAGGCACAGGCTCCGTTGGTGCATCTGGCAGGGTGTCCTCCAGCTCGCTCAGCCGCACCAGCAGCGTCGCGGCCTGGGCCCGGATGGCGGTGGCGCCGGGGCGGAAGGTGCCCTCCTTATCGCCCAGGATCAGTCCGCAGGCCGTCATGCTCTCCACATAGGGAATGGCCCACTGGGGAATCTGCGCGGCATCCGTATACTGCTCCGCGCTTCCCGTTCCCTCAGGCAGGAGCTTTCCCCTATAGCTCAGGAATTCGCCGAAAATCTTGCACATTTCCTGCCGCTTAACGCTGTTATCCGGCCCAAAGGTAGTCTCGTCATAGCCGATTACGATTCCTTTGGCATAGGCCCAGCAGACGGCCTCCACATAAAATCTGTCCTTCTCCAGATCCTGGAAGGGGCAGGCATCCAGCTCCTCCTGGGTTACGGTCTCGCCGGAATACCGGTACAGCAGGGTAATCAGCTGCCCTCGGGTCAGGGGTTTCGTGGGGGCGAATTCATAGAAGCCCGTTCCAAGCATGTATCCCTCATGCACCGCCTGATCCACATAGGGATAGTACCACTGATCCATATACACATCTCTGAAGAAGTTGCCCAGGTGGGAGTAGGTGGCGCGGGCCGTGGCACTGGTGAAGAAGCTCGCTCCGCCGGCGCAGGCACAGATTTCCGTACCGGGCTCAATGGGCACCATGCCGGTGTACCGAGTGGAGTTCTCCGTGGCCGCGGTGCCGTCCAGGGTGTAAAACAGATCCGTCCCCGGGGTAACTCTGGTTAAATTCAGAATGCCCTCCTCCGTCACCTGAATGGCGGGAGGCTCACAGGCCATTTTGCTGAAGGTCTTAGAAACCGTCTTGCTCCGGTCACCGTTCATGTTGTACGCCGCAACGGCCCACACGGTACAGGGGGCCTCCACCGTAAAGGGCCCGGTATAGCGCTTGCTCTCCTGGTTCAGGGTTCCGTTTTCCAGGGAGTAATAGATGCTGGTTCCCTCCTGGGCCGTAATGGTGATCTGAAGCTTCCCATTGACGCTGGCGGAGGAAATCACCGGCTCAGCCACCGGGCCATAGTCTACGCCCGTGGGGCTGCAGCGGGTGTAGGAGACGCCGTTCTCCAGAGCCACGCCCCGGCGGCGGAACATCTCCCGCACGGTGACAAACTCATAGCCCTCATCCAGCAAAACATCGATGGCCGCCAGAGCGCCATCCACACTGGTGGAGTGGATGTCATGCAGGAGAATGATGGCGCCGTCATGGGCATTGCTCACCACCCGGTTTTTCACCGTGGTGGCATTCCGGTCCTTCCAGTCCTGGGGATCCACGGACCAGTAAGTGAGGGGCGCTCCCACCACGGACCGCACCCGGGAATTGGTGCTGCCATAGGGGGCACGAACCATATATGTACTTCCGGCGCCTGCGGCCTTGTCCAGCAGGGCGTTGGTTCTGCTGATCTGGCTGCGGATCTCACTGTCTGACAGGCCGGTAAAATCGGGGTGATCATAGCTGTGGTTGGCCAGCTGATGGCCCTCCTGATACATCCGCTTCACCAGCTCCGGATAGCGGGATACACTGCTGCCCACCATGAAGAAGGTCACCTCGACCCCCCGCTCCTTCAAGCCGTCCAGCAGGCGGGATGTGTAGGGTCCCGGCCCGTCGTCAAAGGTCAGAGCCACCAGCTTTCCGCCTGTTTTGGCCTGGGCCGGCGGGAACAGTGCCGCCAGCCCAAGCACCATGACCAGGGCCAGCAGCAACGAAAAAATGCGTTTCATAGGAAGCACCTCTTTCTAAGATTTTCCTTCCCATGATACCACATTTTTCCCAAAAGAGCCAGCCCTCCGGGTCATGTCATTTTTAACAAGATTCGTCTCCCGTTTTGTACAATCTTATCACTCCGTTTTCATCTGCCGCCGCCCGGAGGGCCTCCAGGTTGGCCAGACCCAAAATGGGCTTGGCCGGGTCATAGACCACCGCCTCCTCAGGCGCCGCTTCTTCCACAGGCTCCCCTTCTGTCTCAGACTCGGGTTCCAGTTCGAGTTCGGGCTCCGGTTCCGGCTCAGGCTCAGGCTCAGGTTCCGGTTCCGGCTCCGGCTCGGGTTCTGGTTCGGATTCCGGTTCCGGTTCGGGTTCCGGTTCGGGCTCCGGTTCCGGCTCCGGCTCCGGTTCCAGCTCAGGCTCAGGTTCCGGCTCCGGCTCGGGTTCCGGCTCCGGTTCGGGTTCCGGTTCCGGCTCCGGCTCCGGCTCCGGCTCGGGTTCCGGCTCGGGTTCCGGCTCCGGCTCGGGTTCCGGTTCCTGCTTCTGCTCCGGTTCCGGCTCCGGTTCCGGCGTCCAGTCCTTGTCCCGCAGCTCCAGCCGGAATTCCTCATCCGCCGGCAGGAGCTTTGCGGGGATACTCCGAACC
>JALETK010000004.1 GCA_022781505.1 Clostridiales bacterium | reverse complement strand
TTCCTTCCAGGCTTCCGCCAGCGCATCAGGATCCTGCTGTTCAAAGAGATTCAGCTCTTCGCTGGTGTCAAAGAGCTCCCTGTCCGCAAGCACATTGATGCTCTCCAGAAGCTCCTTCATGTCTCCCTGGAGCAGGGTGTCTCCAAAGAGCTGCTCACTCTTCACCTGGAGTGCATCGTTGTCTGCCGCATACTGCGCCCGGAGCGCACCCATGTCGGCAATCCCCAGGGCCAGGTTGCCGTCCATCCGGGCCGCTTCCGCGTCATAGTTTTGGGACAGATTGAGATAAATCCCACCAAAATTCGGAATCTCATAGGTGTAATTGATCTCCATGGTGTACTTCTGCTCATCAAAAGACATGTTGTTGTCATCTGCCATGGCCTGAAGCTCCGGAAGGCCGGCAAACTGCTCCGTCAGGGCCTTGGAGGTCTTCTCCAGGGCAGCAGCAATCTTCCGCATGGGGTTGGTGTAGTACCGGATCAGGAAAACTGCCACGGCGGCCAGGGCCACCACCAGGAGGCCAGAGATCAGGCCCACCCCCAGGCCCTTCCGGGACTTTCTGGGCTGGGGCTCCTCCGGCAGGGGGGCGTCAAAAGGCTGCTGCGCAAAAGGCTGCTGCTCAAAAGGCTGCTCCGGACAGGGTTGCTCCGGCGGACACACCGGCTCCTCCGGCGAAGCCGGGGCCGTGTTCTCCAGGGGAGCGCCGCAGGCCAGGCAGTCCGTCCGCTCGTCCTCGTTCTGCCAGCCGCAATTGGGACATTTTTTCATTTCATGCACCTCTTTTTCCATTTTATTAAAATGTATCCCATTTGATTATACAGTGTTTTTCATTCGCCGTCAATCGACACTTTTCTTTTCCGCATTTTTCCTGTCTAAATCCCATGGTGCGGCAAATACTATCTCCGCCGGAATTTCATTTCAGGAGGAATCGTTATGAAAAAGTTATCTGTTTTTGCAATTGCTCTGGCTTTTGGCGCAGCCCTTCTCACCGGCTGCCACGGCGGAAACGTCTCCGACCGCAACGACGGCACGGTGAACGGTACCAACAGCACCATCGGAACCGCCGCCACCACCCCCCACAACACCACCGGCACCACCCGGGAGACCACCCGCAGCACGGAAGCCACCCGGGAGTCCACCCACAGCACAGAGGGAACCCGGGAGTCCACCCACGGCACGGAAGGAACCTGGGAGTCCACCCAGAGCACCCAGGCCTCCGAGGGTGCCCGAGGCTCCGCCCGGAGCACCACGCCCACCACCCGCACCACGGAGCCCTCCACCGGCATCCGCAGCCGCTGAACCCCCGGCAGCACCTGACACAATGGGCGCCCCATTCCGCCGGGGCGCCCATTGTGTGATTTTTCCGCATACTGCAGGCCGGGGCCTTTCCCAAATGTCACGAACTCAAGCGTGCATGGTAGGGCTGCTGTCTGTCCCCCGCCGGGCACCTGCAAATCTGACAGGTACCGTCGTCCCCTCGCACCCGCCCCCGAACCTGCCATTGCTATGAAACAACCGCCGCACCCCCGATATGTCATCCTGAGCCAAAGGCGAAGGATGACAAGTCAGGGGTGCGGCGGTTGTTTCATATGCATTGCACCGCCAGGCCGGTTCCGTCCTCGAGTCCCCACTGCTTGCAGGGGAACGGATTGCCACACCAGCGTGCGCGCTGGTTCGCAATGACAGACTTGGAAGTGCAGTACCTTCGGATCGGGTGCGCAGCTTCCGGAAAGCGGGCGGCGGGTGACAGACCTCCGCCCCACGGTGCTGTAAATACGGAATGATTCCTTAAGTTCGTGACATTGGCCCTTCCCCCGCCGGGCAGCCACAGGTTTGACTGGGAGTCCCGTCTCCCCCGTCAGTCTTCAATCTGAATGGGGACTCCGTTGAGCTCCACGCCCTCGTCGGCGCGGATCAGGATGTACTTGGCGCCCCCCAGGACCCGGGTCTCTATGAGATCCGTCCGCTCCGGGTTCACCCGGATGGTCACATCCGGGGTCTTTACCTCCATCTGCCGGGGGTCCACCAGGTTCCGGGGGCTGAGATCCGTGTCCTCCCCGAAGACCTCGTTGTACTGGCTGTCAAAGGCCTCCACATGGGCCTCAGACACCCCGCAGGAGGCGAGGACTCCCTTCACCGTCCCCTTGGTGATGGTGAGAGGCTCCGGCTCCTTGCTCTCCTTGTGCTCCTGAATCATGGCGCACAGCTGGCCCCGCACCGCCTGCACCGTCTCCATGGAGCACTCCTCCCCCAGGGTCTGGCCCAGGATGTTCTGGAAGCTCTCCTTCTGCTCCGCCGCCGGCATGGGGGCGGGGGCGCCGAACACCGCGTTCACCAGGGTCTCCTGGCTCTCGGCAATGTTCCGGGTGTAATAGAGAGCCCCGTACAGGTTGGTGGCCCGGTCGTCAAAGGCCGGGAATAAGAAGCCCAGCTCCGGCATCCCCACCAGCCAGTCGGAGGCCCGGTTGTGGAAGGCCCCCTCGGTGACAAAGTAGGTGAGGGCCGGCTTTGCCAGCTTCACCGGGCACAGGGCGCACAGGATGTACCGGAACATGGTCTCCGAGGCGTCCTCCAGCTCCCGGCCGTCCTTGCCCCGGAAGGGCACGTCGTAGCCGTCCGCCGCCAGGAGGATGAGGTAGCTGCCCTCCAGTACGAGAGAGTCTATGATCTTCCGGTAGAGGGTATGCACCGTCTCCTCATCCTCCGTGCCCCCGTCCCGCAGGGCCATGAGCAGCTTGTGCTCCTCCCCCCGGGCCACCTGGTCGGTGGAAAAGGAGATGTCCACCAGGTTCTTCCCCTGGGTTCCCGAGAGGGTCTTCCGCAGGAGCGCCAGCAGCTTCTCCCCCTCCTCCGGGGACACGACGCCCAGAGACTGCCGGAACTCCGACACAATCTCCCGCTTTTCATTGACATAGCACCCCAGCACATGGGTGATGCCCGTTTTCTCCGGCTTCAGCCGTCGGCGAAGCTCGCCAATTTCACGTTCGTTCATGGTTACCTTCTGTTCTGCGCCCCCAGGGCGCGGTTTATTTGAATAGAGTTATGTTTTTGAGGGCCGCACCCGGCTCCGCTTCCTCCAGCCGCACCCGGATTTGGGTGGCCCTGAGAGGCGGGAACCGGCAGATTCGCTTGTGCCCCACCCCCAGGCCCCGGTACACGGGAATGGGCCCCACACCGTCGTTGGTATGAAGCTCCAGGGTGAAGGCGGAGATCTTCTCCCCGGCCTCCAGGTTTTCCTCCAGAATGACCCCGCCCACGGTCTGGGCCCCCTCCGGGGTACACACATAGGCCCCCTCGGAGACGCTCCACCGGGCGGGGATGGCCCCCTCCACAAACCGGCGGCGCACCTCCCGGCCCAGGCCCAGGAGCAGGGCCGCGTCCTTCTCCGGGAGGAGGCCCCGGCGGTCCGGGCCGATGTTGATGAGGAGGTTGGCGCTGTTGCCCACGCTGGTGCAGTACAGGCCGAAGAGCTCCTCGGGGGTTTTCAGCTGATCCTCGTTCCGGTCGCTGTAAAACCAGGTCTGCCCCCGCATACAGCAGTCGCACTCCACCGGGAGATACAGCTCCTGGGTCTCCCGGGCGTCGCCACCCAGGACAATGTCCCGGGCCCGGACATAGGAGCGGTTTCCGATGCCTGCCACACCGGACTCGTTGCCCACCCAGCGGGTGTCCGGGTCCCACATGTTAAACAGCAGAATCTCCGGCTGGAGACTCCGGATCACATTCACAATCCGCCGGGTGTCGTATTGGTGATCCCCGGAGCCGCAGGCGTCGAACCACAGGTAGTCAATTTTTCCGTAGTTCGTCAGAAGCTCCGTGATCTGATTCACAAAATAGTCGTCATATTCCCGGGGGCTCCAATTCCGGAAGCCCTGCTGGGCGGGGGAGTAGTACAGGCCCACTCCCAGTCCTTCTGCCCGGCAGGCCTCGGTGAACTCCCGGACCACGTCTCCCCTGCCGCCCTTCCAGGGGGTCCGGGCCACGGAATAGTCGCTGTATTTGGTGGGCCAGTTGGCAAAGCCGTCGTGGTGCTTGGTCACCAGGATGGCGTATTTTGCCCCGGCCTGCCGGGCCACGGAAGCCCACTGGCGGCAGTCCAGGTCTGTGGGGTTGAAGGCCTCCGCCGGCATGGGCAGGCCGTCCCAGTCCCTGTGCCCCTCGTAAAAGGTGCGGATGCCGAAGTGGAAGAACACCCCAAACTCCCAGCTCTGAAATTTCTCCTGTTTTGGGGTTGGAACGGGGGTAAGGTTCATATGCTCAGCTCCTTTTTGTTTCGTACACCGCCCGAACCTCCCGGCGGTTTTTCCAGATGGTGCCCCAGCACACCGCAAGGGTCACACCTGCGGCCAGGGTGACGCACAGCCGGTAGTCCAGAAGCTCCCCCAGGGCGCCCACCCCCAGGCTCAGAAGGCCGGTGGCGGCGAAAAGCACCATGTCCTCAAAGGCATTGACCCGAGCCCGGAGCCGCTCCGGGATGTACTGCTGCACGGCGGCCTGGCGCATGGTGGCGCTGTTGATGCCCAGAAATCCGCAAATGCCCCGGTTCACCAGCATCAGCGGGTACGGCAGCCACAAAAGGCACATGTCCATGGTCTCGTAAATCTGATAGACCCAGAAGGCCAGGGAGAATTTTTTCTTCTCCGGGATCTCCACATGATAGTGAAGCAGCCCTCCCAGAGAGCGGCCCAGGAACTCCGCCACGGAAAACAGGGAGTACATGGCGGTGGTGAGGCCCGGCGCCGTGCGGAAGAAGGCCACCAGAAGGGGGCTGTAGCCTGCGGCCACGCCGTTGGTCACGGCCATGTAGCCATAGATGCTTTGAAGTCCCCGCTCCTCTTTCAAGTACCGGGCCGCCTCCTTCACATCCTGCCACCACATGGCGAGGGAGGCCCGCCTCCCCTCCATGCGGCTCTCCTCCCGCACCTGAATCCGGCTCTCCGTCAGGGCCGCCAGGAGGGAAAAGCCCGCCTGAATCACCAGAATCCAGCCCACCCCAATGGCGTCATACAATACCGCTGCCACGGGGGTCATGAGTACCTTCAGCACCGGGTAGAGCATCCCCGCCACGGTGTAGCCCCGCTCCTCCTGGCCCAGGGGAATCAGCATGGGGTAGATGCTCTTATAGGCCAGGGAGTCCAGACAGTCGAGGCTGGACAGGAGCAGGGAGAACAGGAGATAGCCCAGGTAGGAGAACCGGAAGCGCAGCAGATACAGCCCCGCGAGGCCGTACAAAAGGCCGTTGATCACGTCCCCCGCCACCAGAACCGGCTTTCTGGGAAGCCGGTCCATCCAGGGGGCGGCCACCAGGGGCAGGAGAAACCCGGGAATCACGTTCATGGCGATAACCAGAGCGGAGGCCAGGGTGCTTCCGGTCTCGTCGAACACCAGGAAGGCCAGGGCAAAGCCACCGGCAATGCCGCCCATGGCCCCCAGGGCGGAGGCCAGGGTCACCAGGGTAAAATTGCGGGTCCATAGGGTTTTTTTCATATCGTTCACCTCGGCCCCATTGTATCACGGAGCCGGGCTCAGACAAAAGCCCCTTGTTTTGAGACAATTTCCCCCGATTCTCCCGGCTCAATCCCCTCCGGGAGGACCGCCCCGGGAAAATCCCGCACCAGGAGGAAAGCCTCCCGGTACTGCCGCCGGGCGGTGTACCACTCCACCATCCAAGGCAGGTGAAACACCGCGTACCCGGCGGGCAGCTCCCGGCGGCAGCGGCGGAAGCAGGCCGTGAGATGCCGGCCATATTCCTCCCGCTGCAAATAATCCGGATGCTCCAGGCGGAAGCGAACGAGGTCGCAGAGCATGTCCCCCAGGTCTCCCGGGACGCTGGCACAGGGGGCCTCCCGGGCCCGGTCCAGGGCCGCCAGGGCCTCTTGGGGCTTTCCCAGCTTCTCGCAGCAGATGGCCAGCTTGTGAAGGTCCATTCTGGACGGCTCCTTCCGGCTGGCAAAATACCGGTAGCTCTGCTCATACTCTCCCAGCTCCAGCCGGGTGGCGGCGATGTTGTAGGCCATGTGCTCCAGGGCCTCCGTCTCTCCCAGGGCGGAGGCCAGACGCCGTGCCACCTCATAGTGGGCCAGCATCTCCGGCAGCCTCCGGAGGTTGGAGTAGCAGTTTCCCGCATAGAGCTTACACTCCAGCATCACCCGTGGGCGGCCCTCGGCGGCGGCCAGCTGATAGCCGGTCTGGAGCAGCTCCAGGGCACGGGGATTGTCTCCCTTGGAATAGGCATCAATCCCCGCCGCCCAATATGTGTAGCCGCAGGGGTAGTGCCGGAGGGCCTCCTCACACCGGCCCCTGGACAGGTCATAAAGGGCCAACTGCCGCTGGTCCAGGCAGGGCTCCAGCCCCGGCTCCGGCTTCGGGCCTCCTGCGGCCCAGCGAAGAAGCTGGAGATCCGGGGCACAGGGCCCGAAGGCCAGACGCTCCGGCGCCGTATTCAGAAGCGCCTCCAGCTCCCGGGCGCTCCGGGAGAGCAGGGCCTCGTAGGCCTCCTCCGTCCAGGCGCGTCCCTGCTCCAAATCCTGGGGCCCGCCGTACCAGGGAGTGTCCAGGCGGGAGAACAGGGCCCCCAGAATCTCCTGGGACACCGCCGCCTTCCCCTGCTCGATTTTAGACAGGTAAGACACGGTGCAAATGCCCTTGCACAGCCCCTCCTGGCTCCAACTCCGCTCCAGCCGCTTGCGGCGCAGGAGCACCCCGGCGTAGGTCAGCTCTCCCATGTCACTTCAAAAACAGCTCGATCACCGGCACCAGGCTGTCCGGCTTCACGGCGGGCAGCTCCAGCACCAGAAGATCCTCCCCCTGGGAGGCGCCCAGGGAGAAGTGGTTCACCTTTCCTTCGGTGAAGGGAACCTCACTGGCGTCGTGAAGGAACTGGGCGTACTCCACCTTTCCCCCCAGGCCCGGAAGCTCCAGGTAGGCATAGGGCCAGGCGAAGATGTGGACATACAGCCGCTTGCCGTCCACGCTCTGGGTAAAGCGGCAGTCCTGGGGCGCCCGGAACTCCGGCTCGGCCATGGTGCAGCCGTAGATGGAGCGGCTGTTGTACCGCATCCAGTTCGCGTAGACCTCCAGGGCATTGCAGGCCCGGCTGTCCAGATAGCCCCGGGCGGTGGGGCCCACGTTCATCAGGAGGTTTCCTCCCAGGGAAACGGTCTCCACCAGCATCCGGATGAGCATCTCCGGGGATTTCCAGGTCATCTCGTCCCGGTAATAGCCCCAGGAGCCGGAGAAGGTCTGGCAGGCCTCCCAGGTGACCAGCTCTCCCGTCTCAGGATGGCGCACCCAGCTCTTGGGCTGGTACTGCTCCGGGGTCCACAGATCCTGGTCGATCTCCGTCCGGTTGTCAATGATAATATCCGGCTGGAGAGCTCGGGCCGTGGCAATGAGTGCCTCGGCCTCCCAATCCTCCCGGCCCTTGCCCTTCATCCAGGGCTCCCCGTCGTGATTGTCGGAATAGGAGAAGTCAAACCAGAGAATGTCGATTTTGCCGTAGTTGGTGAGAAGCTCCGTCACCTGATCCCGCATGTACCGGGCGTACCGCTTCATATCCCGGCCCTCATTCAGCGCCTGGGCGTCGGGGTCAAAGCGCCGGGGGTGGAGCATGTCCACCGTGAAATCCGGATGGTGCCAGTCGATGAGGGAATAGTAAAAGCCCACCTTCAGGCCCTCGGCCCGGAATGCCTCCACATACTCCCGGATGAGATCCCGCCCGGCGGGGGTGTTGGTGCACTTGTAATCCGTATATTGGGAGTCAAACATGCAGAAGCCCTCGTGGTGCTTGGCGGTCATGACGGCGTATTTCATACCGGCAACCCTGGCCATTTTGGCCCACTGCCGGGGGTCGTAGAGATCCGGGTCAAAGTGCCGGAAGTACCGGTCATACCGCTCCTCGGGGATACACTCCCGGGTCTTCACCCACTCGTGCCGGGCAGGCATGGCATAAAGGCCCCAGTGGATGAACATGCCGAACCGGTCATGGGTAAACCAGGCGGTGTCCCCGGGGGTTTTTCTCGTCACATAGCTGGACATGGGGGGTCCTCCTTTTGTGTTACTTCCCCAGTATCATACCCTGCCGGGCCTGCCCCGTCAAGTGGGTTTTTCCCCGGAACGCCGGAGACCGGGATGCCCTGAGGCATCCCGGTCTGGGTATATTCGGTTCAGGCTTCCCCGAAGGCCCGGTGCAGGAAGGTCACCACCTGGCCCCGGGTGCAGGGGGCCTCCGGCGCGAAATGGGTGGCGTCCATGCCCCCGGCGATGCCCTGGGCCCAGGCCCAGAGAACCGCGCTGTAATAGTAGCGGCCTGGGGTCAGGTCCACCATGGGAGAGCCCTCCCCCGGCTCCGGCTGGCCCATGGCCCGGTACAGGAAGGTGACAAACTGGCCCCGGGTCACCGTCTGGTCGGGGGCGAAATGGGTCTCGTCCACGCCCATGGCAATGCCGGTCTCGTTGGCCCACAGGGCCGCCTTGTAATCATACCGCCCGGGGGTCAGATCCTGGAAGAGGCAGCCGGTTTCCGAGGGCTCGGGGCTGCCCATGGCCCGCCACAGGAAGGTCACCACCTGACCCCGGGTGCAGGCCCCGCCGGGCAGGAAGTGGGTGACGTCTACGCCGTAGGAAACGCCCGTTTCATACGCCCACACCACGGGGGCGTAATAGAACTTGGTGTAGATCACGTCTACAAAGGGGTTCCGGCCTGTGGCGGGGAGGGTCTGAAGCACCCGGTCTCCGCAGCGGGTGCAGACCGTCTCTTTGCAGCCGTCCTCCTCAAGGGTGGGAAGAACCGGGTAGGTGGCTGCGCCGTAGCTGTGGCCCAGAGGGGAAAGGTACTCCCCCAGGGTTTCCCCGCAGTCCCGGCAGAGAAGGCTCCGGAGGCCTCCGGCGGTGCAGGTCGGCTCCGCAACGGCTGCTTCCGTCCAGCGGTGCCCGTACTTCCCGCAGATCCAGAACTGAACCACGTCAAAAGAGAGGCTGGGACTAGCCGCCGCCAGGGTTTCCACCCCGGTGTATCCGTCGTTCACCGCCTGAACCTGAACCCGGTAGGCGCCCACCGGCAGGCTGCGGGTCATGCCGCTGAATGCGTTGTCGATTCGCTCGTACAGAGGATAGTTCCCGTTTTCATCCAGCCGGTAGAGATAGAGCACGTACCGGGTGGCATTTTTCACAGGTTCCCAGGAAAAGGAGATCTCCGTCCCCAGAAGGTAGGCGGGCTCCATGGGGTTCATGGCCGGTGTCTCCGGCAGATTGCAGTCCCGGCAGGAGCTGACGTACTGAGTGACGGCGGTATCCTGCCAGATCTCCCCGCAGAGGCTGCACTGGTAGCAGGGGCTGTGGGGGTGGCCGGTGTCCTGGAACAGGAAGGTTCCCTTGTCATGGACGTGGGCGGCGGGAATGGTGAACAGGATCACCCCGTCCAGCACGGCCCAGGTGTAATAGTCGCAGAAGGTGTCGATGGAGCAGACAATGGGGGCGCCCTTCGGATGCTTCACCCCATCCACGGTGGCGGCGAAGCTCTCGGAGTAGTACACCTGTCCGTCCACAATGCCGTGGATAAAGCAGGTGTGGCCGTATTTCAGCCCATCGGCACCGGAGCCCACCTGGAAGCCAACCAGAATGTTGTAGGCGTCCTTGGTGCCCGATTCCGTAATGGCGTTCAGGGCCCCCCGCAGGGAGTAGGATTTGGCGGGATACGCCGTGATGTTGTATCCGCCGTTGCTCCGGGTGAGGTCGCAGTAATTGTCAAACTCCTGATTTCCGTTGCCCCCTACAAACTCCCGGTTGATGCCCAGGAGATAGAGCTGCCAATTGACATACCAGGCGCAGTAGCCCTTGAAGGTGGAGGTGCCGGCCCCCCGCTTGGCGGCCTGGTAGATGTACTGAATCTGCTGGCGCAGGGCACTTGGACTGGCCAGGGAATTGGGAAGGACCGTATTTGACGGTCCCTGGGGCGTCTGAAACAGCTCCGCCCCCCAGGCAGCCGCACCGGCCGTGACGGGCAGGCTGCCAAGAAGCAGCGCAAAAACCAGCGCTGCCAAACATATCCGCTTTTTCAAGTTTTCTCCTCCGAATTCTCTGTGTAAAGTCTTTCTCTCTGATGAACCAAAAGGGCATCCGTTCCCGGGTCTTTCCCGCTTTCCCGGAAAAACAAAGGTTATCCCCGCAGGGCGGAGCGGAAGCCCTAAATTAGGAAAATCCCCCCTCCGGGGGGCCGGAAGGGGGGTAAGATCATCTGGATCTCTCCGTCAAACCAACTCGATGACAGCCATCTCAGCGGCGTCACCGCGGCGGGCGCCCAGACGGGTCACTCTGGTATAGCCGCCGTTGCGGTCAGCATACTTGGGAGCAATCTCCTTGAAGAGCTTCTGCACCACATCTTCCTTGGTGATGTAGCCCATGGCCCGCCGGTAGGCGGCCAGGTTGCCCTTCTTGCCCAGGGTGATCATCTTCTCCACCACAGGCTGCACTTCCTTGGCTCTATAGAAAGTGGTCTCGATTTTGCCGTTGGCCAGCAGATCCGTGGTCAGCTGACGCAGCATAGCCTTTCTCTGCGCGCTGGTTCTGCCCAGCTTGCGAGTACCGAACATGCACGTTTCCTCCTTACATTACAAGGTAATTAGTTATTGTTGCCGGATTCTTCGCTGGCCAGGGACAGGCCCATCATCTCCAGCTTCTTCTGAACCTCATCCAGGGATTTTTTACCCATGTTGCGAACCTTCATCATATCCTCACCGGTCTTGGAAATCAGGTCCTCCACGGTGTTGATATTGGCCCGCTTCAGGCAGTTGAAGCTGCGGACGGACAGGTCCAGCTCATCAATAGTCATCTGCAGCACCTTGTTGGTGCTGGATTCCGGCTTCTCCACCACAGTGGAGGCACTGGCAACCGTCTCCGACAGGTTTGTAAAGAGGCTCAGATGGTCGGACAGAATCTTCGCGCCCAGGGAAACGGCGTCCCGTGCGGAAATGGTGGAGTCGGTCCAAACCTCCAGGGTCAGCTTATCATAGTCGGTCATATTGCCCACACGGGTGTTTTCCACGGTGTAGTTCACCTTGTAAACAGGCGTGTAGATGGAATCGATGGGGATGACGCCGATCACGGTCTGGGGAGTCTTGTTCCGGTCAGCGGAGACATAGCCGCGGCCATGGCTCATGGTGATCTCCATGTTCAGGGTGGAGTCGGGACCCAGGGTGGCAATGTGCAAATCGGGGTTGAGGATTTCCACCTCGCCGTCTGCCTTGATATCCCCGGCCGTCACCTCACAGGGGCCCACTGCGTCGATATACACAGTTTTCACCCCGGTGCAGTGGAGCTTGGCAATGATCCGCTTCACGCTGAGC
Organism: Clostridiales bacterium; assembly: GCA_022781505.1. Classification (GTDB taxonomy): domain Bacteria; phylum Bacillota; class Clostridia; order Oscillospirales; family Oscillospiraceae; genus Faecousia. The sequence goes on along the minus strand of JALETK010000004.1, from coordinate 11,978 downwards.
ACGATCTCAGTGACGTCTTCCTTGACGCCGGGAACGGTGGAGAACTCATGCTGGACGCCGGCGATCTTGATGGAGGTCGCAGCCGTGCCGGGCAGAGAGGACAGCAGAATCCGTCTCAGGGAGTTACCCAGAGTGGTGCCGTAGCCCCGTTCCAGAGGTTCCACCACATACTTGCCATAAGAGGCGTCTTCGGGAGAATCCATGCACACAATGCGCGGCTTTTCAATTTCTACCATGAATAAAATACCCTCCTTTTCACCTGCGGGGCACATGGCCCCGTTTCATTCAGCTTACCAATCAATGAGGGCAAAACATTACTTGGAGTACAACTCGACGATCAGGTGCTCGGCGATCTCAAAGTCAATGTCTTCCTTGGTAGGAATTGCGACAACCTTGCCCTGGAGCGTGTTCTTGTCACGTTCCAGCCACTTGGGAGCGGCGACGAAAGCGTCGTCCTCCTTCATCTTCTTGAAGCGGGGCTTGGAAACGCTGGCCTCGCAGACGGAAACCAGGTCGCCCACCTTCACCAGGTAAGAGGGGATGTTCACCCGCTTGCCGTTGACGGTGAAGTGGCCGTGGTTCACCAGCTGCCGGGCCTCACGACGGGTGGAGGCGTAGCCCAGGCGGTACACCACGTTGTCCAGACGGCGCTCCAGCATGCTCAGCAGCACCTCACCGGTGTTGCCCTCAGCGCGGGAAGCCTTCTCGTAGTAATTCCGGAACTGCTTCTCCTGCATACCGTACACAAACTTGACCTTCTGCTTCTCCGTCAGCTGCATGGCGTACTCGGACTTCTTGGCTCTTCTCTGACCGCCGGGGTTCTTGTTGGAAGTCTTGGAATAACCCATTGCGGCAGGAGAAACGCCCAGAGTTCTGCAACGCTTCAGGACGGGCTGCATATTCTTAGCCATAACTCAAATTCCTCCTATTGCGAATTAGACGCGACGTCTCTTGGGCGGACGGCAGCCATTGTGGGGGATGGGGGTGACGTCCTTGATCATAACGACTTCCAGACCGGCGGACTGGAGGGCGCGGATGGCGGCCTCACGTCCCTGGCCGGGACCCTTGACGTAAACCTCAACCGTCTTCAGGCCATGCTCCATGGCAGCCTTGGCGGCAACCTCAGCAGCGGTCTGAGCGGCGAAGGGGGTGGATTTCTTGGAACCACGGAAGCCCATGCCGCCGGAGGAAGCCCAGGACAGGGCGTTGCCGTTCAGGTCGGTGATGGTCACCATGGTGTTGTTGAAGGAAGAGCGGATATGCGCGGCGCCCTTTTCAACGTTCTTGCGCTCCTTGCGGCGCTTGACAACCTTCTTTGCGTTTACCTTAGCCATGACATATCCCTCCTTTACTTCTTCTTATTGGCAATGGTCTTCTTGGGACCCTTGCGGGTACGGGCGTTGGTCTTGGTGCGCTGGCCGTGAACGGGCAGGCCACGGCGGTGGCGGACACCGCGGTAGCAGCCGATCTCGGTGAGCCGCTTGATGTTCATCGCAACTTCCCGGCGCAGGTCGCCCTCGATGGTGTAGTTGTGATCGATCACATCACGCAGGGCAGCCTCCTGATCCTCGGTCAGATCCTTCACCCGGGTGTCGGGGTCGATGCCGGCCTTCTCCAGAATCCGGTTGGCGCTGGTGCGTCCAATGCCGTAAATATAAGTCAGACCAATTTCAATTCTTTTTTCGCGGGGCAGGTCAATACCAGCAATACGTGCCATACTATTCAAGCACCTCCTATTAGCCTTGTCTCTGCTTGTGTTTGGGGTTTTCGCAAATTACCATAACGCGACCCTTGCGCTTAATGATCTTGCACTTCTCGCACATGGGCTTAACGGACGGTCTTACCTTCATACTGTTAACCTCCATTTAAGAGAAAACTCTTATTGTAATTACTTGCTTCTCCAGGTGATCCGACCCTGGGTCAGATCATAGGGAGACATCTGAACAGTTACCTTGTCACCGGGCAAGATCTTGATGAAGTTCATTCTGAGCTTGCCGGAAATATGTGCCAGAATGGTGTGCCCGTTGCCAATGTCAACGGTAAACATTGCATTCGGCAGCGCATCGACAACGATGCCCTCAAGTTCAATTACGTCGTCTTTTGCCAAGTTAAAACCTCCCTTGGTCTATTGACTGTCGATTTCCTGGCTGAAAGCAGCCAGATCCCTTCGTAATTCGCTGTTGAGCACTTTCTCGCCGGAAAGGATTTTCGCGGCGACTCTGGATTCAGCTCGAGGGACCTTACGGACATGTTTCAGCTTCTTGCGTTTTGGGCGTTCCAGCCGCCGCTCCTTGCCGTTGGCCACCAGGACGTACGCACCGTCTGTTTCAATCACATAAAACAGCTTTCCCTGGTCCCGTCCGGCGATGGAGCGGACGATGTCCGATTTTCCGATTTCCATGCTACAGCCCCTCGACGACGGTGAGGATTTCCGGCTCGCCGTCAGTAATGAGCACAGTATTTTCGTAATGGGCCGAGAGCTTGCCGTCGGCGGTCACCGTGGTCCACTTGTCCTTGAGAACGCGAACCTCGTAGGTTCCCTCGTTCACCATGGGCTCGATGGCCAGGGTCATGCCTCTGAGCATTCTGGGTCCATGCCCGGGCGCGCCGAAGTTGCGCACCTCAGGCTCTTCATGCAGCTGCGCGCCAACGCCGTGACCTACGAAGTCGCGCACTACAGAATAACCGTTAGACTCCACATACGTCTGAACTGCATGGGAGATATCTGAGATTCGATTTCCCTGTTTTGCGAATTTCAGTCCCTCGAAGAAGCTCTGACGGGTGACGTCAATGAGCTTTTGCGCCTCCGGAGAAATCTTGCCACAGGGGTAGGTGGCGGCACAATCTCCATGGAAGCCCCGGAAGTAGGCGCCCACGTCAACGGAGACAATGTCTCCCTCCTGGAGCACGCGTCCATCGGGAATCCCGTGGATCACGGTGCTGTTGACGGAAATGCAGGCGCTGGCGGGGAATCCGCCGTAGTGCAGGAACGACGGCTTGGCGCCCTGCTTCACGATGAAATCGTGTACGGCCTTGTCGATCTGCTTGGTGGTCACGCCAGGTCTTACCATTTCCCCTGCCAAGGCACGGGCAGCCGCGGTAATTTTACAGGCCTGACGCATGGCCTCAAGCTCTCGTTCGTTCTTGATAGAGATCATATTACACACCCATGGCCCTGAGAATCGCCCGGTTGGCATCCTCGATGGGCTGATTGCCCTCCACAAGCCGGAGCTTGCCCAGCTTCTCATAGAAGCTCTTCAGTGCCTCGGTCTCCCGGTGGTAGACCTCCAGGCGATGCCGCACCGTCTCGGGAGCGTCGTCTTTGCGGATCTCCAGGGTACCGCCGCACAAATCGCAGGTATTGTCCTTCTTGGGGGGATTGGCGACGATGTGATAGGAAGCGCCGCAGTGGCCGCAGACGCGGCGGCCGGTCATGCGGGCCTCAATCACGCTGTCGCTGATTTCGATGGACACCACATGGTCAATCCGGATGCCCATGTCCTCCAGAGCCTGAGCCTGGGGGATGGTGCGGGGAACGCCGTCCAGGATGAAGCCGTTCCGGCAGTCGGGCTGGGAAACCCGTTCCCGAACGATGCCAAGAATGACATCGTCGGGAACCAGGCTTCCCTGATCCATGTAGCGTTTGGCCTCGAGGCCGATTTCTGTTCCATTGTGAATCGCTTCCCGGAGCATGTTGCCGGTGGAGATGGCGGGAATGCCCAGCTTTTCGGTGAGCAGCTCCGCCTGGGTTCCCTTACCGGCGCCGGGGGCTCCCAATAAAATCAGATTCATTTGAACCTCCTGCTTATTCCAGGAAGCCCTTATAGTGCCGCATGAGCATCTGAGCCTCCATACCCTGGACGGTCTCCAGAGCAACGCCAACCACGATGATGGTGGAGGTGCCGCCGATGCCCAGGCCGGACAGACCGGGGATCAGGTTGCCGGCGATCAGAGGCAGCACGCAGACGATGGAAAGATACACGGCACCGAAAACGGTGATCTTGCTGATGACCTTCTTGATGAAGTCGGCAGTGGGCTTGCCCGGACGGAAGCCGGGGATGAAGCCGCCGTTCTTCTTCAGGTTGTTGGAAATCTCCACGGGGTCATACTGGATGGCGGCGTAGAAATAGGCAAAGGCGAAGATCAGCAGGAAGTACAGGGCCACATAGAGCCAGCTGTCCGTATCCAGCAGCGCCCGGACGGTGCCCCAGAAGCCCGTGCCCTTCTGCACCGTGGTGAAGGCGAAGATGGTGGCGGGGAGAGAGGCGATAGACTGGGCGAAGATGACAGGCATAACGCCGGACATGTTCACCTTGATGGGCAGGTTGGTGTTCTGGCCGCCGTAGATCTTCCGGCCGACCACGCGCTTGGCATACTGGATGGGAATCCGGCGCTCGGCGTCGTTGATGAAGACGATGAGGAGAACCAGAGCAACCAGGGCAACCAGGCCGATGGTGGCGCCCCACCACTTCATGGAACCGTTGGAGAGGTTCGTGACCATGGAGATGGCGTTGGTGGGAATCCGGGAGATGATGTTGGCGAACAGGATGATGGAAATGCCGTTGCCGATGCCAAACTCGGTGATCTGGTCGCCCAGCCACATGACCAGGGCGGAGCCGGCGGTGAAGGCCAGGATGATCACAATGTAGCTCAGCCAGTTGGCGCCCTCATTGAGAAGGCTGTAGTTGTGCAGCATCACGGTGTAGGCGGCGCCCATGAGAAGGCCCAGGCCCACAGTGGTGTAGCGGGTGATCCGGTTCAGCTTCTTCCGGCCCTCTTCGCCGCCGTCCTTCTGCATCCGCTCCAGGGCCGGGATGGCCACGGTGAGGAGCTGGATGATAATGGAGGCGTTGATATAGGGCTGGATGGACAGAGCCAGCACAGTCGCATTGGAGAATGCGGAGCCGGACAGGGTGTTGTAGAAGCCGAGAACGGTGTTGGACAGGTTGTACTCGAAATACTCGGCCAGGGCCGTGGTGTTCACATAGGGCACCACGATGGCGCAGCCGATGCGGTAGAGGAAGAGAACCAGAAGGGTGAAAAGGATTTTCTTCCGAAGCTCAGGAATTTTCCAGGCGTTGCGGATTGTGGTAATCACTTACACCACCTCGGCCTTTCCACCTGCCTGCTCGATCTTTGCTTTGGCAGATTCGGAGAAAGCAGTGGCCTTCACGGTGAGCTTCTTGGTGAGTTCGCCTCTGGCCAGAACCTTCAGGCCATACTTGCAGTTGGAGATGACGCCCTTCTCAATGAGGGCGGCAGCATCCACAACGGCGCCGTTCTCAAAGATTTCCAGCTCGGAGACATTCACGGCGGTGAGAGGCTCGGCAAAGATGTTGTTGAAACCGCGCTTGGGAACACGCCGGGCCAGAGGCATCTGGCCGCCTTCGAAGCCGATACGGACCTTGCCGCCGCTGCGGGCCTTCTGGCCCTTGTGGCCCCGGCCGCCGGTCTTGCCGTTGCCGGTGCCGGTGCCGCGGCCCTTGCGCTTGCCCACCTGGGTGGAGCCGGCCACAGGAGAAAGTTCGGAAAGTTTCATGCCTGGTTCCTCCTTTATTCTACTTCGGTGACCTGAAGCAGATAGCCGATCTTCGCAATCTTGCCGCGGGTCTGGGTATTGTCGGGCTGAATCGTCGTCTGGCCGATCTTCCGAAGGCCCAGGGACGCAGCCGTAGCGATGTGCTTCTCAAGACGGCCATTCAGGCTCTTAACAAGCGTGATTTTCAAATTAGCCATTGTTAATTGCCCTCCTTAACCAACGATTTCTTCCACGCTCTTGCCCCGGATGGCGGCGACCTGCTCGGGACCGCGGAGAGACTCCAGGCCCTGCATGGTGGCCTTCACCACGTTCTGGGGGTTGTTGGAGCGCAGGCATTTTGCGCAGATGTTCCGGATGCCAACGGCCTCCATGACGGCACGGACAGCGCCGCCAGCGATGACGCCGGTGCCCTCGGGGGCGGGCTTCAGGAGCACGGTGCCGGCACCGAAGATGCCGATGACCTCATGGGGAATGGTGGAGCCGGCCAGGGTGATCTTGACCATGTTCTTCTTGGCATCGGCAATGCCCTTCAGAATGGCCTCGGAGACCTCGGCGGCCTTGCCCAGGCCGTAGCCCACGGTGCCCTTGCCGTCGCCCACGACGACCAGAGCGGAGAACCTCATGACGCGGCCACCCTTGACGGTCTTGCTGACACGGTTCAGGTAAACGACCTTCTCGATGAGTTCAGGGGCGTTGTTTTCATTGGACTTGTTGTAAGCCATTTCTCTTCCTCCTCCTTAGAACTCCAGGCCGCCTTCGCGGGCGCCCTCAGCCAGAGCAGCCACACGGCCGTGGTAGACATAACCGCTGCGGTCGAAGACCACGGTGGTGATGCCCTTCGCCTTGGCCCGCTCAGCCAGAGCCTGGCCGACCTTCTTGGCGGCCTCGGCGTTGCCGGCGGCGCCCTCAAAGCCCTTGTCCAGAGTGGAAGCGGCGGCCAGGGTGACGCCGTTCACATCGTCGATGAGCTGGGCGTAGATGTTCGCATTGCTGCGATAAACGTTCAGACGGGGTCTTTCCGGCGTGCCGGAAATCTTACCGCGGACGCGCACATGGCGCTTTTGACGCATAGCGTTCTTATCGGTCTTGCTAACCATAATGGCACACCTCCTAATTATTTCTTACCGCCGGTCTTGCCAGCCTTCAGGCGGACGACCTCGGTAGAATATCTGACACCCTTGCCCTTGTAAGGCTCGGGAGGTCTCTTACCACGGACCTCGGCGGCAAACTGGCCCACGACCTGCTTGTCGATGCCGCGGATCACAACCTTGTTGGCTGCGGGAACCTCGATGGTGATGCCGGGGATCTCGTCCACGATCACGGGATGAGAGTAGCCCAGGTTCATGACCAGCTGGTTGCCCTTCTTCTCGGCCTTGTAGCCCACGCCAACGATGTCCAGATCCTTGCTGTAGCCCTTCTCCACGCCCTCGACCATGTTGTGCAGGAGGGTGCGGGTGAGGCCGTGCAGGCTCTTGTGGAGGTGCTCGTCATCGGGACGGGAGACAGTGAGGACGTTGCCGTCCAGCTTGATGATCATATCCGGATGGAAGGTCTGGGTCAGGGTGCCCTTGGGGCCCTTCACGGTGACCACGTTGCCGGCCTCAATGTTCACGGAGACCTCAGCGGGGACCGTAATGGGGTGCTTACCAATTCTAGACATGCTGCTACCTCCTTACCATACGAACGCCAGGACCTCGCCGCCGACATGCAGCTCTCTGGCCTTCTTGTCGGTCATGACGCCCTTGGACGTGGAAATGAAGGCAATGCCCAGGCCCTTGAGAACCTTGGGGAGCTCGTCGGCGCCGGCGTACACACGCAGGCCGGGCTTGGAGACGCGGCGAAGACCGGAAATGACCTTCTCCTTCTTGCCTACATACTTCAGGGTGATGTGAATGTTGCCCTGAACGCCCTCATCGGTGACGTTGAAAGCCTTGATATAGCCCTCGTCCAGCAGGATCTGAGCAATGGCCTTCTTCAGGTTGGAGGCGGGCACATCCACGGTGTCGTGCTTTGCAGAGTTCGCGTTCCGGATTCTGGTCAGCATATCTGCTACGGGATCGGTGATTTGCATGTTGTTATCCTCCTTATAGAAGTTACGGGCTGAACCCGTTGAAGCGCGGGAGTATCGGGAGAATGCACGCCGCACGCGGCGCCATCTTCTCAGGACTTCCCGGGCTTATTTACATTAACAATCTCCCGGAATGCTCCGGGACTCCGGCGCCCGGAATGAGCGCCGGAGGAAATCCGCTTTTTACCAGCTGGCCTTCCGGACACCGGGGATCTCGCCCTTGTAGGCCAGCTCCCGGAAGCAGATACGGCAGATGCCGTAATCGCGAAGGTAAGCGTGAGGTCTGCCGCAGATCTTGCAGCGGTTGTAGCGGCGGGTGGAGAATTTGGGCTCGGCCTGCTGCTTCAGGATCATAGCTTTCTTTGCCATAGTTCAAATACCTCCATTAGTTATAGAAGGGAGCGCCCAGCTGGGTCAGCAGCTCCTTGGCCTCTTCGTCGGTGGTGGCGGTGGTGCAGATGCAGATATCCATACCACGGATCTTGTCCACCTTGTCGTACTCGATCTCGGGGAAGATCAGCTGCTCCTTCAGACCGAAGGCATAGTTGCCGCGGCCGTCAAAGGAGTTGGGGTTGATGCCCCGGAAGTCACGGACACGGGGGAGAGCCACGCTGAACAGACGGTCCAGGAACTCATACATCTTGTTGCCCCGGAGGGTAACCTTCACGCCAACGGTCTCGCCCTCACGGACCTTGAAGTTTGCGACGGACTTCCGGGCCTTGGTGGTGATGGGCTTCTGGCCGGTGATGGTGGCGATATCCTTGCAGATGGCCTCGATCTCCTTGGCGTTGTTCTTGCTCTCGCCGCAGCCAACGTTCACGATGATCTTGTCCAGCTTGGGGATCTGCATGACGCTCTTGTAGCCAAACTTCTTCAGAAGAGCGGGAGCAATCTCGGCGTTGTACTGCTCCTTCAGGCGGGGAATATACTTGTCAGCCATGTTTTATGCTCCTCCTTCCTTAGATTTCGGCGCCGCACTTGGCGCACACACGGGTCTTCTTGTCGCCCTCGACCTTATAGGCCACACGGACGCCCTTGCCGCACTTGCCGCAGTACAGGGCAACCTTGCAGGCGCGGATGGGGGTCTCCTTCTTCACGATGCCACCCTGCTCGCCCTGCTTGCGGGGCTTGGTGTGGCAGGTGGCGACGTTGACGCCCTCGACGATGACCTTGCTGTCCTTGGGCATGGCCACCAGAACCTTGCCCTTCTTGCCCTTGTCCTTGCCGGACAGGACGATAACGGTATCATTCTTCTTAATATTCATTCTGGCATATCCCCCTTAAATGACCTCGGGAGCCAGGGAGAGGATCTTCATGTAGTCCTTCTCGCGGAGCTCTCTTGCCACCGGTCCAAAGATACGGGTGCCGCGGGGGTTCTTATCCTCCTTGATGATAACAGCGGCGTTCTCGTCGAACCGGACGTAGGTGCCGTCCTCACGGCGCACGCCTCTCTTGGAACGGACGATAACGGCCTTGACCACTTCGCCCTTCTTCACGGTGCCGCCGGGGGTCGCCTTGCGGACAGAGGCAACGATGACATCGCCGATGTTGCCGGTCTTCCGCTTGGAGCCGCCCAGGACACGGATGCAGTGGATTTCCTTGGCGCCGGTATTGTCGGCAACCTTCAGGTAGCTTTCCTGCTGAATCATAGTTGTCCGACCTCCTTATTTAGCCTTCTCGATGATTCTGACCAGTCTCCATCTCTTGTCCTTGGACAGGGGACGGGTCTCCATAACCTCCACGGTGTCGCCGATGCCGCACTCGTTGTTCTCGTCGTGGGCCTTCAGCTTGTAGGTCCGCTTCAGGATCTTCTTGTACAGAGGATGCTGCACGCTGTCCTCAATCGCAACCACAATGGTCTTGTCCATCTTATCGGAGACGACCTGACCAATTCTGGTTTTGCGGAAAGCTCTTGTATTTTCACTCATGATCGCTTACCTCCTCAGACCTTGGTCTCTTTCTCACGAATAATAGTTTTGATGCGGGCAATGTCTTTCTTGACAGCGTTGATCTTAATGGGGTTGTCCAGCTGGTTGGTGGCGTGCTGCATACGCAGGAAGAACAGGTCCTTCTTCAGTTCGGCCAGCTTGGCCTCCAGGTCCTCAGAGGACATCTTACGAATTTCAGTTGCCTTCATCATCATTCACCACCAATCTCAGTATCCAGGTCTTCCTTCTTGATGACGCGGGTCTTGATGGGCAGCTTGTGCTGGGCCAGACGGAGGGCCTCCTTGGCCACTTCCTCGCTCACGCCGCCGATCTCAAACATCACCTTCTGGTTCTTGACAACGGCCACCCAGGTCTCGGGTGCGCCTTTACCGGAACCCATACGAACGCCCAGAGCCTTCTTGGTAATGGGCTTATCCGGGAAAATCTTAATCCAAACCTTACCGCCACGCTTGGTGTAACGGGTCATGGCGATACGGGCGGCTTCGATCTGGTTGCCGGTGATCCAGCCGGGCTCCATGGCCTGGATGCCATACTCACCGTAGACAACCTTGTTACCGCGGGAGGCGGTACCGGTCATACGGCCGCGCTGCACCTTGCGGTATTTCACTCTTTTGGGCATCAGCATCAGCGGTTGCCTCCTTCCCGACGATTATAGTTGCGGTCGCCGCCCTCGCGGCTGTTGTTCCGGTCGCCCCGGTCGTTCCGGTAGCCCCGGCCGCCGTCGCGGCGGTCACCCCGGCGGTTGTCCCGGCGATCCCGGCGGGCGGGAGCGGGCTCGGGAGCGGCAGCCCGGAGGGTGGTGTTCAGGACCTCGCCCTTGTAGATCCAGACCTTCACACCGATGCGGCCATAGGTGGTGGCAGCCTCGGCGAAGCCGTACTCGATGTCGGCGCGGATGGTCTGCAGGGGGATGGTGCCCTCGTGATAGGACTCGCTCCGGGCGATTTCAGCGCCGCCCAGACGGCCGCCGCAGGTGACCTTGATACCCTTGGCGCCCAGGCGAGTGGCCTGCTGCATGGCCTTCTTCATAGCCCGGCGGAAGGAGATACGCTTCTCCAGCTGCTGAGCGATGTTCTCGGCAACCAGCTGGGCGTTCAGGTCGGGGCTGCGAACCTCCACGATGTTCAGGTTCACGCTCTTGCCCAGGCGGGCTTCCATATCCTTGCGCAGGTTCTCGATCTCCGCGCCGGCCTTGCCGATGACAACGCCGGGACGGGAGCAGTGAATGTTGATTTTGACCTTCGCGTTGTTCCGCTCCACCTCGATCTTGGCGATGCCGGCGGAGTAGAGCTTGTTCTTCAGGTACTTACGGATGTTGTAGTCCTCGACCACCAGGTCGCCCACCTTGTCGGCACGGGCATACCAGCGAGAGTCCCAGTCCTTGATTACGCCAACGCGCAGTCCATGGGGATTAACTTTCTGTCCCATAGCTACCTCCTGCTTAAGCCTTCTCGCTCACACCGATGGTGATGTGAGTGGTTCTCTTGAGAATCCGATTGTAACTGCCCTTTGCCCGGGGCATGCCGCGCTTCAGGGTGGGGCCGGGATTGGCCACGACGGTGGAGACATAGAGGCTCTCCACGTCCATACCGTTGTTGTGCTCGGCATTGGCAACGGCGCTCTTCAGGAGCTTGAGCATGGGCTCGCTGGCGGCCTTGGGAGTCTGCATCAGATATGCAGTGGCGGTCTTAACGTCCTTGCCGCGGATCATGTCGCACAGGAGCTTCACTTTCCGGGGAGACATGCGGACGTATTTCACATGTGCAAACGCTTCCATTCCAGTTCCTCCTTACTTCGAGTTGGTAGTCTTGCTGCCAGAGTGGCCCCGGAAGGTTCTGGTAGGAACGAACTCGCCCAGCTTGTGGCCCACCATATCCTCGGTGATATAGACGGGAACATGCTTGCGGCCGTCGTGGACAGCGATGGTGTGACCGACGAAGGAGGGGAAGATGGTGGAGGCTCTGGACCAGGTCTTGAGGACCTTCTTGTCGCCGGCCTTATTCAGCTCTTCCACGCGCTTGTACAGCTCGGGGGCAACAAAGGGGCCTTTCTTGATACTTCTGCTCATTTCATATCCTCCTTACTTGGCATTTCTGCCCTTGACGATGAACTTGTTGGTACGGTTCTTCGTCTTACGGGTCTTGTAGCCCATAGCAGGCTTGCCCCAAGGCGTCACAGGGCCGGGACGGCCGACAGGCGCGCGGCCCTCGCCGCCGCCGTGGGGGTGATCGTTGGGGTTCATGACGGAGCCGCGGACGGTGGGACGGATGCCCATGTGGCGGGTCCGGCCGGCCTTACCGATGTGGACGTTCTCATGGTCCAGGTTGCCCACCTGACCGATGCAGGCGGTGCAGTTCATCCGCACATACCGGACCTCGCCGGAGGGCAGACGGACCTGAGCCAGCTCGCCGTCCTTAGCCAT
>JALETK010000170.1 GCA_022781505.1 Clostridiales bacterium | reverse complement strand
CCAATGACCCGGGAGATGGTCACCTGACCATCCTCCAGGGGCTGGCGCATAATGTCCAGGGTGTCCTTTTTGAACTCCGGCAGCTCATCCAGAAACAGGACCCCCTTGTGGGCCATGGAGATCTCCCCGGGCCTGGGATTGCTGCCGCCGCCGGCAAGGCCTGCCGTGGAAACCGTATGGTGAGGGCTCCGGAAAGGCCGCTGCTGAATCAAAGGCCGCTCCGGGGTGAGAAGCCCCAGGACGGAGTAAATTTTGGAGACCTCCAGTGACTCCTCCCAGGTCATATCCGGGAGGATGGAGGGAAGCCGCTTGCTGAGCATACTCTTTCCGGAGCCTGGCGGCCCCATGAGAAGGAGATTGTGCCCACCGGCGGCGGCTATTTCCATGGCCCGCTTCACATTCTCCTGACCCTTCACATCGGAAAAGTCCAGCCCACGTCCCTCGCCGGGGCTGGGAGACCAGAGGGGCTCCGGGGAGATGGGCTGTCCACCCCCCAAATGGGCGGCCAGCTGCGTCACCGAATGTACGGGAATCACCTCCGGGCCACGGGCCAGGGTGGCCTCCGCCGCGTTCTCCGCCGGGACAAAGAGGGTCTTGATTCCGGCGTCCCTGGCGGCAAGAGCCATGGGCAGAACGCCGGAGACCGGCCGAACCCGCCCCTCCAGGCTCAGCTCCCCAAGGAAAGCCTGATCCCTGGAGGGCTTTGGCACCAGACCGGAGGCCGCCAGAATTCCCAGAAGAATGGGCAAATCGTAAAGCGTCCCCGACTTTCTGACGCTGGCCGGAGCCAGATTCACCGTAATCCGGCTCACCGGGAACCGGAAGCCGCTGCTCTTCACCGCGGCCCGAACCCGGTCCCTCGCCTCCTTCACTGCCGCGTCCGGCAGTCCAACAATGTCAAAGCCCGGAAGCCCATTGGAAATAAAGCACTCCGCCGTCACCAGGCACCCGGAAATTCCCATGAGACCCAGGGTACTGACGCTGCAAATCATGCAACCACCTCACAGCCGTTTTCTTTATCATAGCGCATTTTTCTGAAAAAGACAAATACTTCTTCCAAAGGTTCCCCATATTCTACAGCAAATGAATGCCACACAAAACCGCTATCTGATCACTTTGCACTTTACAAATCAGCCGCGCGGTGGTATTATATATGGGAATGATAGAATTTCACAGAAAGAATCATACAATCTTTGACAGGAGGCGTTTCAAAATATGCTGAAAGGAAAAACCGCTATTGTAACCGGCGGAACCCGTGGAATTGGGTTTTCCATTGTAAAAAAATATCTGGAAAACGGGGCCAATGTGGCCATTGCCGGATCCCGGCAGGAGTCCGTGGAGAAGGCCCTGGCGCAGCTGCCGGAATACAAGAACCGCATCATGGGAATCTGGCCCAATCTCTGTGACCCGGCGGATGTGGCCGCCGCTTTCGCTTCAGTGAAGGAGAAATTCGGCAGCGTTGACATTCTCGCCAACAACGCAGGCATCTCCTCCAGAACCAGCCTGTACGATTACACCCTGGAGGAATTCTCCAAAATCGTGGACATCAACCTGAAGGCCGTCTTCGTCTGCTCCCAGGCTGCCGCGAGAATCATGAAGCCCCAGGGTGGCGGCGTCATCATCAACACCAGCTCCATGGTGGGCGAGTACGGGCAGCCCTCCGGCTGTGGCTATCCAGCCACCAAATTCGCAGTCAACGGCCTGACCAAGTCCCTGGCAAGAGAATTGGCAAAGGATCAGATTCGGGTCAATGCCGTGGCTCCCGGCGTCACCAGAACCGACATGGTCTCGGCCCTTCCCCAGGAGCTTGTGGACCGGATCTCCGCCGGAATTCCCCTGGGCCGCATGGGCGAGCCTCTGGATATCGCCAATGCTTATCTGTTCCTGGCCAGCGACCTTGCCAGCTATGTGACCGGCATTACCCTGCGGGTAGACGGTGCGGCTATGACCTGATGGAGGTGACGCTGCAATGGACAAAAAGGCAATGTACAACCTGACCTACGGCCTGTTTGTGCTGACCGCCCGGGCCGGGGAGAAGGACAACGGCTGCATCATCAACACGGCAGGTCAGGTGACCTCCTCCCCCAACCGGATCAGCATCACCGTAAACAAGGACAATCTCACCCATGACATGGTGCGGGACACCCGGAAATTCAACATTTCCATCCTGAGTGAAAAAGCGGGCTTCGACCTTTTCAAGCACTTCGGATTCCAGTCCGGAAAAACAGTTGACAAGTTCGCCGGCTTCGGAGGTTGCAGGCGCAGTGAGAATGGCCTCTATTATATCACGGAGGGAACCAACGCCTTTCTCAGCGCCACCGTTGAGCAGGCCATTGACCTGGGCAGCCACACCATGTTCATCGCCGCCGTGGACGACGGCGCGGTCCTGGCCCAGGAGCCCTCGGCTTCCTACGCCTATTACCAGTCCTCTATCAAGCCCAAGCCCCAGCCTGCCCCTCCCAAGGAGAAGACTCAGTGGCGGTGCACCGTGTGCGGATATGTATATGAAGGAGAGGAGCTTCCTCCGGACTTCATCTGTCCCTGGTGCAAGCACCCGGCCTCTGATTTTGAGAAAGTAACCCAGTAGCGGCGGGCTTGCAGAAAATACCGGAGATACAGGCGCTTTTCCCCCGGCTTCCGGGGCGGAAAGCGCCTGCTTTCTCCGGGCAAATGGGACAGATATTCCCCAATCCGTAGAATGTACCGTCTTTTTTTGAGACCATTCCCCTACATTTTACAAAAGCGGCACAAAAAAATCATTTGCCCGCATTTTTTATGATTTACAAACCAGGGATTTGGTGGTATTATGTAAGGGACTTAATTTGAATACTTTAGGAGGTATTTGACTTTGGCCAGAAAATTTAAAACCATGGACGGCAACACTGCTGCCGCCCATGTCAGCTACGCCTTTACGGAAGTAGCTGGTATCTACCCCATCACTCCCTCCAGCCCCATGGCTGACAATGTGGATCAGTGGGCCGCCGCAGGCCGGAAGAACATCTTTGGCAACCCCGTGAAGGTTGTGGAGATGCAGTCCGAGGCCGGCGCCGCCGGTACGGTTCATGGCTCCCTGGCGGCTGGCGCTCTCACCACCACCTACACCGCCTCCCAGGGCCTGCTGCTGATGATCCCCAATATGTACAAGATCGCCGGCGAGCTGCTGCCCAGCGTATTCCACGTCTCCGCCCGTACCGTCTCCGCCCATGCGCTGAACATCTTCGGCGACCATTCCGACGTGTACGCCTGCCGTCAGACCGGTTTCGCCATGCTGTGCGAGACCAACCCCCAGGAGGTCATGGATCTCAGCGCCGTGGCGCACCTGGCTGCCATCGAGGGCCGCGTTCCCTTCATCAACTTCTTCGACGGCTTCCGCACCTCCCACGAGATTCAGAAGATCGCCATCTGGGACTACGAGGATCTGAAGGAAATGTGCAACATGGAGGCCGTTGACGC
>JALETK010000168.1 GCA_022781505.1 Clostridiales bacterium | reverse complement strand
CTGGCTGCTGCGCCCCGTGTGGGAGATCTCCGTCTGGCAGTCCGGCTCCAATGATTATGAACAGAAATACACCTATATCCGAATTGACGCCATCACCGGTGAGGAATGCTAGTCAGTGCCCTGCCGGGCTGGGCCGGTGGGCTTCTGAATACATTACACAACAGACAAGGAGGATTCATCTATGAAGAAAGCCACAACCCTGTGGCGCAGAATCGTTTCTCTGCTGACTCTGGCACTAATGCTGGTTCCCATGTTCCTTTTGACAGTCTTTGCCTCTGAGTCCAAAGATTTCAACTTTACGTTTGGTACAACCGCAGCAACGCAGCGCTCGTCCGGCTACAAAGATGATGTCGGAGACCCCTCCGGATATTACGCCCAGGCAAATATTAATAGTGCCTATTTTAACGGCGGCTCCATCTACATGTGGGTAGAAGATTACTACTATGATAGCGTTGCTATACGCGACTACGCAACCAGAGCCCGCTCGGTTTACCTCTATTACGGCGACAGCGATGATGTGGCCGAAGGCCTCGTTGATACTGTTTTATCCAGCAATGGTACTGTCCGGCTGGTGGCCTCCGTGCGTACCGGCTCTCCCGGCGGCTGCTCCGGTACATGGTGGCCCTAATCCCCTGAGCGTCATTCCATAGCCTAAGCGCCCGTCCCCCCGGCTCCCAGCGGCCAGGGGCCGTTTTGTAGAAAGGATTGATGAAACAATGACATATATCCTACAAACGGCGGCTGTCCCCGCCGGGTGGGTCTTATGAAGGCCCTGCGGCGTGCCCTGAAGGTGGATTTGCACCGGGCCGTCTTCTCCCGAGCCTTTCTCCTCACGGTGCTGCTCCTGATGGGCTGGCTGTTTTTCAACCTTCTGTTCTACACCGAGAATGTATGGACAAGGGTTGACATCGTCACCCAACTGAACTCCGCCACCTCCGGTGCCTTCGGTCTGGCGGAGCTGCTGCTGGCCATCGCCACGGTGCCCTACGCCTGGAGCTACATTCAGGACCGGAATTCCGGCTTCGAGGCCCAAGCCCTTCAGCGGGTAGGCTTCCGGGCCTATGGCTTCTCCAAAATCCTCTCTGTGGGGCTCTCGGCCTTCCTGGCCGCCATCACATCCATCGCCCTGTTCCTGGGCATTCTTTACGCCAGAGGGCTGGATGTGCTGCCGTCACATCCCCTGAGCGAAAGCGGCTACTTTTTGATTATTCCAAACGGCGGCGTATTCCTCTACTATCTGGTTCACGCGGTCGTCACCGGCCTGGGCGCCGCCATGGCCGCCGTTGTGGCTCTGGCGGTGAGCACCATGGTGCCCAACGTCTATGTGGCTCTCATGTCGCCGCTCCTGTGGTACTACATCTATCAGGTGCTTTGCTCCATCTTTTTCCTGAGCAATGCCTTTAGCCTCACCGTCATCCTGTTTGAGCAGTACTTTGCAAATCCCTGGTTTAACTTCCTGTGGGCCTGTGTGTTTCTGCTAACCATGACGGCGCTGTTCGGCCGGCTTTTCCTATGGCGGCTGAGAAAGGAGCGAGGCAAATGAAAATATTGCGATGCTGTAAGCTGAATCTGATGCAGTGGCGGATCAATCCCAAGTACCCGGCAGTCTTTGCCTTTCTGGCCCTGTATCTGTGGTTCCAGCTCCACGGATATGTGAATTTCTGCCAGGATATGGGCTATCCCGTCCGTCCCTGGCTCTTCCCCCTGCTGCCGGGCACCACCGTGGCCTTTATGCCCATGTATCTGGCCTTTGTGCTGCTGATTTCCGACGCCCCCTTCCTGAACCGCCAGCAGCAGTTTGTGCTGCAGCGGGTGGGCAAGCGAACCTGGGCCGCAGGGCAACTGCTGTACCTGTTCCTGACCTGCGTGATTTACACCGCCGCTCTGTGGCTTCTGTCCTGGGTCTTCCTGCTGCCGGTTCTGGAGTGGAAGGACGGCTGGGGGCCCCTGCTCACCACCGTAGCCACGGAGAGTCTTCACGATGGGTACCGTATGATGGCCCTGGATTACGGGTGTATGCAGAACGTCACCCCCATAGCCGCCACCGCCTGGGTGGCCTCTGTGATGGTGGGGATCAGCTTCCTCATGGGAGAGATCATGATTCTGTGCAACCTGTGGCTAAAGAAGGGCGTCGGCGCCGTGGTGGTGTCGGCCTTTACCCTGCTGCCGCTTATTATTCAAATTCTGTTTTATAAGTCCAGCATTAGCGCTTTGCTGTGGATTTCTCCGCTGTCCTGGCTGAACCGCAGCCTCATGGGCCATACCAACCGGAATCTCCCCTCCTACAGCTACGCCGTGGGCGTAACGGTGGGCCTCAGTGCCCTGCTGGGCGTCGTACTCATTGCCACCATTCACAGGTTAAATCTGGAAACAGACAAGGAGTGACCATATGGAAAACGCCATTGAGATCAAAAACGTCACCAAGCGTTTTAAGGAGACCGTGGCGGTGAGAGATGTCGCCGTCAGCTTTGAAAAGGGGAAGATCCACGGCATCATCGGGCGAAACGGCTCCGGCAAGACCGTGTTGTTCAAATGTATCTGCGGTCTGTTTCCCGTTTCCCAGGGAGAAATCACCGTCCTGGGCCAGACGGTGGGCGACGGCAAGCGGGTTCCCAAGGGACTGGGGGCCATCATCGAGTCGCCGGGCTTCCTGCCAAGCTGCTCCGGTTTTCAAAACCTGCGGTATCTCATGGAGCTGAGCGGCAAGGTGGACAGGGAAAAAATTCGCGCAGCCATTGCTCTGGTGGGACTTGACCCGGACAGCAGGAAGCCTGTGGGGAAATACTCTCTGGGTATGCGCCAACGCCTGGGTCTGGCCCAGGCCATTATGGAAGACCCGGAGCTTCTGATCCTGGACGAGCCCATGAACGGCCTGGACAAAACCGGCGTGGCGGAAATGCGTCAACTGTTCCTGAGGCTCAAGGAGCAGGGGAAGACGATTCTGATTGCCTCCCACAATCCGGAGGATACGCGCATTCTGTGTGATACGCTCCATGAGATGGACGCGGGGGTTCTGACGGCCTGTCCTCTGCTGGATGCACGGGACTGAGAGTTTGGAATATTCTGCAACGCCTCACCGGGCCAGCCCGGTGGGGCGCCGAACGTAATAAGCTGCCATGCACAGCGGAGACCGGCCTTGTGCGTTTCAGAAGCCCCCGGAATTCCCCGGCCCTTCCATCTTCTCCGCCGTCACCGTGGACGGGGCCGGATATCCACATCGCAATCATTACGTGTTTTCACACCACGATGAACGAAAGGCCTCGATTGCCATCGGCGAGGCGTAGTCGAAGGATCTCATGCACCCGCCACCTATGTCGGAACCCTCCTGCGCGAGATCCTTCGCTGGTGGCTCAGGATGACAAGTCGGGGGTGCAGCGGTTATTTCATAACAATAAAGCGCGGCGGCACGAAGCAAAAGGCTCGTGCCGCCGCGCAATGGTTTTGAATTGGTCTAGTTTCCGAAGCACCGGAACAGGAAGGTTACCACCTGGGCCCGGTTGCAGGGGGTCTCGGGCTGGAAGTGGGTGGCGTCCACGCCGGCGGTGATGGCCTGGCTCACGGCCCAGCCCACGGCATCCACATAGAAGCCGTTGCTCCGCAGATCCACGAAGGGATTTCTGCCGCTTCCGGCGGGCTTCCCGGCGGCACGCCACAGGAAGGTGACGAACTGGCCCCGGGTCACGGTGTCATCG
>JALETK010000150.1 GCA_022781505.1 Clostridiales bacterium | reverse complement strand
TTCCAGGTCACTCTGGCCTCGGCGGTGAAGGCGTCGGTGTAGAGAAGCTCCTCCAGGGTCAGGGCCGTGGGGGCGGACAGGGGCGCCCGATCCTTCTCGGTGACGGTGAGGCGGCCCAGGTTCACCTGGTAGTCCGCCACGTCCTCAGGAGATTCCACCTTGAGGCCGATGGCGTAGAGGGTCTTGCCCGCAGCGGCGGAGATGTCCACCACGGTGGTGGTCCAGTCGCCCTCTGAGGCGGTGAGGGCGTACTCCACCTTCTCGCAGGCCTCGTAGCTAACCGTGGCGCTGTCGCCGTAGTAGGCCACCAGCTTCATGAGGCCCTGATCTCCCTTGCAGGTGAGGCCCAGCTTCATGCCGGACTCCACGGGGATCTTGGTGCTGTAGAGCATGATGTCGTTGGCCTTTCCGGCGGAGAGGGAGCCGGAGAACTTCACGGAGCTGCCGCCGTTCCAGGCGGTGGTGAAGTCATAGCCACCGGTGAGCTTGCCGCCCTCAGAGTCGATGATCCAGGTCCAGGTGGGGAGCACGTCCTGGTTGGACTGATAGCTCCACTCCCCGTCCCGGGACAAAACGCCGTCCACATAGTAGCCCTTGCCGTGGCCGGTGTTGAAGTCCGTGACAAAGGGGGCCTCCAGAATGGGGGTCTTGTCCGCGAAGAACCGGGACATGCCCGCCCACTGGGTCTCGGTGCTGTCGGAGACGTCCACAGAGGTATCCCGGGGGTCTCCGGCGGCGTTCACATAATAGGCCTGCTCCGTCTCATGGAACTCCTCGCCGCTGGCGGCAAGGCTCATGGTCTGGTTGGCGTAATAGAGGGCAAGGGACAGGCGGGTGACCCCGTCGGCGTCCACCAGGAGGTAATCCCGCAGGCGGTCGCCGTAGACGTTGGCCTGGACGTTGAAGCCGGCGAAGGCGTCAAACTGGCTCCGGCCAATGGACTTCATGGTGTTAATGGTGGTGGTGACCTGGCCCTCATACCAGTTGTAATTCATGAAGAACTGGTCAATGGCCCGGGTGCCGTCGGCGGAGTCGGTCATGAACTGCTTGTTGGAGTCGTTGACCGCGTTCTGGTAGGAGACGCCGCCGGTGGGGAGCATGGAGTCGTACCAGCTGATGAGCATGTCCGGGCGCTGCCGGTGCATGTAGCGCATCATCTCGTCAATAAGCTGGCCCTCGGCGGCGGAGCAGCCGTAGGACTCCTGGTTGAAGAAGTAGCCGTCGAAGCCATAGTAATCCATGACGGCGATGAGCTTGTCCGCCACGGGGAAGGAGCCGTCCTCCGCCTTCTGGACAAACTTCTGCACCTGGGCCACATACCCGGAGCCGGAGCCCCAGGGGAAGCCCAGGGTGGCCACCACGGGCACGCCGTTGGTGTGGGCCGCGTCGGTGAACTCACCGGTGGGGCAGACCACCAGGCCCTCCTCGGAGCCGGACCAGTACACGAAGGAGTCGGTGTACTGCCAGTAGTTGAAGGCATAGGTGAAGAAGCTCTCGCTGCCCTGGGAATTGGTGTTGTCATGGTCGGTGTTGGCCATGGAGCAGAGCATGAGCTTTGCCTGGGGGTTGGCCTTGGGGTTCACCACAAAGCCCCCCTCCCGGTTTGCCAGGGGGATGCTGGCCCGGCTATAGGCGGCGTCGGGGTCGGACTCCGGCGTCCACTCCAGCAGGGTGTCCAGATTGAAGGACGGGCCCACGGGCATGAGCGATTCGTTGGCCGCGTAGGCCTCGTTCATCTCCGCGGAGCCGTCGTCTCCGGGGGATCTGGCAAGGACGGCAGTGGGGAGCAGGCCCACAACCATCACAAACGCCAGAAGGGCCGCCAGCAGACGGTGGGATTTCTTCATTTGCATACGTTTTTTCCTCCTTTAGGTCATACATCCGGGCGGGCCGGTGGGACACACAAAAAACGGGTTAGATTTTTGTGCATATTCCACAAGGCAGTCTGGGCGCGCCGCCCTATTCGATTATATTTTACCGAATTCCCCCGGGGTTGGAAAGTCTTGAAAAGACATATCATAGTTGGGAAAGGATGTTTAGGTAGCTGTGAAAAACAAAATATCCGCCACTGGCGGATATTTTTTATCGGTGATATGTACAAGCGGAGGGGGATGCGTTGGGACGGGGGTGCCAGGCTGATTTGCAACTGCCCGGCGGGGGCAAGCCCCCGCCGCCCAGTTTCCGGAACCCGGGCACTCCCGCCACACGCGCCGGACCTCCAAGCCTGTCATTGCGAGACCCCGCAGGGGTCGTGGCAATCCGTTCCCCTGCAAGCCGCAGGCTTGCGCGCCCCGGCAGGGGCGCAATACCGGCTCGGGCCTATGACCGGCCTGGCGGCCGGTGCAATGCATTCGCATTGCGGGGGGACGGATTGCCACGTCGCTGCGCTCCTCGCAATGACGGGTTCGGGGGCCTGGTGGGTTTGGAGGAAACTGCCAAGCAGATTTGCAGGTGCCCGGCGGGGGCAAGCCCCCGCCCTACGGGCGCATAGTCGGAGGCGGGTGTGTTGGGACAGGTGTGCTGTCCAAATCCGTACCGTAGGGCGGGGGCTTGCCCCCGCCGCGCGCTTTCCGGAACCTGGGCACCCCCTCCACATGCACCGCACCCCCAAGTCTGTCATTGCGAACCAGCGCGCACGCTGGTGTGGCAATCCGTTCCCCTGCAAGCCGCAAGGCTGCAGCGCCCCGGCTGGGGCGCAATGGGGGCC
>JALETK010000147.1 GCA_022781505.1 Clostridiales bacterium | reverse complement strand
AACTACCAATCAGGCTTGCAAGTGCCCGGCGGGTGACAGACAGCCGCCCAACGGTGCCGTAAATACGGGATTATCTCTTAAGTTTGTGACATTGGCGTCAGTGATCCCCCAACACTGGCGCTGCTCTCAAAGGGGCAGTGGTGCAGGCGCTTTCAAATCTTTTGGCTCTTTCGGTAAAGCTGACAAAACAAGGAGGGCAAACCTCAAAAAAATTATTTCATTTGCGCCCCTTGACAATATGGCGTTTGGGTTGTATAGTTAGCTTAGCACTCAAGAGGAAAGAGTGCTAACAGGAGGAAACACACATGGAACTGACAGATCGGCAAAAGAAGGTTCTGCAGACGGTTGTGGACCTGTACATCCGCACGGCGGAGCCGGTGGGCTCCAAGGCCATTGCGGGGATGCCGGGCATCAACTACTCCTCGGCCACCATTCGGAACGAATTGGCGGAGCTGACCTCCATGGGCCTCCTGGAGCAGCCCCACACCTCCGCCGGGCGAATTCCCTCCCCGGCAGGCTACCGGCTGTATGTGGATGAGCTGATGCAGGGCTACAAGCTCAGCGTGGATGAGACCAAGGACCTGAAAAACGCCATGGAGCTGAAGATGCAGGAGTTTGACAAGGTTCTGGACAAGGTCGCTAAGCTGGTCTCTCAGGCCACGGATCTTCCCGCCTATACGGTGGCAGCCCATCGGGGCAGCGCCACGGTGAAGCGCTTTGAGATTCTTATGGCGGAGGCCGGGAGCTTCATCCTGGTGGTGATGACCACCGGGGACGTGGTGAAAAACAAGCTCATCAAGCTCCCCTTAAACGTGACGGAGACGGATTTGAAGCTCCTCAGCGCCGTGCTCAACGCCAGCATGACCGGGCTCACCCCGGAGGAATTTACGGCGGAGCTCATGGACCGGGTGACCCGGAACGCCGGGGCCGCCGCCAGCCTGGTGCCGGTGATTGTGGACTTTACCACGGAGGTGCTCCGCAGCCAGCAGGACGCGGAGGTGGCCCTCCGGGGCCAGGTCCGGCTCCTGCACCAGCCGGAGTACCAGGATGTGGAGAAGGCTCATGAGGTATTGAGCAGCCTGGACGAGGAGACCATATCCAATCTTCCCGCCGTCATGGGAGGGGAGAAAACCCAGATTATCGTCGGCCCGGAGAATGTGGCCCAGCAATTGCGGGACACCTCCGTGGTCATGACCAAATTTGACATTGGCGAGGGGATGCAGGGGCTCATCGGCGTGGTTGGCCCCACCCGCATGGACTACGCCAAGGTCACCGCCCGGCTGAGCTACTTCGCGGAGAACCTGTCCAGGATGTTCGCCAAGCCGGAGCACGGCCCCAAGCAGCTGCCCCAGGGCCAGGAAGATTCCACACAGGAGGCGTAAGCCATGGCAGATAAAAAGAAAACCAAAAAGACCGGGGAGCCGGAGGCTCCTCAGGAGGAGACCAAAGAGACGGTCAAGGAGCCGGCCCAGGAGCCGGTGAAGGAGGCCGCCCAGGAGCCGGAGCTTCCCCAGCCCACCCGGGAGCAGCAGCTCCAGGAGAAGCTGGACGCGGAGCACGACGCCCACCTGCGGCTGGCCGCGGAGTATGACAACTTCCGCAAGCGCACCCAGAAGGAGAAGGACGCCAGCTATGCCAACGGCAAGGCGGACACCATCGGAAAGCTCCTGCCCATCTATGACAACCTGGCAAGGGCCCTGGAGCAGCCTACGGAGGACGCCGCCTACAAAAAGGGCGTGGAGATGACCATGACCGAGCTGGAGAAAATCTTCGCGGGCATGGGGGTCACCGCCTTCGGCGCCGTGGGGGAGACATTCGATCCCAATCTCCACAACGCCGTGATGCACACGGAAGATGAGAGCCTGGGGGAGAATGTGATCGCCCAGGTGTTCCAGAAGGGCTTCCAGGTGGGCGACAAGGTGATTCGCTTCGCCATGGTTCAGGTTGCCAACTGAATTCCCCGGCCGGGCTTCCGGCGTCATGTAAACTTTAACCTGTAAATTTTAATGGTTTCATAGGAGGAAAACATTATGTCTAAGATTATCGGTATTGATTTGGGTACTACCAATTCCTGCGTCGCCGTTCTGGAAGGCGGCGAGCCTGTTGTCATTGCAAACGCCGAGGGCAACCGCACCACTCCCTCTGTGGTGGCCTTTGCCAAGAACGGCGAGCGTATGGTGGGCCAGGTGGCAAAGCGCCAGGCTGTGACCAACGCCGACCGCACCATTGCCTCCATCAAGCGCCACATGGGCTCCAACTACAAGGTGGAGATCGATGGCAAGAAGTACACCCCCCAGGAGATCTCCGCCATGATCCTTCAGAAGCTGAAGGCAGACGCCGAGGCCTATCTGGGCCAGCCTGTCACCGAGGCTGTCATCACCGTCCCTGCCTACTTCTCCGACTCTCAGCGGCAGGCCACCAAGGACGCCGGTAAGATCGCCGGTCTGGAAGTGAAGCGGATCATCAACGAGCCCACCGCCGCGGCTCTGGCCTACGGCCTGGATAAGGAGTCCGAGCAGAAGATCATGGTCTACGACCTGGGCGGCGGCACCTTCGATGTGTCCATCCTGGACATCGGCGACGGCGTCATCGAGGTTCTGGCCACCGCCGGTGACACCCACCTGGGCGGCGACGACTTCGACCAGAGAATCATGGACTACCTGGTTGCGGAGTTCAAGAAGGCCGAGAGCATCGACCTGTCCAAGGATCGTGTGGCCATGCAGCGTCTGAAGGAGGCCGCCGAGAAGGCCAAGATCGAGCTGTCCGGCGTCACCAGCACCAACATCAACCTGCCCTATATCACCGCCGACGCCACCGGCCCCAAGCACCTGGACGTAACCCTCACCCGGGCCAAGTTCAATGAGCTGACCGCCGACCTGGTGGAGCGCACCATGACCCCTGTGCGCCAGGCCATGTCCGACGCCAAGCTGTCCGCCTCCGACCTGGGCAAGGTGCTCCTGGTGGGCGGCTCCACCCGGATTCCCGCCGTGCAGGAGGCCGTGAAGAAGATCACCGGCAAGGAAGGCTTCAAGGGCATCAACCCCGATGAGTGCGTGGCCGTGGGTGCCGCCATCCAGGGCGGCGTCCTGGGCGGCGACGTGAAGGACATCCTGCTGCTGGATGTGACGCCTCTGTCCCTGGGCATTGAGACCATGGGCGGCGTGTTCACCCGCCTCATTGACCGGAATACCACCATCCCCACCAAGAAGAGCCAGATCTTCTCCACCGCCGCTGACGGCCAGACCTCCGTGGAGGTTCATGTGCTCCAGGGCGAGCGGGAGATGGCCGCTTACAACAAGACCCTGGGCCGCTTCCAGCTGACGGGCATTTCCCCCGCGCCCCGTGGCGTGCCCCAGATTGAGGTCACCTTCGACATCGACGCCAACGGCATCGTGAACGTCTCTGCTAAGGATCTGGGTACCGGCAAGGAGCAGAAGATCTCCATCACCGCCTCCACCAACCTGAGCAAGGAGGACATCGACAAGGCCGTGAAGGAGGCCGAGCAGTACGCCGCCGAGGATAAGGCCCGGAAGGACGAGGTGGACACCCACAACGCCGCCGACCAGGTGATCTACCAGAGCGAGAAGGCCCTGGAGGAGCTGGGCGACAAGGTCTCCGAGTCCGAGAAGGCCCCCATCAAGGCCGCCATTGAAAAGCTGAAGGAAGTCAACAAGGGCAATGACGTGGCCGCCATCAAGGCCGCCACCGAGGAGGCCCAGAAGGCCTTCTACGCCGTGTCCGAGAAGCTGTACCAGCAGGCCAACCCCCAGGGCGGCGCCAATCCCGGCAGCAACCCCGGCGATGACGGCGTCGTGGACGCTGACTACGAGGAAGTCAAGGACTAATTTGTTAGCCGTACTGCCCGGAGGGAC
Source organism: Clostridiales bacterium (assembly GCA_022781505.1). Lineage (GTDB taxonomy): Bacteria > Bacillota > Clostridia > Oscillospirales > Oscillospiraceae > Faecousia. The sequence continues at coordinate 1,833 of JALETK010000147.1, read as the reverse complement.
GACCAAGGCCGTCCCTCCGCGCTGTGCGTTCCCCTGTACACATCCTTTGCGGGGTGACCCATAGTAGAGGGAAGCGCCGCACGCAATGTCACGAACTTAAGCGTGCATGGCAGGGCAGGCTTGGTGGTGTGTCTGTAGGGGAGGGTCATGACCCTCCCCTACGGGCGGAACCGGGGGTGCCCGGTTTACGTCTGACCCCTTCCGTTTGTGGCATCGGGCCGTGACCCCGCTTTGCGGTTACAGCGTTTCCTGTTACCTGAGATCTATCGAGGTGAGAAGCCATGAGTGAGGAAAAACGTGATTATTATGAGGTGCTGGGGGTGGAGAAAACCGCCAGTGCCGACGAGATAAAAAAGGCCTATCGAAAAAAGGCCCTCCAGTATCACCCGGACCGGAATCCGGGGGACAAGGAGGCCGAGGCCAAGTTCAAAGAGTGCAATGAGGCCTACGAGGTTCTGTCCAACGACGAAAAGCGCAGCCGGTATGACCAGTATGGCTTTGCGGGGGTGGACCCCAACTTCAACCCCAACGCCGGATTCGGCGGAGGCTTCGGCGGCTTCGGAGACGCGTTCTCCGGCTTCGGCGATATCTTCGGTGACATCTTCGGAGGCGGCGGCAGCCGACGGAGCGCCAACGGCCCCCGCCGGGGCGAGGACGTGGGCGCCCGCCTGGAGCTGACCTTCGAGGAGGCGGCCTTTGGCGCGGAGAAGGAGGTCTCCGTCACCCGGATTGAAACCTGCGCCAAGTGCAGCGGTAGCGGCGCCGCCGAGGGAACCACCCCGGAGACCTGCCCCACCTGCCACGGCACCGGCTCCGTGCGCACCTCCCAGAATTTCTTCGGCATGACCATGCAGTCCACCTCTGCCTGTCCCAAGTGCGGCGGCAGCGGCAAGATTGTGAAGGAGCCCTGTCCCACCTGCCGGGGCAAGGGCAAGGTGCGCCGCACCACCAAGGTCAAGGTGAAAATCCCCGCCGGTGTGGACGAGGGCCAGAATGTCCGGGTGCGGGGAGAGGGCTGCTCCGGCACCTCCGGCGGCCCCAGCGGCGATTTGCTGATTGAGGTCTCCATCCGGAGCCATCCCTTCTTCCAGCGGGACGGGATTAACGTGCTGTGCGAACTGCCCATCACCTTCACCCAGGCGGCCCTGGGCGCGGAGCTGGAGGTTCCCACCCTGGACGGCAAGGTGCGCTACACCATCCCCGAGGGCACCCAGACCGGCACCGTGTTCCGCCTCCGGGGCAAGGGCATCCCCATGCTGAACAGCAAAACCCGGGGCGACCAGCTGGTGACCGTGGTGGTGGAGACCCCCACCAGGCTCTCCAAGGAGCAAAAAGAGCTCCTCCGCCGCCTGGAGACCGTAAGCTCCGGTAGCCAGCCCAAAATTGCGAAGTTCTTTGAAAAGCTGAAGCAAAACTTTGAAAAATAACACAAAGACCGGCGACCCACCCAGGGCCGCCGGTCTTTTGTGGAATGAACGCCGCTGCGGACAAAACCGGAAGCCGGCGCACGAGATCCTTCGGCTGTGCCTCAGGATGACAGTAGGGGGGCTCTTTTGTCATTCTGAGCCAACGGCGAAGAATCCCGCGCACAGAGCCTCCGAAACCGGAAGCCAGTGCAAGAGATCCTTCGGCTGCGCCTCAGGATGACAGCGGGGGAGAGCCGGCGCGCGGCCCCTGACCTTCCCCCAATGGGGGAAGGTGGCCCGGCAAAGCCGGGCCGGATGAGGGTCAGGGAGCACGGACGGCTTGCACAGCCGCATCGTCCCCAGCTGCCGCACCCCCTGGCTTGTCATCCTGAGCCAACAGCGAAGGATCTCCCGCACCCAGCCCCCG
>JALETK010000139.1 GCA_022781505.1 Clostridiales bacterium | reverse complement strand
GCACACCCGTAGGGCGGGTTTCGACAGTGCCTCCGTCCCAACACACCTGCCCCCGGACATGGAACCGGCCGTTTCATACATCATTCCCCACACACAGATTACCCGACAGGAGCCACAGACCATGAAAAACCTTTTTAATCTCGATAACCCCGTATTTCAGTTCCTCACCCGGATTGCCGACCTGGTGATCTGCCACTTTCTGTGCCTTTTCTGCTGCCTGCCCATTGTGACGGCGGGGGCCTCCTTCACCGCCCTGGCCAAGACCGTTCAGGGCATCACCCGCCAGGAGATGGTGGCCGGAACCTCCCGCACCTTCCTCCGGGCCTTCCGGGACAATTTCAAACAGGCCACTTTGGTGTGGCTCTGCGCCCTCCTGGCCTTTGCCGCCATCGCCTGCGACTATATCCTCATGAGGCTCTTCGTGGCGGGCACCATGTTCACCGTCCTCACGGTGCTGCTGGTGCTGCTGCTGTTCCTGGTGCTGAGCGTCCTGGCCTATATCTTCCCCCTGATGGCCCGGTATGAAAACACCCTCCGGGAGCATCTGCAAAACGCCATCATCCTGGCCATCTCCAAGCTCCCCAAGACCATCCTCATGGTGTTTGTCCATGTGGCGCCCATTCTCCTGGCCCTGTTCTTTGTGGACATCTTCGTCTACACCATGCCCTTCTGGATCTTCATCGGCTTTGGCTTCTCCGCCCAGGTGGACGCCATGCTTCTGAACCCCGTGTTCCAAAAGCTGGAGGAAGAGGAGTAACCCGCCCGTTTCCCACGGGCTCCATTCGCCGTCAAGGCCCTCCGGGGCTTTGCCATATCCGCGGGGGGCTCCGCCCGCCGCCATTCCCACAAAATTTATTGAAAACGAGGGTGATTGAAATGAATATCATGGAACGCTACCAGTATTGGTGCAACGACCCCTATTTCGACGAGGCCACCCGGAATGAGCTCCTGGCTCTGGCCGGGGACACCAAGGAGATCGAGGACCGGTTCTACCGGGATCTGGCCTTCGGCACCGGCGGCCTCCGGGGCATCCTGGGCGCCGGCTGCAACCGCATGAACCTCTACACCGTCCGCAAGGCCACCCAGGGCCTGGCCAACTTCATTCTGAAGAAGGGCACCGGGGCCAAGGGCGTGGCCATCTCCTTTGACTCCCGGATCATGTCCCCGGAGTTCGCCGAGGAGACCGCCCTGTGCCTCAACGCCAACGGCATCCCCACCTACCGGTTTGACTCCCTGCGGCCTGTGCCCATGCTCTCCTTCGCCACCCGCACCCTGGGCTGCACCGCCGGCGTCATGATCACCGCCTCCCACAACCCCCCCGCCTACAACGGCTATAAGGTCTACTGGGACGACGGCGCCCAGGTCACCGCTCCCCTGGACAAGGAGATTCTGGACGAGGTGAACAGCGTCACCGATTACGCCACCGTGAAGACCATGAGCCATGAGGAGGCCGTGGCCGCCGGTCTCTATCACACCATCGGCAAGGAAATCGACGACAAGTACATGGCCACCATCGAAGCCCTGGTTCTGGATCACGAGTCCATCGCCAAGGCCTCCGGCCTCAAGATTGTCTACACCCCCCTCCACGGCACCGGCAACCTGCCTGTGCGCCGGGTGCTCTCCGAGCTGGGCTTCAAGAACGTGTTCGTGGTACCCGAGCAGGAGAAGCCCGACGGCCGCTTCCCCACGGTGAAGAGCCCCAACCCCGAGGATCGGGCCGCCTTCACCCTGGCCCTGGGCTACGCCAAGGAGCAGGGCGCTGACCTGGTGCTGGCCACGGACCCCGACGCCGACCGTCTGGGCGTCTTTGCCCTGGACCGGAAGACCGGAGAGTACATGCCCCTCACCGGCAACATGTCCGGCGTTCTGGTGTGCGACTACCTCCTCCGCCGCCGGAAGGAGCTGGGCATCCTGCCCGAAAACGGCGCGGTGGTGAGCACCATCGTGTCCACCAACATGGTGAAGACCGTCACCGAGTCCTATGGCATGAAGTACATTGACGTGCTCACGGGCTTCAAGTTCATCGGCGAGCAGATGCGCCTGTTCGAGCGGGATCACAGCTATGTGTTCCAGTTCGGCATGGAGGAGAGCTACGGCTGCCTGGTGGGCGACCACGCCCGGGACAAGGACGCCGTGGTGGCTGTGATGGCCCTGTGCGAGGCCGCCGCCTGGTGCTACTGCCAGGGCAAGACCCTGTGGGATCAGATGCAGGAGCTGTACGCCCAGTATGGCTACTACCGGGAGGACACCGTGAACCTGACCTATCCCGGCCAGGAGGGCGCCCAGAAGATCGCCTCCATCCTGGAGGGTCTCCGGGCCAATCCACTCACCGCCGTGGGCCCCTGCAAGGTGCTGAAGGTTCGGGATTACCAGAAGGACACCGTCCTGGATCTGGCCACCGGCGACGTCGCCCCCACCGGCCTGCCCCAGTCCAACGTGCTGTACTATGAGCTGGAGAACGACGCCTGGATGTGCGTCCGCCCCTCCGGCACCGAGCCCAAGGTGAAGTTCTACCTGGGCGTCAAGGGCAACACCGCCGAAGAGGCCGAGGCCCTGCTAAAGACCCTGAAGGAGAACCTGCCCTGCTGAAAACGCTGAGGGAGGGCGGACCCTGCTGATTTTCCCCCGCACCCCCAGCCCCGCGGCCTTTTGGCCGCGGGGCTTTTTCCCTGCGGAGGCCCTGTCGGGGCCGCAATACTGGCCCGGGGGCATAACCGGCCTCACGGCCGGTGCAATGCTGCCGCATTGCTTAGGGACGGATTGCCACGTCGCTGCGCTCCTCGCAATGACAGGTTCGGAAGCCTGTACCTTGGGATGGAGGTGCCGGGCAGATTTGCGGGTGCCCGGCGGGGGCGAGCCCCCGCCCTACAGGTGTATGGTCGGGGGTCAGGTGCACTGTCGAAACCCGCACCGTAGGGCGGGGGCTTGCCCCCGCCGCACGCTTTCCGGAACCTGGGCACCCTCTCCACAGGCACCGCATCCCCAAGTCTGTCATTGCGAACCAGCGCGCACGCTGGTGTGGCAATCCGTTCCCCCGCAAGCCGTAAGGCTTGCGCGCCCCGCCAGGGGCGCCATACAGGCCCGGGCAATTGACGGGCCTCACGGCCGGTGCAATGCTGCCGCATTGC
>JALETK010000110.1 GCA_022781505.1 Clostridiales bacterium | reverse complement strand
GTTTATGAACGTTGGCACCCAGGGTGCCATTAAGGGCGCCCTCAGTGCGGAGGATCTGAAAAATATCGGCTGCCAGGTGGAGCTGAGCAATACCTACCATCTGCATCTGCGGCCCACGGATACGGTGGTGCGGCAGATGGGTGGCCTGCACAAATTCATGACCTGGGACGGCCCCATCCTGACGGACTCCGGCGGATTCCAGGTGTTCAGTCTGGCCTCCCTGCGGAAGATCAAGGAGGAGGGCGTGTACTTTGCCTCCCACATCGACGGTCACAAAATCTTCATGGGCCCAGAGGAGAGTATGCAGATTCAGTCCAACCTGGGCTCAGATATCTGCATGGCCTTTGACGAGTGCATCGAAAATCCGGCCCCCCGGGACTATGTGCGGCAGAGTACGGACAGAACCTACCGCTGGCTGGAGCGGTGCAAGCGGGAAAACGCCCGGCTGAACCAGCTGCCGGATACGGTGAATCCTCATCAGATGCTCTGGGGCATCAACCAGGGCGGCACCTATCGGGACATTCGGGTGGATCATATGAAGCGGATTTCCGATCTGGATCTGCCGGGCTACGCCATCGGCGGTCTGGCGGTGGGGGAGAGCACCGAGGAGATGTATGAGATTATCGAGACGGTGGAGCCCCACATGCCAAAGGAGAAAACCCGCTACCTTATGGGTGTGGGCACGCCCAGCAACATCATTGAGGCGGTGGCCCGGGGCATCGATTTCTTTGACTGTGTCATGCCTGCCCGGAACGCCCGCCATGCCAGGCTCTTCACCTGGGACGGGGCCATCAACCTGAAAAATGCCAAATACCAGTTGGACGAGAGTCCCATTGATCCCCAGTGTGACTGCCCCGTGTGCCGCCGGTACTCCAGGGCCTATCTCCGCCATCTCTTTGTGGCGGAGGAGATGCTGGCCATGCGGCTGAGCGTTATGCACAATCTGTATTTTTACAACAAGCTCATGGAGCGCATCCGGGACGCCTTGGATCAGGGGACCTTTGCACAGTTCCGGGCGGAATATTCTCAGCGCCTGAACCGCCGAATCTGAAAATACCACTTGCAAAAACGGACGCCTGTCGCTATAATAAACAAGAAATCATTTACGGAGGAATCGCAATGTATCATTTTCTGGAATCCACCGGACCTACCGGCAGCGGAATGGGCAGTATGCTCATTATGCTGGTTCTCATGTTCGCCATCATGTACTTCCTGATGATTCGGCCTGAAAACAAGAAGAAGAAGGAAGCCGAGCAGATGCGCAATGCTGTGAAGGTCGGCGATGAGATCACCACCATCGGCGGTATTATCGGCGTTGTGTGCAGCGTGAAGGACGACAAGATTGTTATTGAGACCAGCGCTGACCGGGTGCGTGTGGAACTTGCCAAGTGGGCCATTTCCAGCAACGACTCCGCCACCAGAGAGGCCAAAGCCAAGGCCGAGAAAAAGGCCGCTGATAAAAAGCGCGCTCTGGAGGAGAAGAAGGCTGCCAAGGGCAAGCGGTAATCTCCCGTTCCATCTGTCAAAAAGCGCCTGTGCCCCAGAGAGCCGGGCCGCTGTAAAACAAATAAGCATCCGTATGGGTTCAACTCCTACGGATGCTTATTTGTTGCACACAATCGGTCATCTACGGGCGCATAGAACGGGTTGTCCGCACCGAATCGGAACCCCTCAGTTGCTTTTGCTGTTGATCTGCCGGAGCAGGTCCCGAATTTCAGCGATGTCCCGGGCCTGGTTCAGGCGGACCATCAGGCTGGCAACCGTGAAAAAGGCCACCAGGAAGCCGCCGACGATGCAGGCCACCAGAAACAGCGGCTCATTTGTCTGATCGAAGAACCGAATACCGGCCACAACAGAGGACAGAATGATCGCAATAAACAAAAACCAGCCAAAGATTCTCAAGCCCAGGCCCCAGCCGCTCTCCGACATGCCGGCTCTGCCGCTTCCGACCGGGGGCACCGGCTCCGGGGGCGCGGGTCTGGGCGCCGGCTGCTGCACCCGCTGAGGGGCGCCGCACACCGGGCAGGTTGGACTCCCGTCCTGAATTTGTGAGCCGCAATTTCCGCAATACATTGAAAAACCTCCCTAAGTGAATTCCGGCAAGGAAATGCTTGCCCGCTTTTGTATTCCAATCCGTTCTGGAATAATGGAACATCATGGAATGCCGTGTAAAATCATTTTACCAGAAAGCATAAATGGTGTCAAGCGGAACCGTATCAGCGAATCAGGAAGAACAGGGCGATGGTCAGAAGGGCGCTGGGCGCCTCCTCGGAGCCGTCGGTGAGGAGCAGCAGCAGAATCAGGAACATGAGAAGATCCCCGGTGTCCATATCCTTGGGCAGTATGCCCGAGAGAAAGCCTGCGGCACTGCCGGTCTCCACGGATTCCTGAGATGGGCAGGACAGGGGAGTGTCCCGCTCCGGCTCCCGGGGTGGATTGGGCGGCGGGTTTCTTCCTGCGTCGGGTACCCGGTCCTTCTGAAATGTACCGTCCCGGTTCGGCGTATATCGATTATACATGTCCTTCACCTGCCTAAAAGTTTTGTGGCCCCAGAGACTGCAGAGCCCTTCCCGCCAGCCGGGAGATTCTGGCAACCTGGATGGCCCTGTCCAGCCGCTCCGCCCGGTCCGGGCGGACAAATGGCTTCAGCGCCTGAAAGAGCGCGATCTGCCGTTCATCCCCACTCATGTTTCGGGACAGCTGGAGCAGGCTCTGCATCAGCTGTACCGGGTCCGCTCCGGGGGGAGTGGACACCGGTGCGCTTTGACTTTGCTGCTGCCCCAGACTTTTGGCCATGGCCATAATGCTCTCCATGGCCTGGGGATTTGAGAGAATTCCCGAGAGCATCTCATTCATATCTGCCAATCAGAATCGCCTCCCGTTCAGCTGATTCAGGAGCTTTGCCGCCTGTGGATCTGACAGCAGGGGAGAGAGGATGGCCTTGGCGCCCTCCGCGTCTCCCGCCTGCAGGGCGGCGAAGGCCCTTTGCATGGCGCCGCCTCCGTCCGCCTGCATCAGGCTGAGCAGCTGCCGCCCTTCCGGTGTGGCCAGAAGCTTGGCGGCCTCGGACATGGAAAATCCGGATTTTTCCTCCATAATGATTGCCTCCTGTCTGAATGCCTGCTATAATATATGCACAGTACCTTTTCTTCGGTACACTATATGCAGAGCCGGGAGGCTGGTGAACATGAAGTTTTTGATTCTCTCTGATTCCCACGACCGGATAGAGCCCATGCTGGAGGCGGTGAACCGGGAGCGCCCCCAGGGCATTGTCCACCTGGGAGACTATTGGGCCGACGGCAAGGAGCTGGGGCGGCTGTGCCCCGGAATCCCCCTTTATCAGGTGGCGGGCAATTGCGACCGGTATTCCTGGGCGCCGGAGCAGACCGACGCCATGACGGTGAATCTGGGAGGGGTGCTTTGCTTTCTGACCCACGGGCACCGGCAGGGAGTCAAGCAGGGCCTTTACCGCCTGTACTGCGCGGCCCTGGAGGCAGGGGCCAGGGTGGCCCTCTTCGGGCACACGCACCAGAGCTTCTGCCAGGAGGAGAACGGAATCTGGCTGCTCAATCCCGGCTCCTGCGGCTCCTGGCATGGAACCTACGGCATTTTGGAAATCAGCAACGGCAGCGTCTCCTGTGAGATTCGCCCGCTGCTGCAAGAATAGGAGGAACAAACATTGATTCTGACAGTAGACATCGGCAATTCCAACATTGTTCTGGGCGGTGTGGAGCATCAGGAGATTTTATTCAAGGCCCGCATCGTGACAGACCCCATCAAAACCTCGGATCAATACTGCGTGGAGCTGAAGACCATGCTGGAGCTGTACGGCGTGGATATCGGAAAGATTGACGGAAGCATTGTGGCCTCCGTGGTTCCTCCGGTGCTGAACTCCTTTAGAACCGCCATCCGGAAGCTCACCGGCAAGAGCTGCATGGTGGTGGGCCCCGGCATCAAGACCGGGCTGAACATTTTGATTGACAACCCCGCCAATATGGGCGCGGATCTGGTGGTGGGAGACGTGGCAGCCCTGCGGGAGCACAAGCCGCCCCTCATTGTGGTAGATATGGGCACGGCCACCACCATCTCCGTTCTGGATAAAAACGGCGCGCACATTGGCGGCTGTGTCTGCCCCGGCGTGAAGATCTCCATGGAGGCGCTCACCAGCAAAACCGCCCTCCTTCCGGGAATCAGCCTGGATCAGCCCAAGAAAGCCATCGGCCGCAATACCATTGACGCCATGCGCAGCGGCATTATGCTGGGTTCGGCGTGTATGCTGGATGGGCTCATCCAGCGAATTGAGGAAGAGCTGGGCATGAAAGCCACGGTGATTATCACCGGAGGAATCGGAAAGTTTGTCCAGCCCCTTTGCAGAACACCAATGATCTACGATGAGGACCTGATTACCAAGGGCCTTGCCGCACTGTACCGGGAGAACCGGAAGCTCCCGGAATAATGGATGGGGAGGCGCTGAGCTTGGACTGGAATGATGCAGGAGAATTGAGGGCTCTGGCAGAGCAATATGGAACCCCCTTGATGCTTTATAACGGGCAGGTGCTCTCCCGGCGGGTGGCACTGGTGCGGGAGGCCTTTCAATGGAATCCGGGACACCGGGCGTTTTTCCCGGTGAAGGAAGTCTGCAGCCCGGAGCCGCTCCGGCTTTTCCTGGAGGCAGGCTGCGGTCTGCTGTGCAGCAATGCCAACACCCTGCAGGCTGCCAAACTCGCCGGAGCAGGGCCGGAACAGCTGCTGTTTACGGCCTGCTTTCCCTCCCAGGAGGATTGGGACGCCGCGGTTCAATCCGGCGCGGCTGTCATTCTGGACAGCCCCGGGCAGCTGGCCCAGGTAAATCCCCGGCAGACCCGGACCCTGGGCCTGCGGGTGCACCCGGAGGGACGTCTGCGGCTGCCCGGTACCATGGGCGGCAGGCGGTCCTCCAAATTCGGAATGACCCGCCAGGAGATTCTGCGCACTGCGGCCGACGCAGCCAAGCTGGGCTTTTCCTCTCTGGGGCTGCACCTCCATGCGGGGAGCAACCTGCAGCTTCCCGGCTATTATGCCGCCGTGGCAGGCTTCCTTCGGGATCTGGCCGAGGAGGTGGCGTCCATTTTGCCCGTTGCCTGGTGCGACCTGGGCGGAGGCCTCGCCCAGAGCTGCGACATTGTTCAGGAGGCCGCGCTGGTGCAGCAGGCGGTTCCCGGCGGCATGGGCATTTACACGGAGCTGGGACGGTTTGTGGCAGAGCCTGCGGGAATGCTTCTGACCCGGGTGCGGGGCATCAAGCGGCAGGGGATTACCACCGTCGGCCTGGACGTGTCCATGGCGGAGCTCCCGAGAATCTGTCTTCCCGGCGTCCGGTACAGTGTCTCCAAGCCGGGGGCGGAGCAGGAGAGCGAGCGGTTTACCTATCATCTGGCGGGCCGGGCCATGGACCGAATGGACTACTTCGGCGGCAGATTCGTCCTTCCGGAGCTGCAGGAGGGGGATCTCCTGGCCATTCACAATGTGGGCATCAACAGCTGTGCCTCGGCCTCCAATTTTGATGGGGCCCTCCGGTGTGCCCAGGTGCTTCTCACGGAAGAGGGGCACCGGCCCATTGCCCCCAGGCAGACCCAGGCCCAGTGGCTGGAGAGCTGCGGCTTCCTCACAGGCTGATCAGGAGCAGCAGGAGAAAAATCAGAAGCCCTGCGCCCAGGACAAGAGAGAGAACCAGATCCACCAGATCGGCCAGCACGGACGCTGTGGAGCGTCTGGGCTTTGGAACCACCATAGGGATGTGGGCAATGGCGTACACGGGAGATTTCTCCTCCCTGTTAAGATACGGGGTCATGTCGATGACTCGTTCCATCGAACTGTCCTCCTTTGTTTTTGTGAGGCCATTCTAGCAAATGAAATGTGCAATAAATGGCATAAATACAGGGCGGCTCAAACCTGAGCCGCCCTGCTTTTTAAAGTTGATAGAGCTTTGTGTATTTTTCCTTGAGATAGTTCGTATAGTAGCTGGGGTCAAATTTGCCGCAGGCCATTTCAAAGACCTGGCCGGGCTGATAGAGGCGGGCGTGACGGTGAATATGCTGACCCAGCCAGCCCTTGACCCGGGAGAGGTTTCCGGCTGCAACATCTCCCCAGATGTCTCCCAGTTCCTTTTCCATAGCGCTCAGGAGCTGAGGGCCGTAGGCACTGCCCAGAGCATAGGAGGGGAAGTAGCCGATGCTGCCACTGGACCAGTGGGAGTCCTGGAGACAGCCCTCCCGATCGGATGGAACGGAGATGCCAAGGTACTCCCGGTACAGGCGGTTCCAGGCCTCCGGCAGGTCGGCAACCTTCAAAGAGCCGTCTATGAGCTGCTTTTCCAGCTCATAGCGCACCATAATGTGCATACAGTAGGTGAGCTCGTCCGCCTCCGTGCGGATGAGGGAGGGGCCGGACTTGTTGACCGCCCGCCAGAAGCCCTCGGCGTCCACACCCTGAAGCTGCTCCGGAAACAGCTCCCGGAGCTTTGGGAAGATGCACTGAATGAAGGGAAGGGAACGCCCGATGATGTTCTCGAAGAAGCGGCTCTGGCTCTCGTGAAGACCCATGGAGGCGCCGCCGGAGAGCAGGGTGTAGTTGTATTTGCTGTCGCAACCCAGCTCATAAATGGCGTGTCCTCCCTCGTGAATCACGGAGTACATAGAGGAGGCCACGTTGTCCTCAAAGTAGTGGGTGGTGATTCGCACGTCCAGATTGCTGAAGCCGGTGGTATAGGGATGCTCCGTCTCGGCGATTCCGCAGTGGAGCCGGTCCAGGCCCAGAACGTCCATGAGATAGTCGGAGAGCTTTCTCTGCTCCGCCACCGGATAGTGGGCGAAGAGGAAGCTGTCGTCTATGGGGGGCGCCGCCTTGACCCTGGAGATCAGGGGCACCAGCTCCTGCCGGAGAAGGGCGAAGAACGCATCCAGGGTCTCCGTGGTCATGCCCTCCTCATACTCGTTGAGAAGGGCGTCATAGGGCTTGAGGGCAGGATTGAAGTATCCGGCAAACCGGCGGTTATAATCCACAATCTTTTCCAGGTACGGCGCAAACAGGGGAAAATTGTCTTCCTCCTTGGCCCGGGCCCACATGCTCTGGGCCTCGTTCACCAGAACGCCGTAGTCCACATACTCCTGGGGCGGAATTCTGGAGATCTGGTCATAGGACTTCCGGAACAGCTCCGTCTCCCGGCGGGCCTGGGGGTCCAGCGAGGCGGCGTTGGATTCCAGAAAGGCCAGCAGCGCCCCGTTTTCCGGATTGGCGGTCAGATCGTAGATTGCCTGGTTGAGGACGGCCATGGTGCGGCCCCGGCTTTCAAAGGTATCTCTGGGAGCGGCGGTGGTGGCGTCCAGATACAAAACACCGATGGCGTGACCATAGGCGAAGAGCCGGTCTTCTATTTCCCGGAGGGCCGAAAGGGCATCGGAAATATTTTCGTACATATTGTTCTCCTTTTAAGGTTATATTTTGCCTGTCTGACATAAATATATCATATGCGCTTTTCTTCGTCAATGAAGGATTTCCAGAAAAGAGGATTTCTGAGGCTTTACTTGCACTTTGTGACAGAATGTGTTATCATAGAAACAGCATTTCATGGATTTCGTATTGGAGGACCCTGTTATGAAGGTTATCAAGGCAATCGGCGGCTTTCTCAAATCCACCGGGCAATTTATTTTCTGCTTCCGCAAGGTGTTTCTTGCGATTCCTGTTATTGTGGTGGCCATTTTGCTGGCAAGGCACAGCGCGCAGGTTCTTCCGGCGCAGGTGGGGTTGATTCTGGCCTCTGACGGAACCTTTTCCCGGATTATCACCAGGGAGCAGGCAATTTACGGCCCCCTGCTTCTGACGGCCATACCTCTCGTGTGCATGGCCCTGTCCAGAAAGACCTTCTATCCGTGGCTGATTTCTGTAATTACCCTGGCAATCCCGCCCCTGCTCCTGATGCTCAATCAGCTGTTCTGAATTGGTGAGGTGCAACGTGAAAAAAGAGAAGAAGAGGAAGTCCTGGCGGGACTGGTATTCCATCGACTCCCGCCACATTGAAAATAAAAAGCTGGTTGTGACGGTCTATATCCTTTTGCGGTGCCTCGTCATCCTGACCCTCATCGCCCAGGTGTTCAACGGGAACTATGAGCATGTGTATACCTGCGTTCTGGTGCTCATTCTCTTCGCCATTCCATCCATTGTGGAGTGCCGGCTGCGCATTGACCTGCCGGATACCCTGGAGATCATCATTCTCCTGTTCATTTTCTCCGCGGAAATTCTGGGGGAGATTCAGGAGTATTATGTTCTGTTCCCCTTCTGGGACGATATGCTCCATACCCTGAATGGCTTCCTGTTCGCGGCGGTGGGCTTCTCCATGGTGGACATTCTGAACCGGAACAAGCGGGTCAGCCTGCAGATGTCTCCTTTTTACATGGCGGTGATGGCCTTCTGCTTTTCCATGACCATTGGCGTTCTGTGGGAGTTCTTTGAGTGGGCAATGGATGCGTTTTTCTCCATTGATATGCAGAAGGATACCATCGTACATACCATCAACTCTGTGAGCCTGCATCCCGAGGGCAGGAACATTCCCGTCCATGTGAAGGACATTACGGACGTGATCTTAGTTCATTCCGACGGAACCCAGACCACCATGGGCGTGGGTGGGTATCTGGATATCGGCCTGATTGACACCATGTCTGACCTTCTGGTTAATTTCATCGGCGCCGTGGTCTTCTCCGTCATTGGCTACTTCTATGTTAAGAGCCGGGGCAAGGGCAAGCTGGCAAGGCAGTTCATCCCCCAGATTATGGAGCAGGACACCCGGGAGGCTTCCGAGGAATCCCCGGAAAAATAAACAGAGCAAACCCGGCAGGGGTTCATCCGGCTTTGGCCGGAATGTCGCTGCCGGGTTTTTGCCGTATTTGGGAGGCCGAAAACGCCCGGATGGAGTCAGGCTCCATCCGGGCGCAGGGGATTGTGTGGCAGGTATCAGTCGCCGAAGGAAATGCCCAGCATTTTGGCTTCCTTCACAATGGAGGATTCGGGGTCAACCATCTTCAGCTTACCGGCAACCTCCTCCAGGGGAACCTTCACGATTTCCCGGTTCTTATAGCCGACCATGAAGCCGTACTCCCCGGCAAGAATCAGCTTGCCGGCCTCGGAGCCCAGGCGGCTGGCAAAGACCCGGTCATAGGGGCAGGGATCGCCGCCCCGCTGGGTGTGCCCGGGCACGGTAACCCGCACGTCAAAGCCGGAGGTTTTGGCCAGCTGCTCCGCAATCTCATAGGAGACGGAGGGATACTTGTAGTTCTCCATCTTCTTTTTGTACTCCTTCTTGGACAGCTTGGCGTCCTCCTTGGAGATGGCACCCTCGGCCACAGCCAGAATGGTGAAGCGGCTGCCTCTGTCGTGGCGCTGCTTGATCTTCTCCGCCACCTTCTTGATGTCATAGGGGATCTCGGGAATCAGGATGATGTCCGCGCCGCCGGCCATACCGGCATTCAGGGTCAGCCAGCCGACCTTGTGCCCCATAACCTCCACGATAAACACGCGGCCATGGGAGGCAGCGGTGGTGTGGATGCAGTCAATGGCCTCGGTGGCCACATTGACGGCGCTCTGGAAGCCGAAGGTCATATCGGTGCCCCACAGATCGTTGTCAATGGTCTTGGGAAGGGTAACCACGTTCAGGCCCTCGGTGCGGAGCAGGTTGGCGGTCTTGTGGGTTCCGTTGCCGCCCAGAATCACCAGGCAGTCCAGCTGGAGCTTGTAATAGGTCTGCTTCATGGCGGCCACCTTATCCACGCCGTCGGGGCCGGGAACCTGGATGGTCTTGAAGGGGGTGCGGCTGCTTCCCAGGAAGGTGCCGCCCTTGGTCAGGATTCCGGAGAAATCGTCATAGGTGAGCAGGCGGAACCGCCCGTAGATCAGGCCCTGATATCCGTCCAGGAACCCATAGATCTCAACCTTCTCGCCGGAATTGAAGAGTGTCTTTGCCACGCCGCGCATGGCGGCGTTCAGCGCCTGGCAATCGCCGCCGCTGGTGAGCATACCGATTCGTTTCATGATACCGTTTCCTCCTTTGATCGTTTCAAGGCATCCTGAGGGATGCATGTTTCCACTTGTCATTTTACCACAGTTTGTTACCTTTGAAAAGTGTAAAAATGGATATTTTGTCAAAAAATCCGCTGCCGGAATCCGGCAGCGGATTTGACCTTATTCTGCTTCGGTGGACTGGGTGGTTTCCGGAGGAATCCACTGGGTCTTGGTCACCGAGCTCACGGCGATGCAGGGGGTGTCGTTCTGCACGGTCACATCGTTCAGATAGTCGTAAGTAAAGGTGATGGTATCCCCCACGGACAGCTCCCGGCCGCCGGAAATGGCGTGATACCTCACAATCAGAAGCTCTTCCTCATCATAGTGACTGTCAGCGGACAGAACCTGAACGGTGAGGGCCTGGCCGTCCTTTGCCGTCACCCGGCAGATCAGCTGCTTCTCCTCCGGCAGAAGGGAATCGAGAGAGAAGCCACAGGCGCCTAAAAGGAGCAGGCAAAGCAGGAGACTCAGAAAAGAGAAAACGCGGCGCTTCATGAAATAACCTCCAGTAAAGAGATACTGATATCATATACGATGAAGCGGAAAAAATCAATGGGTCTTCTGTCAGGAAAGGGAAATATCTGCCGGCTGCTGCCGGCGGAAGCGGCGCTTCAGCTTCCCCAGGTCATAGAGGTAGGCGGGGATCAGGAAAAGATCCGCCATGATCCAGGCGGAGGGATTGGCCAGGCAAACGGCAATATACCCCACGGCGGGGACCAGGCAGAAGCCGATGAAGCCCCGGGCGACCATCTCAAACACCCCGGCGAACACCGCCTGCCGGGTAAAGCCCAGGCCCTGAATCATAAAGCGAAGAATGTTCACAAGGGCCAGAGGGACATAGAACAGGCTGTTCCAGAACAGGAATTTTCCCGCATTGGCGGCGATGGCCTGCTGAATTTCCAGAGGCTCCTTGGCATCCACGAACAGCATGGCCAGGCTGTCACCGAAAAGCCACAGGGCCAGAAACGCCACGGCGGAATAAGCCACAGCCAGAAGGACACAGGCGCGGACGCCCTTGCCAATCCGGTCCAGCTTCATGGCGCCATAATTCTGGCCCCCGTAGACCGCCATGGTAGTGCCCATGGCGTCAAAGGGACACACAAACAGCTGACTGACTTTTACGGCTGCCGTCACGGAGGCCACATAGAGAGCGCCCAGATCGTTCACGGCGGTCTGAATCACAATGCTGCCGATGGCAGTGATGGAGTACTGCAGGCCCATGGGGATGCCCATACCGGCCAGCCGCACCAGGTGGTACCGGCTGGGCCGCCACTCCTCCGGCTTCATGCGAAGAATTTCATAGCGCTTTCCCATGATGGCAAGGCACAGAAGCCCGGAGACGCCCTGGGAGATGACCGTGGCCCAGGCGGGGCCGGACACGCCCATGTGAAGCACCGTGACGGAGAGGATGTCCAGAATCACATTGAGAACGGAGGAGAGCACCAGAAAGTAAATGGGGGTTTTGGAGTCTCCCAGGGAGCGGATGATGCCGGACAGCAGATTGTAGAGGATGGTCACAGGGATGCCCAGGAAGATAATAAAGATATAGTCATAGGCATATTGGAAGATCTCCTCCGGAGTGTGCATCCAGGTGAGGATGCTGCCGCACAAAAGGCAGGTGGCCACCGTAATGACCACCGCAAAGGCGGCGGAAAGCCAGGCGCTGTTTGCCACATACCGCCTCAGGCCGCTCTCATCCCGCTCGCCGAACTTCTGAGAGACGGGGATCACAAAGCCACTGGCAATGCCAATGCAGAAGCCCAAAACCAGAAAGTTGATAGAGCCGGTGGAGCCCACGCCGGCCAGGGCGTCCACGCCCAAAAACTTGCCCACGATCACCGTGTCCACCATGCTGTAGAACTGCTGGAACAGAAGACCGCCCAGCAAAGGGAGGAGGAAACCCAGCACCAGCTTCATGGGAGAGCC
>JALETK010000088.1 GCA_022781505.1 Clostridiales bacterium | reverse complement strand
GATTTTTAGAAGTTACAACGCAGCAGGGCGGGGGCTTGCCCCCGCCGGGCAGCAGAAAATCCGATTGGCAGCTGCGCATGACGTCACGGGTAGAAGGACCAGTAGCACTGTCCCGCCTCCAGAGCGGTACCCCGGAGGGCGGAGAGCTGGGTTACGGTGACGAAGCGGTAGCCCTGGGCCCGGAGGGTGTCCACAATCTCCAGGGCCGCGTCCACGGAGCTGTCGGACATGTCGTGGAGCAAAATGATGTCCCCGTCCTGAACGGCGTCCACCACCTGCCGCACCACGCTGGATTTGTCGTGGGTTGCCCAGTCTCTGGGGTCCACGGACCACTGCACCAGGCTGAGCCCCCGGGCTGCCGCCGCGGATTTCACCCGGTCGCAGGTCTTCCCCCCGGGGGGGCGCAAAAGGCAGCTGGCGGTTCCGGTCTGGGCCTCCAGAAGCGCCGCCGTCCGGTCCAGCTCCTCCTCCAGGGTCCCCGGGGACATGTCCGCCATGCAGTTGTGGCTGTAGCCGTGGAGGCCGATCTCGTGCCCCCCGTCCAGAATCTCCCCCGCCAGCTCCGGGTACTGCTCCAGGCGGTAGCCGCACAGAAAGAAGGTGGCCAGGGCCTCCCGCTCCTCCAGGCCCTGGAGAAGCCGCCGGGTAAACCGGCCGGAGGGCCCGTCGTCAAAGGTCATGGCCACATATTTTTCCTCCGACCCCCGCACCGGTATCACCAACATCGCCAGGGCCAACAGCCAGCAGGCCATTCGTTTCATCTGCGCTCCCTCCTTTGATATGTACCTTGACGGGGCCGGAAAATTGAAGTAAGATGGGGACGAAAGGATGTGAGCCATATGCCGGAAATTCTCTGCCCCATCTGCGGGGAGCCTCTGGCCGCCGGTGGCGCCCCCTGGCGCTGTCCCCGGGGGCACAGCTTTGACGTGGCCCGGCAGGGCTATGTGAATCTCCTGCCCGTGACCCGGAAGCACTCCCTGCACCCGGGAGATACCAAAGAGCAGGTGGCCGCCCGCCGGGCCTTTCTGGAGGCGGGGTACTATGCCCCCATTGCCCAGGCGGTGTGCGGGGCCGCCCGGGCGTTCTGTCCCCAGGGGGCGGAGATTCTGGACGCGGGCTGCGGCGAGGGGTATTACAGTGCCCAGGTGGCCCAGGCCCTTCCCGGGGCCCGGCTCTGGGGCCTGGACATCTCCAAGGACGCCGTGCGCCTGGCGGCGGGGCGGTACAAGGGCCCGGTGTGGCTCTGCGGTACGGCGGCCCACCTGCCCTTCCCGGCGGAGAGCTTTCACCTGGTCATGAGCCTCTTTGCCCTCACGGCCCCGGAGGAATTCGCCCGGGTGCTCCGGAAGGACGGCGTGTTTCTCCAGGTGCTGGCGGCGGAGGACCACCTTCTGGGCCTGAAGCGCATTATTTACCCGGAGCTTCTCCACCGGGAGAAGGACTCCGTCCCCGTCCTTCCCGGCTTCCGGCTGCTGGAGACCCGCCCGGTGCGGTTTTCCTTCCGGGTGGAGGGGGCGCAGATTCAAAATCTTCTGTCCATGACCCCCCACTTCTGGCGCATCACCCGGGAGGGCGCCGCCCGCCTGGCAGCGCAAACCGCCCTGGAGGACACCGCCTCGGCAGTCATCAACCTCTACCGCCGGGAAACAGAGCCACAGTCTGACAGCCAAATCCACCCCCGTAGGGGAGGGTCATGACCCTCCCCTACCGTGTCATCCTGAGGCGCAGCCGAAGGATCTCCCGCACCGGCCACCCGTATCGCAACCCTCTGAGCGTGAGCTCCTTCGCCGCCCCCTCGGGATGACAAAAGGTCGCGGACAGCGGTTATATTCCCGGTTCCGCTTTACTTTTCCCTGTTTTTCTGGTACAATGCAGGAAATGAATGGTTTTGTGAGGATACCGTATGCTGGAAAAACTGCAGGCAATTGAGAATCGATACGAGGAGCTTTGCGCCAAGGCCGAGCAGCCGGATTTTTACGCCGACCCGGCCAGGGCCGCCAAGCTCCTGAAGGAAAAAAATGACATAGAGCCTATTGTGGAGACCTGCCGTGCCCTGCGCAGGGCCCAGAAAGAGCAGGAGGAGGCCCGGGAGCTTCTCACCGGGGAGGCCGACCCGGAGATGCGGGAGCTGTGCCAGGAGCAGTTTCAGGAGGCCAAGGAGGCCCAGGCCCGGCTGGAGCAGGAGCTGACCATTCTCCTCCTGCCCAAGGACCCCAACGACGACAAAAACGTCATCGTGGAAATCCGGGGCGGCGTGGGCGGCGAGGAGAGCGCCCTGTTCGCCCACAGCCTGTTTCGCATGTACTCCATGTACGCCGCCGCCCACGGCTGGTCCGTGGAGCTGCTTAACTACAACGAGACGGAGCTGGGGGGCGTGAAGGAGGCGGACTTCCTCATCAACGGCCGGGGCGCCTGGTCCCGGATGAAATTTGAGAGCGGCGTCCACCGGGTGCAGCGGGTGCCCGAGACGGAGTCCGGGGGCCGGGTGCACACCTCCACCGCCACCGTGGCGGTGCTCCCCGAGATGGAGGAGGTGGACGTGGAGATCCGCCCGGAGGACATTGAGATGCAGGTCTTCCGCTCCTCCGGTGCCGGAGGCCAGCACATCAACAAGACCTCCTCCGCCGTCCGGCTGATTCACAAGCCCTCCGGGATTGTGGTCTCCTGCCAGGAGGAGCGGAGCCAGGTGCAGAACCGGGAGAAATGTATGCGGATGCTGGCCTCCAAGCTCTACGAGATCGAGGAGGCCCGGGTGTCCGGGGAGATCACCGGCCTGCGAAAGTCTCAGGTGGGCACCGGTATGCGGAACGAGCGCATCCGCACCTACAACTTCCCCCAGGGCCGGGTGACGGATCACCGCATCGGCCTGACCCTGTACAAAATCGACGCCGTTATGGACGGCGACCTGGACGAGCTCATGGACGCCCTGGCCACCGCCGACCAGGCGGAAAAGCTGAAAAACAGCCAGGGCTGACGGCCAGAAGACACCGTTCCTCCGGCATCTTTGAGGCAGGTGAAACACTTGATTCCGATTCCGGATTATCTGAATAACATTGCAGAGTTTGAGAAAAGTACCGGCAATTGGGTGACGTTCTCCCTGCGGTGCAGCTGTGGATGCCGCACCTTCCTGGTGTATGAGAACTGCCTGACCCAGGAAGAGCAGCGACTGACAGCGCCCTATTGGGATGCGCTGCGATCTCTTTGCGCCTATCCTAGCACCATGACCGTGGACGGGGACGGCACCCGGCACTACTGGAGAATCCTTTCCCGGGACGGTCTGGAAAGAGAGGAGGTCATACTCCCTCCCGAGCCCGTATGTGCCTGCGTTTCCACCGTCAAAGTAGGGTGCTCCGCCTGTGGTCGGGAATATATGGTCTTTGACAGCCGCCTTCATGGTTATGACGGAATGACCTCCGAAAAATCAAAGGAGGAGCTGGAATACCAGCCCCAATTCCGTCAAAAATGCCGGGCGCCTGTGGCAATTCGCATCAAAGTGGAAAACGACGGCTCCCTGGAGGAATTCAACGCCAATACCTCCCTGAATTTTGATGAGAAAGCCTATTCCAACGCTTTTTCCTGGATTGCCATTTACAACAGAGACAAGAAGCGAAAGCTGTTTGAATTTGAAACCGCGTAAAAGTAAAAACCATCTATCCGAAAATTGGAGCGACACAATATGAATACCCTGCTTTTATCCGCCGCCGACCCGGAGACACCGGAGCTTGCTGCGGAAATTCTCCGCCGGGGCGGTCTTGTGGCCATCCCCACGGAGACGGTCTACGGCCTGGGGGCCGACGGACTGAACCCCGCGGCTGTGGCCAAAATCTTTGAGGCCAAGGGGCGGCCCGGGGACAATCCTCTGATTCTTCACATCACCGGGGCGGAGCAGCTGGAGCTGTACTGCCATGACATTCCCCCGGCAGCCTATACCCTGGCGGAGCGGTTCTGGCCGGGGCCTCTCACCATGGTTCTCCCGGCGAAATCCTGCGTCCCCAAGCGCACCACCGGCGGGCTGTCCACGGTGGCCATGCGCTGCCCCCGGTCTCTCATCACCCGGCAGATCATCGGCCTGACCGGGTCGCCCATTGCGGCCCCCTCCGCCAACCTGTCCGGCAAGCCCTCCACCACCACCGCCCAGCACGTCCTCCACGACCACGACGGAAAAATTGACGCCGTGGTGGACGGAGGCCCCTGCTCCGTGGGGGTGGAGTCCACCATTGTGGATCTCACCGAGGAACGGCCCCGGCTCCTGCGCCCCGGAGGCGTCACCCCGGAGGCGCTTCTGGAGGTGCTGGGGGATCTGGTGATTGACAAGGCCGTCACCGCCCAGATTGACCGGGACGCCGTGGTAAAGGCCCCCGGCATGAAATACCGCCATTACGCCCCCCAGGAGCCTGTGGTCATCGTGTCCGGCTCCCGGGAGAGGGCCGCCGCCTACATCCGTGCCCATTTCGTTCCCGGAGACCGGGTGCTATGCTTTGAGGAGGAGCTGCCCCTGTACGGGGGCTGTAACCCCCTGGCCTACGGACGGGAGGCGGACGTCAGCACCCTGTCCGCCGGTCTCTTCTCCGCCCTGCGGATTCTGGACGACCCCGCCGTGCACAAGGTCTACGCCCGGTGCCCCGTGGGCGGCGGCGTGGCCTACGCCGTGCAGAACCGGCTGAAAAAGGCCGCCGCCTTCCACATCATCGACCCGGAGGTGGAGCCATGATCTTTGGAATCACCGGCGGCTCCGGCTGCGGAAAGACCACCGCCCTCCTGGCGGTGAAGGATCTTGACGGTCTGGTTCTGGACTGCGACCAGATCTACCACCGGCTCCTGGAGGAGTCCCCCGCCCTCCTGGCGGCCATCAGCCGCCGGTTCCCCGGCGTGGTGACGGAGGCCGGTTTGGAGCGCAAGAAGCTGGGCGCCATCGTCTTCACGGAGAAGTCCGCCCTTTTGGATTTGAACCGCATCGCCCACAGGGTGGTGAAGGAGGCGGTTTTGGAGGCCCTGGAGGAAAGACAACCGCCCCTGGCCGCCATTGACGCCATCGCCCTGTTTGAGGGCGGGCTGGCGGAGCTGTGCGACTATACCGTCGCCGTCACCGCCCCCCGGGAGGCCAGAATCGCCCGGCTCATGGCCCGGGAGGGCATCAGCCGGGAATACGCCGAATCCCGCCTGAACGCCCAGCACCCCGACGCTTACTTTCAGGAAAAATGCGATTTTGTCCTGGAAAACGCAGGAACAAAAGAGGATTTTTACGAAAAAGCCCGGAGCTTATTCAGCGGCCTGATCGGATGAAGGCCATCCCGGAAAGCAGAGGGGAGCCAAATGAAAGATCACCTGACCCCTTATTCCCAGCAGCTCCGAAAAAACGCCACCCGGGAAGAAAATACCCTTTGGTTTCGCTACCTGCGCACCTACCCGGTTCGCTTCCGCCGCCAGCATCCCATCGGCCCTTATATTGTGGACTTTTACTGCGCCCAGACCAAGCTGGTCTTGGAGCTGGACGGCTCCCAGCACTACGATCCCGAAGGACAGCGCTACGACGCGGAGCGAACCCGGTTTCTGGAATCCCGGGGGCTTCTGGTGCTGCGCTTTTCCAACCCGGAGGTCAACCGCCAGCTGCGGGGCGTGTGCCAGGCCATTGACTTGGCCGTGAAGGAACGATGCGCAAAGCTGTAGCAATCACCCCCGCGCCGCAG
>JALETK010000040.1 GCA_022781505.1 Clostridiales bacterium | reverse complement strand
CCACTGCCCCTTTGAGAGCAGCGCCAGTGTTGGGGGATCACTGACGCCAATGTCACAAACTTAAGAGATAATCCCGTATTTACGGCACCGTTGGGCGGCTGTCTGTCACCCGCCGGGCACTTGCAAGCCTGATTGGTAGTTTCATCCCAAGATACCAGCTCCCGCGGGAGGAATCGAAATTGTCTGGTTTCCGGTAGGTGCGCGGCGCGGGACAGACAGCCGCCCTACATTGTGCGCTTAAGTTCGTGACATTCCATTGACGCCCCCCGGCTTGTCATCCTGAGCGGGCAGCGAAGGATCTGGCGCTGAAGACTTCCGGCGAGGAATGTCTGTGCATGAGATTCTTCGGCTTGCGCCTCAGAATGACAGCGGGAGTGCGGTGCATGGCTCTCTTGCGCGGCGGGCAGAAGCGTGGTATCATACATGTAATTCTACCCGGAAAGAGGCCTTCCTATGTGGATTGTTTATATGGTACGCTGCCGGGACGGCACCCTGTACACAGGCATCACGGACAATCTTCCCCGGCGCCTGGCGGCCCACAACGCCGGGCGGGGGGCCAAATACACCCGGGGCCGGGGCCCGGTGGAGCCGGTTTATACGGAGAACTGCCCCGACAAGTCCGCCGCCCTCCGCCGGGAACGGGAGCTGAAGCGCCTCCCCCGGGCCCGGAAGCTGGCCCTGTGCAGCAGCGGCACACCGGCGCCCACCTAAAAAGCGCCTCCCGCCGGATTGGCGGGAGGCGCTGTTGTATTTTGCTTACTTCAGGTTCATCTGAGCAGCGACTTCCTCGGCGAAGTTCTCCTGCTTCTTCTCGATGCCCTCGCCCCGCTCGTAGCGGACAAAGGACTTGACGGCGATCTTGCCGCCCAGCTCCTTGGCAACGGCAGCCACATGCTGCTCCACGGAGACGCCCTTCTCCTTGACGAACTCCATCTGCAGCAGGCAGTTCTCCTCGTAGTACTTGCCCATCTTGCCCAGGACGATCTTCTCCTTCACCTGGAGGGGCTTGGAGGCCATCTTGGGATCGTTGTCCATGAGGGCCAGCTGGATTTCCTTCTCCTTGTCCAGGGTGGCCTGGTCAACGTCGGACTTGTCGCAGAAGGAGGGGTTCATGGCGGCAACCTGCATGCACAGATCCTTGCCCAGCTCGGTGACGGCGGCGGGCTCGATGCCCTCCACTTCCATGTTCACCAGGACGCCGATGCGGCCGGCCATGTGAATATAGGGAACGGTGACGCCGGTGGCGTACCGGGCAAAGCGGCGAACCTTCAGGTTCTCGCCGATGACCAGAACCTTCTCGGGGATCATCTCGCCCACGGTCTTGTCGGAGCCGGGATAGCCGGCGGCCAGCAGGGCGTCCAGATCCGCGGGAGCGGCGGTCACAACGGCCTCAGCCACGTCCTTCACGAAGGAAGTGAACTTGTCGGACTGAGCGGCAAAGTCGGTCTCGCAGTTGACCTCCACGATGGCGCCCACGCCGTTCTCCACGATGGCGCAGACGGCTCCCTCGGCGGCGATGCGGCCGGACTTCTTGGCGGCAGCGGCCAGGCCCTTCTCACGGAGCCACTCAATGGCCTTGTCCATGTCGCCCTCGGAGGCGGTCAGGGCCTTCTTGCAGTCCATCATGCCAACGTTGGTCATCTCACGCAGTTTCTTAACATCAGCAGCAGTAAATGCCATAGTAATTTGTCCTCCTCGTAGATTTCTGTTTCGGATTCCCTTACTCCGCAGCGGGAGCGGGAGCGGCGGTCTCGGCGGCAGCGGGGGCTTCCTCGCTGTAGCTCTCGCCCTGACGGCCCTCGATCACGGCGTTGGCCATGGTGCCGGCGATCAGGCGGATGGCGCGGATGGCGTCATCGTTGCCGGGGATCACATAGTCGATCTCGTCGGGATCGCAGTTGGTGTCCACGATGGCCACGATGGGGATGTTCAGCTTCCGGGCCTCGGCGATGGCGTTGCGCTCCTTGCGGGGGTCAACGATGAACAGGGCGCCGGGGAGCTTCTTCATTTCCTTCACGCCGCCCAGGTACTTCTCCAGCTTGGCGATCTCGCCCTGGTGCTTGATCACTTCCTTCTTGGGGAGCATGGCGAAGGTGCCGTCCTCCTCCATCTTCCGCAGCTGAGCCAGACGGTCAATCCGGGTGCGCATGGTGCGGAAGTTGGTCAGCATACCGCCCAGCCAACGGGCGTTGACAAAATACTGGCCGGCCCGCTCGGACTCTTCCTTGATGGCGTCCTGGGCCTGCTTCTTGGTGCCCACGAAGAGGATGCTCTCCCCGTTGGCGGCCAGCTCACGAACAAAAGAATAAGCCTCCTCCAGCTTCTTCACGGTCTTCTGCAGGTCAATGATATAGATACCATTGCGCTCCGTGTAGATGTAGGGGGCCATTTTGGGGTTCCAGCGGCGGGTCTGATGACCGAAGTGCACGCCGGCCTCCAGCAACTGCTTCATAGATACAACTGCCATTTTAAAAATCTCCTTTTTTGTTTTTGCCTCCACCCCGATCATCTCGCCCTTGCACCGCCTCAGCGGCACCTGCAAAGCACGATCACCGGGTGTGTGGTTTTTCGTCATGGCCGCTTTTGGCCATGCTAGAGTATTGTAACAAAACCCGCTCCCAATTGCAAGCATTTTTTTGAAAATCCGGGGATTTTTTCTCCCGGGGGAAATTAAGGATTCCTTAAAGAATTTTCCTCTTTCATCTTAAGAGCACATCCGTTATAATAAGAATGATACATCATTCGCCCCGATGGCTGTCCGCCCGGCGGGTTCAAGCCCAATGCCGCGAACTTAAGCATACATGGCAGGGCAGGTTTGGTGGCGCGTCTGTAGAGGAGGGTCATGACCCTCCCCTACTACATTGTAACCTTTAAAAAACGACTCAATGATGTATTGTTGGGCAGAGTCAGACATTATGCACCGCATATATTTTCGCGTTCCCTGCTGCCGGGGCGCTGCCTTGTGAGGTGACCTTTCATGTATAACATCTTAATCTGCGACGATCAGAGGGACATTGTGAATGCCCTGAAGATTTACCTCTCCATGGGGGAGTACCGGCTGTTTGAGGCCTACAACGGGCTGCAGGCCCTGGAGCTGGCCCGGCGTCAGGAGCTGCACCTCATCCTCATGGACATTATGATGCCTGAGATGGATGGCATCACCGCCGTCCAGGAGATCCGGAAGTTCTCCAACGTCCCCATCATTCTCCTCACTGCCAAAAGCGAAAACGAGGACAAGGTCCGGGGCCTCAACCTGGGTGCGGACGACTATGTGACCAAGCCCTTTGTGCCCATGGAGGTGCTGGCCCGGGTCCGTTCCCAGCTCCGGCGGTACACCACCCTGGGCGGCCGGGCGGAGGACCCTCCCACCCGCCTGACCCTGGGGGGCGTGTGCCTGGACGACGAGACCAAGGTGGTCACCGTGGACGGGGAGGCAGTGAGCCTCACCCCCACGGAGTTCGCCATTCTCCGGTTCCTCATGTCAAACCCCGGGAAGGTGTTCTCCTCCAAGGCCCTGTACGAGGCCGTGTGGAAGGAGGCCCCCCTGGGGAGCGAGGGAGCCGTGGCGGTGCACATCCGCCATCTTCGGGAGAAGATCGAGATCGACCCCTCGGACCCCCGCTATCTGCAGGTGGTCTGGGGCCAGGGCTATAAGATGGAAGGGGCGCGGGACCGTTGAGTGAGCAGCGCTACAGCCTACCCGTCAAGACGGCAGCCTTTCTCCTCCTGCTTTTCACCCTGGTGACCGGGGTTTTCTGCGGGACGGCGGCCTGCTTTCTGGCCAGCCAGGGGGCCTACACCCTGAGCCGGGGGGACATGCTGAATCAGGGGCTCCAGTCCCGGATCGAAAATCTGGCCCGGGGCATTGCCGGCGCCTACGCCCAGGAGCACTGTGGCCAGGAGGACCCGGGCTGGGATGCCTATGTCTATTTCTACGACGGCCAGTACGCCCTGTACCCCAAGGCCTACACCGGCGAGAGCAATTACCGGTACACCATCCGCAGCGCCGACGGTACGGTGCTGGCGGGCAACTACCAGGGAGAGGAAGCCCTCGCCTTCCGGGAGACCCTGGTGGACACCCCGGGATATTATGTCACAAACAGCTGGGGCTATACCTACTGGACGGAGCTGGACGAGAGCCTGGTGGTCACCGGCTACGTCCTCCGGGACATGGATGTGGAGGACAGCTTCTCCTATTATGTAAAGCTGGTGAACACCTTCTACGCCAGCCGGGTCACCCTGATTGTCATCACATTGTCCTGCCTCGTGGCGGTGATCTGCCTGGTGATCTTCCTCATGAGCAGCGCCGGCCACCGGCCCGGGGCTCCGGGCATCACCCTGGGCCTCCTGGACCGGATTCCCACGGACTTGTACCTGGGGGCGGTGCTGGGGCTGGTGATTCTCCTGGTGGCGGCCTTTCTGGAGGCCGGCTGGTGGCAGGCCTGGGTGCAGGTGGTCACCGGGGGCGCGGCCCTGGCCGTCTGCGGGGCGCTCATCATGGCCTTTGCCATGACCATGTCCACCCGGCTGAAGTACGGCAAGGGCTACTGGTGGCGGCACTCCCTCACAGGCGGCATCGCCCTGTTCCTCTGCCGGGGCCTGCGGCAGCTGTACCGGGCCATCCCCCTCATCTGGCGGTGGCTGGCTCTGGGGGCAGGGCTTCTGATTTTCTCCGGCCTTTTGCTGGAGCCCTATTGTGAGCCGGAGGCCATTCTCCTTCTCCTGTGCCTGTGGACGGCGGTCATCTCCTATCTCGCCTGGGCCTTCTCCCGGCTCCAGCGGTCGGTGCGGCGGCTGGCCAGGGGCAATCTCCAGGAGCCGGTGAACACCCGGGGCCTGGTGGGCAGCTTCCGCCAGATAGGGGACAATCTCAACACCCTGGGCCAGGCGGCCAACCTGGCGGTGGAGGAGCGGCTCCGCTCCGAGCGCATGAAAACGGAGCTGATCACCAACGTGTCCCACGACATTAAGACGCCCCTGACCTCCATTGTAAGCTATGTGGATCTGCTGCAAAAGCCCCACACCCCGGAGCAGGGGGCGGAATATCTGGAGGTGCTGGCCCGGCAGTCCCAGCGGCTGAAGAAGCTGACGGAGGATCTGGTGGAGCTGTCCAAGGCCTCCTCCGGCACCATCCCCGTGGAGCTGGCCCCCCTCAACGTGGTGGAGCTGGTGAACCAGGCCCTGGCGGAGTACCAGACCAAGCTGGAGACGGCGGGGCTCACGGTGGTGCTCACCGCCGTCCAGGAGGAGATCCCGGTCTCCGCCGACGGCAGGCTCTTCTGGCGGGTCATGGACAACCTCCTGAGCAACTGTATCAAATACGCCCTGTCCGGCACAAGAGTGTATGTGGATGTTGTAAAATACGAAAAACAGGTTATGATTTCCGTGAAGAACATCTCCCGCCAGGCCCTGAACCTCCCGGCGGAGGAGCTTATGGAGCGCTTCGTCCGGGGGGACCGCTCCCGGAACACCGAGGGCAGCGG
>JALETK010000039.1 GCA_022781505.1 Clostridiales bacterium | reverse complement strand
ATTTCAATCCACCCGCCCCGGGTGGGGCGGGACAGCAAAAGTGCACAAACACAGGGTTGTGACTTAAGCGCTTTGTACAATGTTTTGTTGGGAAACCTGCCGGTGTGGCCGTGTCGGGGTGCGTTGGCCGTGGAGTGGGCGGGGGTTTCCCTTGATTTTGGGGTGCGAACCTCCCGGGGAAAGCCTGTGTGCTTTCCCTTCGCACCTATACCATCAGCACCCCCTCCGGCTCATAGGATGCTTTTGTTCCAAAATGTTCTACTTTCGCCTGATATTTATTACCAAGATAATAAAACCGGAGGCTGTCTCTCTCCTTGTCCATCAGAGAAATCAGCTTGTGCTGAAGCTCCTTGCACTGGGCAGCGTCCACCACGCACTCGAAGACGGAGTTCTGTACCCGCTGGCCGTAGTTGACGCACTGCCTGGCAATTAGCCGCAGGCGTCTTCGTCCGGCGGCGTCCTGGGTGTTCACGTCATATGTAATCAGAACCATCACCCCGAAAACACCTCACTTCCACAGGAACGGCGGGTATGCGTCCAGGTCTCCCCGGAGGCATCTGGCAAGCAGCAGAGACTGCACATAAGGAACGAGGCCCCAGGGGATTTTCTCCTCCAGATACGGATGGGTGATAACCTCCTGCTTCTTTTCCTGCCAGGCCTTCAAAAACTTCTGCCTGGCCTCATCCCTCATGCGGACGGCGCCACTCTCCGATTTCTCAAAATCCCCTGGGGCCATCACCCGGTTGTTGATCATGGTGAGCACAAACCGGTCTGCCATGGAGGGCCGCAGCTCCTCCATCAGATCCAGGGCCAGGGAGCTTCTCCCCGGACGGTCCCGGTGGAGGAAGCCCACATAGGCGTCCAGCCCCACACTCTCCAGGGCGGATGCACAGTCATTGGTCAAAAGGCTGTACGCAAAGGACAGCATGGCGTTCACATTGTCCAGAGGCGGCCTTCGGTTTCTCTCCCGGAAGAAGAAGGCCTCCTTCTCCCGGAGAATCATCTGGTCAAACACACCAAAATAGGCAGACGCACCCACGCCCTCCAGGCCCCGCAGGGCGTCCAGATCCGTCTCCTCCGCAGCCGCAGGCAGCAGCTTCTGAATGGTCTCCGAGGCCCTTTGGAATGCCGCCTCATCAATCCGGAGCTTGTGATCCCGACGGGTGCGCTCCATGCTCCAGCGGGCATTGTACAGCTTTCCGAAAATCATGTTTCTGGCGATCCGGCAGCTTCGCCCCAAATCGTCCGCCGTCCGGTACTGCTCCCGCCGGAGAAGCACATTGCCTGTGCTGATTCCCGTGGTTCTGGCCAGGAATTTTCCCCTGGGGGTGCAGAAGGCCAGGCCCACATCCCGCTGGGCGCAGGCCCCCATGAGTGCAGGAGAGGCCCCGGCATAGGAAAAGGAGATAATTCCGCTGAGATTGTGCAGAGGGAATCGCGCCACCTCCTGCTTCTCCCGGTTGACCACCACATTCTCTCCGTCCAGGCTCAGGTAGGCATCCTCGGAGGTTACAAACAGGGTATTGAGCAAATGTCTCATGGGCGCTCCTCCATTCTCTCTTTCAGGTAGGACTGCACCGTTCGCCTCCCCATGAGCTTCGGCAGGCAGAGCTCTTTTAGAGAACAGGCATTGCAGGATTTGGTGGGCCGCACCTTAGGGGTGTGTCCCCGGCGGTAAAGCTCATGCATCTCCCGGAGCATCCCCCGCACCTCCTCCCGGAGCTCCGGGGTGAAGGACACAACCTCCCGGCGGCGGATCTCTCCGTAGTATAGGGCTCCCTCGGGGATCTCACAGCACAGCATCTCCTCCAGGCACATGGCCTGGGCGCAGAGCTGCAGGTCATTGGCCGTGTCCGCCCGGGGGCTGCCCCGCTTATACTCCACCGGGTAGGGGCGGTACCGCCCCTTTTGTCCCGGGAGAAAAATCCCCTTCTCATCCTCGTGAAACTCCACCACATCGCAGGCCCCGGAGATTCCCAGGGAGGAGGAGAACACCCGCATATCCCTGGTGATGAGGCGCTCTCCCCGGCGCTCCCGCTGGGAGGCGTCATGGGCCCTTTCATGGAGAATTTTCCCCTCCACCGTCCGGCTGTTCTCACTCCACAGCTGCTCAATTTGAATTAGTGCCCACTGCCTGCGGCAGAATTTGAAATGCTGGAGGCCGGAAATCTGGAGAAAATCCTCCTCGTTATACGCCATCTACGATCTCCGGCTCCAGGTCCGGCAGCGAATCCAGTGTGATCACATAGTCCTCCACACAGCAAGGGGGGACATCCGGATTCTTCAGCTGCACCTTAACAGAGCGGTGGATCTTTGCGCTGGAATACTGGCCGTCTTTGCAGTTGTGCTTCCACCAGTACAGCTTGACCACCTCCATAGAACCATCGGGGCGGGCTGAAGAGGCGTCATTCACAAACAACGACCGCAGACATTCCTTGACGGTCTCGGCATCCTCCTCAGTAAATCCAGTCTTTTCCGCCAGCTGCACATTGATGGATCCCTTAATTTCATAGAGGCCAAAGCGAACATAGTGCTTCATGCCCATCGTATCCGATGACCGGTCTCCGCTCTTTTCCTTTTTCTCGCCATTGACACTCTTGGTAATTTGTAGAGATTCCACCTCTACCGGGGAAATGCTCACAGCCTGATGTACAGAAACCGGCCCACGAACGCCCACAGACAAATCCTTCGTATCCTTAAACGCAAACACCTGCCCGAAGGTGCGGACATCCATCCAGGTGTCACAGGCACGCCTGGCATATTCTTCTCTGTCCTTTATGCCCTTCAGCACAGAGCTTGCCCGCTCGCTCAGGCTGCCGAAGCCGTCATCACAGCGGTCATTGGACTGCACAAAAATA
The DNA here is from genome assembly GCA_022781505.1 of Clostridiales bacterium. Classification (GTDB taxonomy): domain Bacteria; phylum Bacillota; class Clostridia; order Oscillospirales; family Oscillospiraceae; genus Faecousia. The sequence continues at coordinate 27,812 of JALETK010000039.1, read as the reverse complement.
CGCTTGCCCATATCCTGCATCCGGTTGCGAATCTTCCTCTTCACACAAACATCTGAAATCTCTCCGAAACCATTGTAGTCCGTGCGGGGACGGTTGCCGTTCAAGGGGTCGCCGTTGCCGTTGGCACGGGTAACAGAGACCAGCGCCACGAAATCAATTTTATTCTGCAGTACACTCATTTTTTATTCCTCCGTTTCATCCTGTTTCTTTTTGGATGTGAAAAGCTCGTTGCGCTGAAGGTAATAGCCCAGCAGATAGGTATCGCCCAGGGCACGGTTTAACGCCTGCTCCGGGAATTCGGAGAGCTGCACGGCAATCTCCCCCAGAAGTTTTTCGTAAAATCCCCTGCTATTGGGCTTTAATCTGGGATAGTATGCCTTCTTCAACTGCTCCCAAATGATTTTCGCGGCATACAGCGGCCTCTGGGCAAAGACCGACTGCATCCGGATGGCATTCGGCTCTCTGGTTTCTCCATCGTCATAGGTATCCCGCTCGATTTTCTCCAGCACAGCCAAAAGTCGCCCATACTGGTAGCTGATATCCCGCTTATTGGGTTCAAGCGCCATGTTCCATTCCTCCCCGTTTTTGTCATAATGATATTTTCTGATCACGGCGCAGGCCGTAAATAAGAGCGTGCTTCGCTGCTCATTCTCAAAGATTTGCAGATTCGATGCCCTGTTCAGCAGCGCCCTGTCTACATCTAACGGCATTTTCCCTTTGTCCACCCTGCAGGCCAGTAAGCGCTGGAGCTGTTGCCGCATCACACGCTCATCGGTTTCCATCTTTGTTTTTCCGTTCTCTGTTCGGGGTGTTCCAAAGGCAAAGTTCACAATCTGAAACAAAGACGGAGACTGAATGCCAAAGGGCCCATTCCACCAGCAGCACGCATCATCCCAGTCCCGGAGCCGCTCCAGGAAATCAGATGCCTGCAGCTCACTGTAATATGTCAGGGAGAGCCGCCCGGAGGTCGCCGCGTCAAAGGCGGCAATCACCGCAGCGGAATCTTCCGGGAGCTGTTCCTTCCAGCCCTTCAGCGTGTCCTGCAGCGCCAGCTTGTAGTCAGATGGCTTTACCCGCTTCACCGCGCTCTTTCTCAGCACGGGGCTGCTGGGCTGAGGCAGTGGAATTCCCTGTGGGTTCCAGCACAGAAATGTGCGTCCCCCAAAGGATACCCCCTGGTTGGTTGCCACCCATCGCAGAGCGCTGTGGGCTTTCTGCGATGCTTCATAACTGATGGTCGCCGCCTGCCAGTCCTCCGAAAACCGTCCCCGGTAAGTAAAGCCACTGGAGTCATTGGCTGAAACCAGCTTGGCATTTCCATTCAGAGGAATCAGTCCTTTGGGATGCTGGCTGGCCGGGTATCTCTCTTTGCCGGTAATCATACAAAACGCAGCAGGTGCATTGTGTTTTGAAGCATAATAGCGTATGAATGACTGAAATAGCGTTGGGTCTTTCCAGCATTGCTCCCGTCCGCTGTCATCAGCAGAATGTACAATCCACCGCACCAGCTGGCCGTCGTCAGCCAGTTTCCCATGCTTGTCCAATTTGATCAGATTGTATGTTTGAAGATCTGATAAAATCGTTCCTCTCTCTACATACCGGAGAATCGGCTGCAGCTTTGGGTGCCCAAAGTCAGATTCCGCCCAGGCACGAAGCTGAGCAAGGTACAAATCATATTTTTTCTGATCGCAGGGCGCAAGATAGCTCAGCTTGTCGCAAAGAGGATGTGGGCAGGGAGCACTGGTTCTGCCGGAGGACTCCTCGGTAACCGGGATAATGATCTTCGGCTCAGACTTGTCCACTGCCGCAGCTCTGACAAAATTCCCCTCCTCATCCAGGGTGATTTCCAACTGCGCGGCAGTTATCATGTGGGAGACCGGGGCCAGTGGTTCCTTTTGGTCCGAACAATAGCTTCCTGCATGTTGGCTCTCCATCGCGCAATAGGTTTCATAAGCCCGCTGCATCAGTCCCATTTACTCCACCTCCCCAAATTCCCGAAGCCCGCTGAAGTTCTCCCGTGCCTCGCCAAAGGGTTTGATTTTCATCTCCCGAAGGGGCTTTTGCCCGGGGCATTGCTCCGGGCGCAGGAAGCGGATGACCCCCTTCTTCATAACAGGATACCAAAAACGGGCTGTCATTTTTCCCTGGGTCTCCTGCGAGTAGGCTTCGTCTGCATAGGTCATTCCATGGTACATAAGGCCAAAGCTCAGCTCCGGCAAATCGTCGTATGCGCCAGCCCCCTCTCCGAAGACACATGGCTCCACATATCCCTGGCACTCCCGGGTTCCCAGGAAGATATCCCGGCGGCCTCCCTTTCTGATCATTTTTAATGCAATCTGATGGTGCTTGCACTCATTTCGATCCAGAGCAAGCTCTGGGCGATTCTCATTCCACTCAAAATGGGCCCGAACCTGATAACGGCAATTTTTCAGATAAGTATAATAAGCCAAATCGTTCTTGCTGCTGTTGTACTTGATTGGCCGAATTCCCTTGACCTCCGTCTGAATCTGGTTTATCACCCTTACCTCGTCAATATGCCATATAATTGTTGGCTTCCAGTACACTGATGAGATAATGCCTTTCAGAGCCTCATAGGTTGGTATCTGGTAGCTGCACTTCTCTCCTCCCACGCGCATAATGGGATCTGAGAACAGCGCATAGTCACCGGTCACCTGAAACTCCACAATGTTCGGATATCTTGTGTTCAAATTTCACACCTCCCAAAAATCTTCACTGCCTTTTTTCAAAGAAAAACCTGTTTCCGGGTCATAATATCCGTCCGTCAGAGCATACGCACTGCCGTCCAGCAGCGGAATCAGCGCCCCTTGCTGCTGCAGCTTTTCCCGCTGATATTGATAGACAGATACCGTATACAGCTTGGCCTGCTTCAGCAGCTCCCGCTCCCGATCATAGTCCCGGGAGCCAAAGGCTTTTGTAGATTGAATCAATTCTTCACGGAGGACTTTCCCATGGCCATAGGGGACAAGAACATCCGTCGTGTTCTGGTCAAATACCTGAAAGAGATCTCCCGCCAGCTTAAACGCCTGGCGAATAAAATAGGTATCCGCCTGGGTACAGTTGGCATCGGCATATTTCTGATTGTCCGCCAGAAGATCAAAGATGGAGCCGTGCTCTCCCACCTGGTCATCCTGAAAGCCTTTGTCCATGCGATTATAGAGCTGATGGTAATAAAAACCAATAGCCTCATCACCTGACAGGTCATTTTCAAACCGCTCCGGTGCTTTTTTGTAAGCATCCAATAAAGCGACCGTGGCGCCTTGTCCCTCCCGGATATCGCTCAGATAACGCAGATTCTCCCCCAGGCACTGCAGCACACTGACTTCCCCAGGGGTATCACACTCCGCATTGCGGTTGCACCGTCCTGCGGACTGAACCACACTGTCCATCCCTGCCGCGAAGCGAATCACGCGCTGAAAGGAGATATTCACGCCCGCCTCAATGACTTGGGTAGACACGCAAATCACCTTCGGACCGCCGTTTCGGCTGTTGTCCAGGGCCGTTTGCAGTGCCTGCATCACTTCCCGCCGGTGCGCCACGCACATGGCAGCAGACAGGTGGAAGTGCACTCCCTCTGCCCCGGACAGCGCATGGAACAAAAATGCTGCCTGGTCTTTTTTGTTACACACCACCAGTATGCTTCCGACCTTTTGCAAACTGTCTTCAATCACTGCAGGCAGCTCCTCCAGGCTGCTGCATCCACCATCCTGAATTTCCGTCCGCCTGAACACCTGCCACAGCTCTTTTTGCCGCGGGACGATATCCACAGGGACGGACAGCAACGGATGGCTGGCAGCTTCCAGGCAGGGCTGGGTAGCCGAGCATAAAACCACCGTCGCGTCGCAGACCTCCGCCAGAAAGTTCACCGCCAGGTTAAAGAGCGTCAGCATTTTGTTTGGAACCGTCTGAACCTCGTCAATCACAATGATGCTGCCACACAGCGCATGAAACCGGCGGATGGAGCTAGTTTTTCCGGAAAAGATGGTGTTAAGCAGCTGCACCAACGTTGTAATAATCACAGGAGATTCCCAGCTTTCCATCAGAAGCTCCAGCCGGTTCAGCTGCTCTTCGGTTTCCTTCGGCTCCACCAGATTGGAGTGGTGCTCCAAAATCAAGCTGTCATCCCCAATATAATCCCGGATCACTCTGGCGTTCTGCTCCAAAATAGACAGCAGCGGCGAGGTAAACACAATGCGGGATTTGTTCCATTGCCTCCCATGGGTCAGGGCATAGCGGAGGCCGGACAATGTCTTTCCGCCGCCGGTTGGCACATTCAGGCGGAAAACGCCACCTGGATGCCGGGCAGATGCAGCGCAGGTATCTGATATAAACCGCCGGGCCCGGTCAATCGGATCGCGGGACGGCAAATTTTCCAGTTTTCGTTCCATCCGCTCAAGGCAGTCCGCCCAAATGGCGCGCATATCCTTTGGATATGTCGGGAATTCATTCTGGAGCAAAAATTCAGCCGTATCTCTCCGATCTCCCTCAATGACTGCCGAAAGCAGCATACGGCCGAGCAAGCCCATGTAAAAGAAGATCTCACTGTTTGCAGATTCATCATCCTGGCATTGGGGGATTCCAGAAAGTTTCTCAAGGATTGGGGTCAACTCCATCACGGACTCACGGAACAGGCCATCCAGCTCTGCCCGGTTTGCACATTGGGCTAGGAAGTTCTCCACGGACTCCTCATATCCGATTCCCTGCTTTTCCTGCCGGTACAAAAAACCGCTGTGACGCTTCTCGTCCACGCAGTCAAACAGGCCATGATGGGAGCCAATGGAGAAGGCCAGAAGCTCCGCCGTTATCTCCGCATATCCAAGCTCTCCAGAACCATGCCAATTTTCCAGAGCATACCGGGCACCTGCAAAGGTGTGATTTACACTCCCCCGCTTCACCGGCTTGTGGCGTATCACAGAATCGAGGAGATACTCGTTAAACTCGGCTTTAAACTTCCCCGCATCATGCAGCAGCCCTGCCAGATAGCCGGTATGCGGCAGCCCAATCACTTTCATTGCATCGGATGCATATTGCGCCGTGTTCCGGCAATGGGTCTGCGCCGGTTGAACCCGCCCGTCTTCGGTGATATGCGCAAGAAATGTATCTCTGTCCATAGGCGCCTCCAGATCTCTGTTTGCGTTCCACGCAAATAATTTTAATCTTCCAGCACTGTTCATCCCTGCATGTATCGTATCTGATGATACTATAATCCATAATCGTCCATCTGTCAATATAAGTTCAAAGAAAAAATATAATAAATGATGAAAAATACATTTGACAAACAGACCCACATATGCAATACTAAATGCTGTCAGACGCTCAGGGCTCTGTGGATTGAAAAAAAGAGAAAATGTAATTCAAGTTGGGAGGGCAGTGCTTTATACTGCCCTTCCTTCTTTCTGTGGTATTATATCAGTTCTTATGTGCAATAAATTGCTCAAATATCTTTTGGTATCTTTTTTCTGGGCAACTGCCTATTATTTTATGCAAAAGCCTTTGACACCATATGGCGTATATGCTATAATTGTAGTACTTTCATCAGCAAGAGAGGGATTATGATGATTCGTAAGCTGAGCTGGGTTTTGCTGCTGGTTTTGATTGCCGGGGCGCTGGGTGGGTGCCGGGAGGATCCTGAGGTGGAAACGCCGTCGGAGAGTTCCGCTTCTGCCGCTTCGGAGGCCACCCAGGCGGCGGATCACACGATGGACATCACCTGGGCCACAGCCTTTCGGGACAAGTCCCTTCCCCAGGGCTATGTCACCCCGGACACCATCGCCTTTTATGAGCCCCACGAGGGCAGCACGCCCGACATTGTCTGTGTCCCCATCCAGGAGGTGCTGGACCATGTGGCAGCCATGGAGCGGCTGCCCCGCACACATTACTATGAGCAATTTATGGAGGAAAAGCTCCAGTTCCTCCTGCACATCATCGACTATGCCATGGACATGGGCTACAGCCGTTTTTCCATGCCATCCACCGAAATCATAGACTATGACATCAACCAGGCCCACAGGTACATAAACTATACCTTCCGAATGAACGCCAACGGCCTGTCCTGCAGGACGGTGACAAAGCTGCCCACAGGGGATGGTGAGCAGACCCTGAACTACACCCTGGTTGTGCTGCCCGGCATGGAATTATACGACATAGACAAGTACCACGCAGCCCTGGATGCCGCCCGGGAGGTGGTGGACGCCGTCCCGAAGGGCTATAACGAGAAGCAAACCGCCCTGTATCTCTACCATTATCTGACGGAGAACGTCTCCTACGATTATGACGATTACTATGGGAGTGACAGCGGAGATGCGGACTGGAACCTGGTCTACGACGCCCTGATCAACCACAGCACCGTCTGCGCAGGCTATACGGAGGCTCTCTATTACCTGTACAACCTGGCGGGAATTGATTGCATCACCGTCCAAGGCTATATCCCCGCCACCCAATGGAATTCCGAGGGGGGCTATCACATTTGGAACATCGCCCGTGTAAACGGCGAATACTATTATTTCGACGCCACCTGGGATGCGGGCTGTCCCATGATGTTCTACCAGTTCTTTGGCGTTTCCGAGGAGCAGCTGCAGTCCTACTATCCCCGGGATATTGCCACCTTCGACGCGGAGATCTCTCCCAACTGCGACAAAAACCTGATGGACACCCCCTGACCCCGGCATATTTTCACCGCACCGGCCTTCTCAGAGCATAACAGAGCCCTGCAGCAGTCCTCCAAGGCTGCCGCAGGGCTCTGCTTTTTTCGTTTCAGCGCTAATGGGTTTTCTTTCCGGCATCCAGAATGGCGCCGGTCAGGGCGTCAATCTTATATCCATAGGAGGTCCGGCCCATCTCGAACTGCACCTCCTGCTTTGCGGCGCTGAAAGCGGGCGCAGGCTGCCCGAGATAAGAAAAAGTGCACCCCCGTTTTTTGGGAGGTGCACCCTTTGTGGTTTTATCTGTCAGTAAGGCTTTAGTCTCTGTCCCAGTTGTGCCAGACATTCTGCACGTCGTCGTCGTCCTCGAAGAGGTCCAGCATTTTTTCCATGTTGGTTTTGTCCTCTTCCTTCTCCAGCTTCTGGTAGTTCTGGGGAACCATCTCCAGCTGGGCGGAGGCGAAGGTGTAGCCCTTGGCGGTGAGGGCGTCGGCTACGGCGTTGAAATCGTCGGGGGCGGTGTAGATGGTGAAGCAGTCCTCCTCCGGCTCGAAGTCGTCGGCGCCGGCGTCCATGGCGTCCATCATGACGGTGTCCTCGTCATAGTCCCCGTCCTCGTTGTCAATGACCAGAACGCCCTTTTTGTCAAAGGACCAGGAGACACAGCCGCTGGCGCCCATGTTGCCGCCGAACTTATCGAAGTGGTGGCGGACGGAACCGGCGGTGCGGTTCCGGTTGTCGGTCATGGCCTCCACGATGATGGCCACGCCGCCGGGGCCGTAGCCCTCGTAGGTGATGGAATCGTAGCTGTCCCCTGCCCCGGCGCTGGCGGCCTTGTCCAGCACACGCTTGATGTTGTCATTGGGCATATTGGCGGCCTTGGCCTTGGTGATGACCGTGGCCAGGCGGGAGTTATAGTTGGGATCGGTGGAGCCGCCGCCCTCTTTCACGGCGACGTACATCTCCTTGGCGATCTTGGTAAAGGCGGCAGCGCGCTTGGCGTCCTGCGCGCCCTTGGTTTTCTGAATGTTATGCCATTTGGAATGTCCGGACATAAATATTTCTTCCCTTCTTCGGTGTCATTAGCTTAGAATATTGTAGCACACAAGCCCATGCAAAATCAACTGGTTTCACCAGAAATTTATACAATCCCCGTGATTTTCGGAAACCTTCACAAGACAGCCGGGGAATTCTTCCCGGAGTTTGTCCGCCAGGGAACCGCACACCGGGTTTTCCGTCCAGAAGTGGCCGGCATCAATCAGGTTCAGGCCCAAATCCCTGGCATCCCAGAACTGGTTGTACTTCACATCCGCCGTCACGAAGGTGTCGCACCCGGCGTCAAAGGCGTCCCGAAGCCCGTCTCCGCAGGCCCCGCCGCCCACGGCCACCCGGGACACCGCCTTTCCACCGTCCACATAGCGAAGCCCGGGGCAGTGCAGCCGCTCCTTCACCAGGGCCAGGAAGGTCTCCAGGTGCATGGAAGCCAGGCTGCCCGCCCGCAGGAGGCCCCAGGGGCGGCCCTGGGCGTCCGTGCCCTGGGGGTTCAGCACCCGGATCTCCGAAAGGCCCAGGCGCTCCGCCAGCACGTCGTTGACCCCGCCGGGGGCGCAGTCCAGATTGGTGTGGGCGTTGACCGCGGCAATGTCATGGGCCGCCAGGGTCAGGATGCAACGGCCCACGGAGGTATCCTCCGTAATGGCCCGGGGGGCCTGGAAAATCAGGGGGTGGTGGGTCACGATCACATCCGCCCCCCAGGAGATGGCCTCCCGGCACACGTCCTCAAAGGGGTCCAGCGCCACCAGAATCCGCTCCACGGTCTTTGTCTCCCGGCCGCAGAGAAGGCCCACATTGTCCCAATCCATTTTCATGTACCTGGGGGCAAGGGTCTCCAGATACGCCAGCACGTCTTTTACCTGCATCGCTCCGCCTCCATCTCCCGCAGCTCCCGGAGGGCTGCAGCATAGTAGTCAAATTTTTGGCCCCCCTGGGCCTCCAGGCCCTGAACCACCTTCTCCACCGCCCCGCGGCAGAAGCGGAGGTAATCCCCCACCAGGGGACTCTCGCTCCGGAGAAGGGCAGGGCTGGCAAAGTGCTGCCCGGGGGTGAGCTTCTCCAGGCCGGGCCCTGCCTCCAGGACGGTGTACAGGAATTTCCCGTCCCGCACAGGCTCCTCCCTGGTGATCTTCCACCCTGCCTCCGACAGGTACTGCCGCAGCTCATTCTGGGAGGACTGGCACTGGAGCACCAGCCGGTAGCGCCCCTGCCGCAGCCAGGGCCCGCCCTTCAGAATCTGCACCATGGTTTCCGCCCCCAGGCCCGCCATAACAAGAACGTCAAAGTCCCGGGGAAGGCCCTTGACTCCGTCGCACAAATGGAAGGAGATGCCCCGGGTCACCCCGAAGCGCCGGGCGTTCTCCTTTGCCCGCTCCAGGGGCTGCGGCCCGATGTCCCCGGCAAAAACCCGGCTGGCCCGGCCGGATTGCAGGAGGTATATGGCCAGATAGCCGTGGTCCGTCCCCACGTCCGCCACCCGCTCCCCGGGCTCCACAAGGGCGGCGCAGGCCAATAGTCGCTTGGATATGGGTAGTTTCATAATTCCTCCTGTGTCGGTTCCGTGAGGTGAAGGGCGTTTCCTGTGGGAAAACAAAAAAGGGGCTGTGTCAAAGCTGATACAGTCCCTGTTTTGTGGAATTACTTCTTCTCAGCCTCGGAAGCCTCATAGGCCTCCAGGAAGTGGTTCAGCTGAGCAAGGAACGCATCACAGTCGATTCCGTGAACCATGCAGGCCTCCTCCACGGTCTCGCCTCTGGAAGAGGGGCAGCCCAGGCAGTGCATGCCGATGGCCAGGAACAGGGGGGCGGACTGGGGGGCAACGTCCAGAACATCGCCGATGATGGTATCCTTCTCAATGGTAACAGCCATGGTAAATGACCTCCTAATGTCTATTTCCCGTATATTATACCCACATACCCAGGAAAAAACAAGAGGGGATTTTCCGAAAGCCGTCAGTTTTTCGCCTTTTTAAAAATCAGCCGGTAAACGACAAAGTAGGCCGCCACGCTCAGGGGCACCGCCAGGATCACATCCAGGGCGGAATGCTGCTTGACAAACACCGTGGACACGGAAACCAGAATGCACAGAGCCCAGATGGCCACCTGCGCCACAGGCCGGCGCAGCCGCTTACAGTGAAGGGCGGCAAAGCCCACGGCGAGAGAGCCCACCACATGGATGCTGGGGCACACGTTGGTATTGGTGTCCTGGCTGTAGACAATGGACACAATCCAGGTGAACAGATTGTCCCTGGGGAACTGGGTCACCCGCAGATCCTGACGGTTGGGGAACAGGACGTAGAGAACCAGCACCGTGGACAGTGACACGCCCAAAAAGGTCATGTACCGCTTGAAGCCCTCGTGGTCCCGCCAGGCCAGATAGGCCGCCATGGCCAGAATCATGGGAAACCACAGCATGTAGGGCACCACGAAGCCCTCCAGGAAGGGGATTTTGTCATCCAGGGGAATGTAGGTGGGCTTACAGGCGTCTGCGGGAATGAGCGCCTCAATGAGGGAAAAGGCGATGAGATACGCCGGCAAAATCAATCCGAAGAGAAGATACCGGTTCTCCTTCTGCCGGAAAAAGGTTCTGGCGTTTGCTGCCAACTCAGACATGATACATCTCCTCCTTGCGGCCCTTTGCCGCTGAGGAAGTATATACTCCATAACGGAGGAAAAATCAAGAGGCAATGGGAATTATTAAGCAAGAATTAAATATTCCGAAGAACTCCGTAAACCAGGAGCACCCCGATCATGACCCACATGGCCAGGCTGCACCAGCCCCGGGGGTTGCCGTTTCCGGTCTTCACATAGCGAAGGACGCAGTCCACCCCCATAGCGGCCCCCAGAGGCAGCATACACAGAATCACCGGATTGGCCTCCCAGGCCCCGGCAAAGTCCAGCCGGAGAAGGCAGAGGCACATCCGGCTCACCCCGCAGCCGGGGCACAGCAGGCCTGTGACCGAATAAAACAGGCAGGGAATTCCCCACCCCAGAAAGGTGCATATAGCGGCATAGGTGCAGCCCCCCAGAAGGAGGGCTGCACCCAGCAGCAGCACCTTGCGAAGCCGCCGCCGCAAGGTCTTAATTCCCGGAGATCTGATTCAGCTCGTTCTGAATCAGGGCGTAGGACACAATACTCAGTCCAAAAATGCCAAGAAGCAGGTAAATGAGGCCCGTATTGCTGTCGGCATAGCCGGTCCGGCACTGCTTGATGTAGTTGACCTGGTTGCCGGCCTTGTACAGCCAATAGAGCATGTAAATGCCGCAGGTGACCAGGCTCAGGAGGAAAACCGTGCCGCCGGTGGTCTCATTGGGGGCATTGCAGGCAACGTTCAGGTCATTGACCAGACACACCAGCCAGTAGATGCCATAGATACCGCAGGTGACCAGGCTTAGAATAATGCACATGGCAATGTTCCGGTTGGCAATGGGCACGCGGAAATTGCCGGGGGCGGGAGGATAACCGCCGGGCTGTCCGCCGTTATAGCCGCCCTGGGGGCCATAACCGCCCTGGGGGCCGTAGGCGCCATAGCCGGGGCCGTAGCCGCCCTGAGGAGCACCGTAACCGCCCTGGGGAGCGCCATAGCCCGGCTGGGGGCCGTTGTTGGGCTGGCCGTTATTGGCCTGGCCCTGATTGGGCGCACCACACTTGGGGCAGAACGCAGGCTCGCCCTCGGAGTAATTGCCGCATTTCGTACAGATCATAATGCAATCCCTCTCTCGTTTATAGGATAGGATAAAAATAGCAAATCCCACGCCGTTTGTCAAGTATATACATAGGGGAGAACGGTTCCACTCACTCTCCAAAACAGATGTGGAACGCATCATGGACGCTCCGAAGGGTGTCGCTTCCCTCCGGGCAGCTGCCTCCGATGGCGGAGATGCCCCCGGTGACCATAAAGTAGAAGGTGAGGCGGCCCCGTTCGCCCGAGGCAGTCTCGGCGGTGAGGCTGTACTCCACATCCCAGCGGCCGTCCAGATAGTAGGCCCCCTTGTAATCCACGTTGGAGAAGGTGACCCCGGCCATGGCCTCCCCGATGGACCGCGCCATCTGCTGGCGCATATAGGCGCAGAACTCCTCCCGGGTCATGTCCCGGACAGTGCCGAAGCGCTCCTGGTTGTAGGTGCAGGCCTCCAGGGCACTTTGATCCATGGCGGGCTTGGCCTCCTGATACAGCTCCTCCGGCACCAGGTTCAGCGTCGCACACAGTTCCTCCGGGGCCGTCTCCAGCGGCGTCACGTTCTCCCAGTCCGATTCCTCCACCATGAAAGGCCCCCAGGGGCTCTCCCAGAGGCAGTACACAGTCCCGCTCTCCGGCTGGATGCCGGTCTGCCGCCCCGCGCCGTCGGTCTCCAGGGAAGACCCTGTGATCCGCTGCCAGACCTCCAGGGGAATCAGAATCTGCGGAATGTCCTTGTAAATGAGATACCGCCAGCTCTCGTCGGCGTCCTCTGTGGGATTGTCCCCCAGATATTGCTCCGCAAACCAGCTCTGGGCCATATAGGTCTCCCCACACAGAGTAACTTTCTGAAATTGACTTTCATAATCCTCCACCGTCCAGCTGAGGCAGTCCAAAATATCCACATAGTCCTGGTCGAAGTCCATGAGCTCTGTCGCCTCTTCATACCGTCCCTTCTGCACCAGCCACAAAAACCGGCGGCAGAGCCAGAGCTCGTCCAGATTGGTAAAGCATATGCCCTCCCCCCGGTATTGATTCCAGCCCATGGCCCCAAGGCCCAGCAGGGGCAGAATCAGGAGTACGGCCACCAGGGACAGGGCCCAGCGGCGGCGGATTTTCCGGAAGACGCCGGAGCTTCGCCGCTCCTTCTCCCCGGCCTCCTCCGGCGCCTCCTCCGCCCCCAGCTCCTGGGAGAGATTCAGCAGCCGCATTTTCCCGGCACAGTCCGGGCACTGCTTCAGATGCTCCTCCACCGCCTGACGGCTCCCGGGAGAGCACAGGCCGTCCTGGTACAGGGGCAGCAGATCCCGGACAACTTCACATGGCAGCTTCATAAGTCCGCCTCCTCCATGATTTTCTGTCTGGCCCGGTAGTAGGTCACCCGGGCCCAGCTCTCGCTTTTTCCGTAGCTTCCCGCAATCTCCTTCAGGGAGAGGCCGCCCAGGGTGTGCAGGATGAACACGTCCTTGTAGGGCTCCTCCAGCCGGTAAACCGCCCGGCGGGCCCGGCGGTACTGATCCTCCAGCAGCAGCCGCTCCTCGGGAGCCGGGCCCCGGGCCTCCGGGTCAATCTCCTCCAGAGGGCGGCTGTCAAAGCGCTTTTTCCGGCGGCACTCCTTCAGCCAGGCATTTTTGCCGATCTGACACAGCCAGGTGTAGACGCTGCACCGGCCCTCAAACCGGTCCGCGTGGACGAGGGCCTGGTAGAAGGTCTCCTGGAGCAGCTCCTCCGCCTGGCCCTCGTCACCGCTGAGCTTCAGGAGAAAGCGGTACACCGGCTCGCCGTACTCCTGATAGATTTCCTGAAAGGCCGTCATCCCTCTCTCTCCCTTCCGTCACGGCATACAGGGGCAGCCGCCACTGCAGCGCCTTGTATAAGACACACACCACGCCCATGGACACCACCCCCAGGCTCCAGTCCGGCAGCGGAATGGCCCGCAGAGCCAGCACCAGAGGCGCATGGAGAAGATAGCACCCCATGGTGTCGGTTCCCAGCTTGGAGAACGGCAGCCGCCGCTCCGGTACAAATGTCAGGAGAAACAGGCTGAGCCCCGCGCCCATCAGGAGGGTCAGCAGCCGCAGGGCCGCCCCCTGGGCCCCCAGGCCTCCGTAGCCCTCCGCCTGATAAAACAGCGCCGTGGGAATCTCCCTCCCCCGTAGGAAAAATCCCGCCGCTGCCAGTGCCAGTCCCCCCAGCCCAAGGAGCCGCAGCCGCCGCCATGGAAGCTCCCGGGGGCAGAACAGGCCACAGAGGAAAAAGGGAAGGAACACCACCGTCCGGGACAGCGACAGCCCCCGCCCCACCCAGGGGACAAAGCCCACGCCACAGGCCGCCCCCAGGGCCCATACCACAAGCCCCACCCTCACCCAGGAACTCCGGAGCCGGGGAAACCGCCGTTCCAGGCGCAGCCAGAGCCAGGCCAGGTAGGACCAGCAGCTGAGGCTCAGAAGGTACCACAGATGCCAATAGGGCCGCCACAGGCTGACGCCTCCCCCGGAGAAAAGGGCAATGGGCGCCTGCAGGCACAAGTACAAAAGCAGCATCCGCCGCCCCTGCCGGAGGCAGCGGGTCTCCTCCTTGAGAAACAGCCCGGAGAGGAATACAAACAGGGGCATATGTACCGCGTAAATCCACCGGTATTGGGCCAGCAGGCCGGGGGACTGTCCGATTCTCTTCTCGATCATGTGCCCGTATACCACAAGAAAGGTCAGCAGCAGCTTCAGATTGCAGTACCGGGCCTCCCGTTTTCCAATCATGCCGGTCTCCCCCTTTGTCTGTTAGAGCCGGAGGGAGGGAAAACGTTACAGATTATTTCAAAATTTTCCGGGTAGCGTCCGGGGCGCCTTCATAAAAAGAGGCCGCCTCCGGGTTTGGCGGAGGCGGCCCCCAATATTACGGATTCACCCTGGAATTACCGGGGCATCTTGATGGCAGCCTGAGCGGCGGCCAGACGGGCGATGGGAACCCGGTAGGGAGAGCAGGAGACGTAGTCCAGGCCGATCTTGTGGCAGAACTCGATGGAGGAGGGATCTCCGCCGTGCTCGCCGCAGATGCCGCAGTGCAGGTCGGAACGGGTCTTCTTGCCCAGCTCCACGGCCATCTCCATGAGGCGGCCCACGCCGGTGGTGTCCAGACGGGCGAAGGGATCGGACTCATAGATCTTGTTGCTGTAGTACGCGGGCAGGAACTTGCCGGAGTCGTCGCGGCTGAAGCCGAAGGTCATCTGGGTCAGGTCGTTGGTGCCGAAGCAGAAGAACTCGGCCTCGGTGGCGATGTCGTCGGCAGTGAGAGCGGCGCGGGGGATCTCGATCATGGTGCCAACCTCATACTTGAGGGTGAGGCCGGAAGCGGCAATGATCTCGTCGGCGTTCTTCACCACCACGTCCTTGACGTACTTCAGCTCCTTCACGTCGCCAACCAGGGGGATCATGATCTCGGGAACAATGTTCCAGTCGGCATGACGGGCCTTCACGGCCAGGGCGGCCTTGATGACGGCCTTGGTCTGCATGGCGGCGATCTCGGGATAGGTCACGCTCAGGCGGCAGCCACGGTGGCCCATCATGGGGTTGAACTCATGGAGGTCGGCGATGACCTGCTTGATATAGGCAACGGGCTTGCCCTGCACCTTGGCCAGAGCCTCGATGTCGGCCTCCTCCGTGGGCACGAACTCATGGAGAGGGGGATCCAGGAACCGGATGGTCACAGGATAGCCGCCCAGAGCCTCGAACAGGCCCTCGAAGTCCGCCTGCTGCATGGGCTCAATCTTGGCAAGGGCAGCCTCCCGCTCTTCCACGGTCTCGGCGCAGATCATCTCCCGGAACGCGCCGATGCGCGCGGGGTCAAAGAACATATGCTCGGTGCGGCACAGGCCGATGCCCTGGGCGCCGAATGCGGCAGCCTGCTTGGCATCGCCCGGGGTGTCGGCATTGGTGCGGACGCCCAGAACCTTGTACTTGTCGGCCAGCTCCATGATACGGCCAAAGTAGCCGGAGTTGGGGTCGGCGGGGATGGTGGGGATCAGCACATCGTAGATGTTGCCGGTGGAGCCGTCCAGGGAGATGACATCGCCCTCCCGGTAGGTCTTGCCCTTCAGGGTGAAGCACTTGTTCTCCTCGTCCATCTTGATGTCGCCGCAGCCGGAGACGCAGCAGGTGCCCATGCCACGGGCCACAACGGCGGCATGGGAGGTCTGGCCGCCCCGGACGGTGAGGATGCCCTGGGAGTACTTCATGCCCTCGATGTCCTCGGGGCTGGTCTCCAGGCGAACCAGGACCACCTTCTCGCCCCGCTTG
This sequence comes from Clostridiales bacterium, assembly GCA_022781505.1. Taxonomy (GTDB): domain Bacteria; phylum Bacillota; class Clostridia; order Oscillospirales; family Oscillospiraceae; genus Faecousia. Next base: position 12,129 of record JALETK010000039.1, on the reverse strand, counting down.
CCATGGGCCACGGCGTCCTCAGCGGTGAAGACGATGGTGCCGGCGGCGGCGCCGGGGGAGGCGGCAATGCCCTTGGCCACGGCCACAGCCTTCTTCAGCTCGGCGGGGTCAAACTGGGGATGGAGCAGCATATCCAGGCTCTTGGCATCGATCTGCATGAGAGCCTCCTGCTCGGTGATCATGCCCTCGTCAATGAGGTCGCAGGCAATCTTGATGGCGGCGGCAGCGGTACGCTTGCCGTTCCGGGTCTGGAGCATATAGAGCTTCCGGTCCTCGATGGTAAACTCCATGTCCTGCATATCCCGGTAGTGGTTCTCCAGGGTATTGCAGACCTGCAGGAACTGCTCGTAAACCTCGGGCAGAACCTCCTGCATCTTCTGGATGGGCATGGGGGTACGGACGCCGGCCACCACGTCCTCGCCCTGGGCGTTCATCAGGAACTCGCCCATGAGGCCCTTCTCGCCGGTGGCGGGGTTCCGGGTGAAGGCAACGCCGGTGCCGGAGGTGTCGCCCATGTTGCCGAAGGCCATCATCTGGACGTTGACGGCAGTGCCCCAGGAATAGGGGATATCGTGATCCATACGGTAAATGTTGGCGCGGGGGTTGTCCCAGGAGCGGAACACAGCCTTGATTGCCTCAAACAGCTGCTCCTTGGGATCGTCGGGGAAGTCCTTGCCCAGCTGATTCTTGTACTCCGCCTTGAACTGGTCGGCCAGCTCGTGGAGGTCGTCGGCCGTGAGCTCCACGTCGAAGGTCACGCCCTTGCGCTCCTTCATCTCGTCAATGAGCTTCTCGAAGTACTTCTTGCCCACTTCCATAACCACGTCGGAGAACATCTGGATGAAGCGGCGATAGCAGTCCCAGGCCCAGCGGGGGTTGCCGGACTTCTTGGCAATGACATCCACCACCTGCTCGTTGAGGCCCAGGTTCAGGATGGTATCCATCATACCGGGCATGGAGGCCCGGGCGCCGGAACGGACGGAAACCAGCAGAGGATTCTCCAGATCGCCGAACTTCTTGCCGGTGATCTCCTCCATCTTGCCCACATACTCCATGATCTCGGCCTGGATCTCCTCGTTGATCCGGCGGCCGTCCTCATAGTATTTGGTGCAGGCCTCCGTGGAGATGGTAAAGCCCTGGGGAACAGGCAGGCCCAGGTTGGTCATTTCGGCCAGGTTGGCGCCCTTGCCACCCAGAAGCTCCCGCATTTTGCCGTTGCCCTCGGTGAACAGATAGACATACTTGTGAGACATTCGTTTTACCCCTTTCGTATTTCGGGCAGCGCCGCCGCCCATATCGTCTTTATTAAAATTGAAAAAGTTATTTACGACTATTCAGTATAACATGTCGTGTCGGGAAATGCAACGATTTTATACACAAAAAATCCATTGTGACCAATTTTTCCCGCATAACACAGACGATATCGGCGAAAGTAAGGGGGATTGGAATGCAAAATGACAAACCTGCGGCGCTGCCGCTCAGCCTGCCTGCTTGGGAATGGTGATGGTGAGCGTGATCTCCCGGTCCGTCTCCTGCTGGCGGCTGACGGCGGCAATGCCGGCGCTCTGAATCAGGGCCAGATTCTGGGTCAGGGTGTTGAGGAAGCTCCTGACATCCGGGGCCCTGGGCTGCCGCAGGACGGGGCTCCGGCTCACAAGCAGCTCTTCGATGTAGCGCTCCGTCTGGGCCACGGTGAGTCCTCTTTGGGCGATGTATCGGACGGCCTCCAGCTTATCCTCCTCCCGGGTGAGCTTCAGAAGGGCCCGGGCGTGGCGCTCCGTCAGCCCCGCCGCCCGGAGGGCGTCCAGCACCTGGGTGCTGTGGCGCAGGAGCCGCAGCTTGTTGGCCACGGCGGACTGGCTCTTGCCCACCTTCGCCGCCGCCTGCTCCTGGGACAGTCCCCCCAGCTGCATCAGCCGGGACAGGCCCTGGGCCTCCTCAATGAAGTCCAGATCCCGCCGCTGGAGGTTCTCCACCAGGGCCGCCACCCCGGACTGGCTCTCATCCATGGACATGAGAAGGCACGGCACCTCCTCCACCCCCGCCAGCTTGGCCGCCCGGAGGCGGCGCTCTCCGGCGATGAGCTCGTAGAGATTTCCCACCCGGCGGACGGACAGGGGCTGCAGAATCCCATGCTGCACAATGCTGGCCGCCAGCTCCTCCAGCCCCGCCTGGTCAAAAACCTGCCGGGGCTGAGTCGGATTCGGTCGAATGGACCGAACCGGCAAAAACACCACCCGTCCCGTTTCCATGTACGTTTTCAATTTCCCACACTGCAATACGCTCGCCCTCCTTGGTTTTGAGTCATACCTCCATTCTATCCGGTTACCATAAAAAATCCCGCGAAAGCCTGGCCCCTTCCCCGGGAAATAGCCCGACCCATTTCGCACAGAGCCTGGCGGAAATGGCGTTTCTACCGTGAAATTCGGAAATATCCAAACTTTTTATGCATCATTTTCAAACACCCTGCCGTTCTCCCGTCCACTGGCGCAAACCGTCCGCAGCGCCCCCCCGCTTGTCCTCCTGAGCCAAGCGCGAAGAATCTCTCGCTTCCAGGGTTCCGACACAGGTGGCTGGAGCATGAGATTCTTCGGCTTTGCCTCAGGATGACAACCGGGGCGGGCTTTCCTTTATGGCTCATGATACGCTTTTTACATGATGCTCTTGCGCATGGAGCTGATGGCGCTTTTTTCCAGGCGGGAGACCTGGGCCTGGGAGATGCCCACCTGGCTGGCCACCTCCATCTGGGTTTTTCCGTCGTAAAACCGGAGTATGAGAATCTGCTTTTCCCGCTGGGACAGGGTGCGGAAGGCGTTTTTCAGGTCCATCCGCTCAATCCACCGCTCGTCGGTGTTCTTGGTGTCCCGCACCTGATCCATCACCGTGAGAGGGTCTCCCCCGTCGGAGTACACCGGGTCATAGAGGGACACCGGGGCGGCGATGGCGTCCATGGCCCCGGAGATCTCCTCCACGGGAAGCTCCAGCTTTTTGGCAATCTCCTCCAGGGTGGGCTCCCGCCCGTTCTCCGCCACCATGGCCTCCTTGCACTGGAGCACCCGGTACGCCAGATCCCGCAGGGAGCGGCTGACCCGCAGGGCGCTGTTGTCCCGGAGATACCGCCGGACCTCTCCGGCGATCATGGGCACGCCGTAGGTGGAAAAGCGCACCTCCTTGGTCTCGTCAAAATTGGCAATGGCCTTCAAAAGCCCGATGCAGCCCACCTGGAACAGGTCGTCCGGGTTCTCCCCCCGGCCGCAGAACCGCTGGATCACCGACAGCACCAGCCGGAGATTGCCCTCCACAAGCTGCTGCCGGGCGTCCTCGTCCCCGGCCTTGGCCAGCTTCATCAGGCGGACCATCTCCTCGTTTTTCAGGGTTTTCAGCTTCGCCGTGTTGACGCCGCTGATTTCCACTTTACCTTGCATCGTATCCCTCCGGGTTTATTTCTCCCTGGTAGTATTTCCCGGCGCCCGGTTTTGATACGCGGGAGGGCTTGTCAAGGGGGTATTTCATTTTTGGAGGATTCCACAAAATTTTCCCGGCCCCGGCGCGGCTCAGCGGTTTCGACAGGCTTTGACCAAATCCCCCGGGGAGAAAATTCTATTTTTTCCGTGAATTTTTTCAGCCGCCTTCCGAGGGCCCAGGGCAACGTAATTTCTCCCGCAACCGCCTCAGCCTGTGGATATTCAAAAAGTTATGCAGGATTTCTCCCCCTAAAAAATCCGGGGATTTTGGCCAGCCTGTGGATAAATCAAAGTTTTGCACAATCTCCACAGGTTTTTCCACAAGTCCACAGGCCTGTGCACATCCTTTGGACATACAAAACCGCTTGACATAACCATTCTCCGGGTCAATCGACAAATTGTGCAATTTCCTCGTTCGTCCAGTCGGGAAAGAGGGCCTTGTGAATTCCGGCGGAAATTAGACTTGACAAACGCCGCACCCTGGCGTCAATGTCCCGGGGGGTCACCAAAAGAGGCTCGGTTTTGGTTCCCGCGTCCAGCACCGTGGGGATCCCCACCGCCGCCACGGGAACCCCCAGGGTCTTCCGGGAGAAGGCCGCCCGGCTGTTCCCCACCCCGGAGCCTGGGACGATGCCCGCGTCCGTCACCTGGAGCACCCGGCAGAGCCGGTCCTGCTCCGCCGCGGCCAGGGCGTCCACCACCAGCACCCGGTCGGGCCTTGTGGCCTTCACCACGCTTTTCACAATCTCCGCGCTCTCCATTCCCGTGGTGCCCAGAACCCCGGGCACCAGGGCGCTCACGGGCCGGAGGCCGGAGAACAGCTCCGGCAGCTGCTGGCGCAGGTGCCGGGTCACCAGGAGCCCCCGGACCGTCAGAGGGCCGATGGCGTCCGGGGTCATGGCCTCGTTGCCCAGGCCCACCACCAGGACGCTGCTCCCCTCCTCCAGGTCCATCAGCTCCGTCAGAATTCCTCCCAGGAGCTCCGCCACCTCCGGCGTGGGTCTGCCGCTCCCGGGAATCCACAGGGTCTCATACCGGCCCACAGGCTTTCCCAGGGCCTCCTCCCCCACCCGGTCCAGAATCCGGACCTGATGCCGCCGGATTCCCTGCTCCTCCCACTGCCTGGCCTTCACCCCGGGAAGCTCCGTGGTCTTCCCCGCCTCCCGCTCCCACAGGGCGTGGGCCTCCTGGGCCAAATCCGTCCGAACTGACAGCATGGAAATAACCTCCCCCGTTTGTACCGCGCTCCCTCCATCCGGAAGCAGCCGCCAATTGGCAGCCGGAGCGCGGGATTCTTCGGGGATAGCATTTCCCCCGGCGGGAATTTCAAACAGGAATCTGAAATTTTTTTCAATTTCCTATTGATTTTAAAGCGAACAGGGGGTATAATGTATTTCTGCATGAGACCGGCGAAATGGCCGGTCACCAAACGCTATTGGAGGAGGTGTAACCCGTGCCCAACATTAAATCTGCAAAGAAGAGAGTCGAGTTGTCCAAGGCCGCTTACGAGAAGAACAAGGCGGACAAGTCCGAGCTGAAGACTGCCGTTAAGAAGTTCGAGGCCGCCGTGGCATCCGGCAACCGTGAGCAGGCCGATAGCGCTTACAAGGCGGCCGTCAAGACCGTCGATCAGGGCGTGAAGAAGGGCATTCTTCACAAGAACAACGCTGCCCGGAAAAAGAGCAGCATGACCCTGAAGCTCAACAAGCTGGCCTGAATCTCTTGAAAATATCTCCTTCTGAACCCGGTTCGGAAGGAGTTTTTTCATGCTATCATGAGGTGCATTCTATGCTGCACGTTTATCCTGAATACTATGACCGCTTCCAATGCCTTGCCTCCCGGTGTCCGGACAGCTGCTGCACCGGCTGGGAGGTGGTGGTGGACGACGAAACCGCCGCATTCTACGAAAGCCTCTCCACCCCCCTGGGAAACGCCCTGCAAAAGGCCATGACCCTGGACGAGGACGGGGACCGGATCATCCGCATGGAAAACGGCCACTGCCCCTTCTGGACGGAGAACCACCTGTGCGGGGTGGAGCTGGAGCTGGGCCATGAGGCCCCCTGCGCCACCTGCCGGAAGTTTCCCCGGCTGACCCAGGACTATCAGGTGTTCACGGAATACGGCCTGACCCTGGCCTGCCCCGAGGCCGCCCGGCTGATCCTCACCCAAAGGGCCCCCTGGCGCCTCCGCCGGTCAGGAGACCCGGGCGACCCCGCCCAGGCGGATTTTGACTGGGAGACCCTGCTGGAGCTGGCCAGTGCCCGGGAGCGGCTTCTGGCTACGGCCTGGCGGCGGGACATCACCTCCCGGCAGGCTCTGGCTCTGTGCCTGACCCTGGCCCAGAGCTTCCAGCGGGACATGGACGGGGACGGCCCCCAGCCCATGGACATAAACCCACCCCGGCTGGAGCTCTGCCCCGGGGACCTGAAGCCCCTGCTCCGGTTCCACCGGCGGCTGGAGATTCTGACTCCCCAGTGGAAGGAACTTCTGGATGAGGCTCTGGCTTTCTCCCCCACCCCGGCCCACTGGGCTGCCCTGGAGGCCCTGCCGGAGGAGGACTGCCTCCGGAACCTCATCAGCTATTACCTGTACCGGTACTGGTTCCAGACCGTCGCGGACTATGACTGCCTGCTGAAGCTCCAGCTCCTGGCGGTAAACTGGGCCGTGGTCCGGTACCTGTGCTGCGTCCATCTGGCCAGGTTTGGGACACTTCCCATGGAAATCCGCCTGCGCCTGTTCCAGCTCTACGCCAAAGAGGTGGAGCACGACGACATCAACCGAACCGCCCTGGAGGAACTCCTCCCGGCCACCGCCGAACCCCTGCTCTCCCTGATTTAGCCGCGGCACAAAACCGCTCAGGCCCACCTACCGGGCAAGAGATAAAGGAAAGGCCCCGAAAAATTTACGAAAACTCATGCAAAAGCCAAATAATATGCACCATTTTCAGCCTTGAACCGGCACCGTTTCACGTCCGCAGGGCCTAAGCCTGTGTCCGCCCGTGGTACAGAAACACATTTTTCCGAAAACGCAGGGCGAATCCGCACATATTCCAGTATTTTCTGCGAATTCGCATGAGTTTTTGCAATTCGCTTCCCTCCTGCTGCGGGCGGACACATGGGTCCGCCCCTACGAAAGGTCAGGGAATTCTTTGTATGAATTTGCCACATGGTACATCCGGCATTTCACACAGAAAAATGAGCCTGGGGCTTACTTTTCCTGGGCCTGGAGGTACAGCTCCTCACAGGCCCGCTGCGCCTGGATCAGGCGCTTCATGGCCTCCTCAGTGGCACGGAGCATTTTCAGGTACATTTCCTTGTAGTCAACCTTCTGATCATACGGGTCTTTCATGGCGTTTTCTCCTTTTGAATCTATTTTAGACATAGTATGGGCCCATTTCCCACAAAATATCACAGCTCCTGCCTGGAATAGACAAATAAACGCAAAATCCATTCATTCTGAGGCGATCATATGTCTGTCAAGAATCTCTCGATTCGAATTGATCAGGAACTGCTGAACAAGCTGCACGTTGCTGCGGACTACGAGGGCCGGTCTGCCAGCAGTCAGATTCTGATTCGGGACTGCATCGAGGCCTCTGAGCAGGCCCACGGCAAAATACAGCCTCGGCCATAAGCCCCCGGCGGATAATTTTCACCCGGCGGGGGACACTTCTTCCTGAGGTGATTGCCATGAAGAAACAGGAAAAGCCCATTCCCCCGGAGATTTACCCCGTCATTGACACCGACCTTGCCAGGGACAACCTGGAAAACGACATTCCCCAGGCAGATCTTGCGGATCTCCAGGGGCAGTGAGGCGGCGCCATGGAACAGACGGAGCTTCCCCTGGGCTTTGGCATGGCCCTGGCCCAGAACGAGGCCGCCATGCAGGCCTTTGAGGCCATGACGGAAACCCAAAAGCAAGCCGTACTGCACCGGGCCCACGCCGTGGGCTCCAAACGGGAAATGCAGCAGCTGGTGGCCGGTCTGACCGGCCAGCATGTTCCCCCCGGAATTTTTTAAAGCAGAGCCGCCGGTCTCAAAGGGCCGGCGGCTCCCTTTATGGTACTTTAGTTTACATAATTCGTCGCTTGTCCGGGGCCGAGGGCGTTCCTCCTCCACTCCGGAGTGGGCCTCTCCATTCCGGCCAAATTGAGAAAAAGGGACATGGGCAAATTGACAAATTTCCTCCAAAACGTTCCGTCCCCGCCCCTCTTGATTTGTAATATATTAACGAATTACCATATTTCAAGAAACCCCCTCTTGACTTTTCAGGGCCGGTGCTTTATAATCCCCATGGTCGGTGACTACCGAGCTACCATACTAAAGAACCGAGGGAACATCTATTATGAAACGATCTGTCCGAATTCGCTCCGGCCTGAAGAGGCTCCTTGCCGTCCTGCTGTCTGCCTTCCTGGTGGTGTGTCACGGGGGCTGCGGCCGACACCAGGAGACGGACCGGCTGGAGGCCATTCGGCAGCGGGGATATCTGGAGGTCTGCACGGAGCCCTATTTTGCTCCCTTTGAGTTTGTGGACACCTCCAAAACCGGCGACAGCCAGTATGTGGGCCTGGACATGGAGCTGGCCCGGTACATCGCCGAGAAGCTGGGGGTAGAGCTTCGGATTGTACCCCTGGAGTTCTCCGCCCTTCTGGCCGCCATGTCCGAGGGAAAATATGACATGGCCATCTCCGCCCTGGCCTACTCCCCGGAGCGGGAGGAAAGCATGAACCTGTCCAAGGGCTACTACTTCGGCGTGTCGGACTATGGCTTTCTCACCCGGGCAGGGGAGGAAACCAAATACGCCAGCATTGAGTCTCTGAAGGATGCGGTGGTGGTGACCCAGAGCGGCTCCGTCCAGGAGGCGCTGTACCGGCAGCAGGTTCCCGCCTGCAAGGAATTCAAGCTGGTGAGCTCCATGACCGACGGATACCTGATGGTCTCCCAGGGAAAGGCGGACGTGTGCATCTGCAGCACCGGCTCCGCAGCCCTCTACGCCGAGGCCAACGGGGGTCTCGCCATTCCCAACTTCTCCTTCCAGGTGGACGAGAGTATGCTGGGCACCCGGGTGGCCGTACCCAAGGGGGACGACAACCTCATCGCCTTTGTGGATCAGTGCATTGAGGAGCTGCAGGCCTCCGGCCAGCTGGAGATCTGGTATGACGAGGCCACCCAATACGCCAAAACCCTGGGGGTACAGTGACCATGGAAAAGATCTGGAAGCTCTGCCTCAGCTACGGAGACGTGTTTCTCTCCGGCCTTCTGGGCACATTGTGGCTGGCGGCCATCACCGTGGCCGCCGGGACGGTGCTGGGGGTTCTGGTGGCGGCCCTGCGCATGAGCCGGTTCCGCCCGGCCCAGGCCGTCACCCGGGTGTATGTGGAAATTCTCCGGGGCACCCCCATTTTGCTGCAGCTCTACTTTTTCTGGATTGGCCTTCCCAAGCTGCTGCCCTTTGACCTGTCGGACACCGCCTGCGTGGTAACGGCCCTGGTGGTGAACAGCTCCGCCTACATCTCCGAGGTCATCCGGGCCGGCATCGGCGCCGTGGACAAGGGCCAGTGGGGGGCGGCCCGGAGTCTGGGGCTCACGGAGCTCCACATGCTGCAGCGGATCATCCTCCCCCAGGCCGTCCGGAACATTCTCCCCGCCCTGGGAAATCAATTCATCAACATGGTCAAAGAGACCTCCCTGGCCTCGGTGTTTTTCGTGGGGGAGCTGATGACCAGCTACAAAATCGTGCAGTCGGCCACCTTCCTGGCCCTACAGCCCCTGATTGTAGTGGGCGCCGTTTACCTTCTGCTGGACTACGTCCTGTCCTGGGCGGTGTCCGGCATGGAGAGGAGGCTGGCAGCCTGTGACTGAGGAGGTCATTTTGCAAACCGAGAATCTGACCAAGCGGTTTGGCACTCTGGAGGTTCTGAAGGGAATCTCCGCCACGGTCTACCGGCAGGAGATTCTCTCCATCATCGGCCCCTCCGGCGGAGGCAAGAGCACCCTGCTGCGCTGCCTCAACCTGCTGGAGCAGCCCACCTCCGGAAAGATTTTCTTTCACGGCCGGGAGCTCCCGGCCAAAAAATCGGAGATCTGCCGCTTTCGTCAGAAAATCGGCATGGTATTCCAGAATTTCAACGTATTTCCCAACCTGACGGTGCTGGAAAACATCACCCTGGCCCCGGTTCTGGAGAAGAAGGTGCCCAAGGAGCAGGCCCAGCGGGAGGCTCTGGCCCTTCTGGCGCGGGTGGGCCTCTCGGACAAGGCGGAGGAGTATCCCCGCCGTCTGTCCGGCGGCCAGAAGCAGCGGCTTGCCATTGTGCGTGCCCTGGCCATGGAGCCGGAGGTGATGCTCTTTGACGAGCCCACCTCCGCCCTGGACCCGGAGATGGTCAAGGAGGTTCTCTCCGTCATTGAGGACGTGGCAAAAAGCGGCATGACCGTGGTCATTGTCACCCATGAGATGGCCTTTGCCCGGCGGATTTCCGACCGGGTGCTGTTTCTGGCGGACGGCCTTATCCAGGAGGAGGGGCCCCCGGAGGCCCTGTTCTCCGCCCCTCAGAGCAGGAGAACCAGGGAGTTTCTCAGCCAGGTTCTGTAAATCATCCCATCAAGGAGGAACACATGGACATCTATCAGACGGCCCGGGCCGCAGTGGAGCGGATTTCCGGACAGGCCCGGGCCCTGGCAAAAACCATATGGGAGTACGCGGAGCTCCCCTATGCCGAGGTAAAATCCGCCGCGGCTCTCATGGACGCTCTGGCGGCGGAGGGCTTTACCGTAACCGCCGGGGTGGCCGGAATGCCCACCTGCTTCACCGCCGCCTGTCAGGTGGGCCAGGGAGGCCCGGCAGTGGGCTTTCTGGGGGAGTACGATGCCCTGGACGGCCTGAGCCAGGAGGCCGGTCTTCCGGAGAAGGCCCCGGTAATTCCGGGCGGCCCCGGCCACGGCTGCGGCCACAACCTCCTGGGCGCCGGGTGCTTCGCCGCCGCCGTGGCTCTGCGGGACAGCCTGATCGCCCTGGGGAGAAGCGGAAAAGTCATCTTCTTCGGCTGCCCGGCGGAGGAGGGGGCCGGCTCCAAGCAGTTCATGGCCCGGGCCGGTTGCTTTGAGGGGCTGGACTTCGCCCTGACCTGGCACCCGGGCACGGTGAATCAGATTTCCGCCAAAACCAATGTGGCCATTTACGGAGGAATCTTCTCCTTCGACGGAGTATCCTCCCACGCCGGAAGCGCACCTCACCTGGGCCGCTCCGCCCTGGACGCGGCGGAGCTGACCAACATCGGCTCCAACTACCTCCGGGAGCACATGCCCGAGGGCGCCCGGATTCACTACGCCTATGTGGACGCCGGGGGCACCGCCGCCAACGTGATTCCCGCCCACGCGGAAATCAAATACGAGGTGCGCGCCAGAACCATCGCCGAAACCAAGGCCCTGTTTGACCGGGTGACGGACGTGGCCCGGGGCGCCGCTCTCATGACCCAGACCCGGGTCCGGTGGGGCTCCCTCATGGCCTTCTCCGACTACACCCCCAACAGAGCCATTGCCGCCGTGGTCAGCCGGTGCTTTGAGGAGCTGGGCGCTCCCCCCTGGACGGCGGAGGAGGAGGCCCTTGCAGCAAAGTTCCTTTCCACCTATCCCGAGGCCACCCGCCAGGCTGCCCGGCAATCCCTGGAGGAGGAGCTGGGAGAGCCCCTGCCGGACAACTGGGAGGAGGCTCCCCTGGACAAAACCGTGCACCCCTTCCAGCCCCTGGACAAGGGCGCTGTGTGCGGCTCCACCGACGTGGGGGATGTGAGCTACGCGGTTCCCACGGTTCTGGTGAGCGTTGCCACCGCCTGCATGGGAAATGTGGGCCACTCCTGGCAGAACACAGCCTTCTCCTGCTCTGTCATCGGCATGAAGGGGATGCTCCACGCCGCCCTGGTACTCACCGCCGGCGCCCTGGCTCTCCTGGACCGCCCGGAGGCTCTGGCCCAGGCCAAGGAGGAGCTTCTGAAAAAAAACGGAGGCGCCTACCGCTGCCCCCTCCCACCGGAGGCCATGCCCCCTGTGGGGCAGTATTGAGGCTCCCTGCCTTGTCCCGCGCTTGAAAGCCCATAAACATGGATCATGTACAAACACCTGCACCAAGCGGGCCGGAGACGTTCCCCGGCCCGCTTTTTGTGCGTCTGCCGCCCTGGAGCAAAAAATGGGCCCGCCCGAAAAGGATAACACTTTTCGCAGCGGGCCTGGGGGTTATTTTGTTTCAGTTAGGGAATTAACGGAGGAAAAGGCTGTTCACCAGGACATCCTCGCCGGTGAGGCCCAGCTCCGTCAGAGCTCCGTCACCCAAGGTCGAAATATTCAGGGTAGACTTGTGGTTTCCAACACCCGCCTGGACAAAAACGATATCCTGGAAACCGCAAAAACCATAAGCGCAACGGTTCGTAACAAATCTGTAACAAGCAAAAAAAGAACAAGCAAAAAAAGAACAAGCAAAAAAAGTTCCTAAAACAAAAGAGATCTCCCGAAACCTTACGATTTCGGGAGAAGTATGTGGTGGAGACTACTGGACTCGAACCAGTGACCTCTTGCGTGTGAAGCAAGCGCTCTAACCAGCTGAGCTAAGCCTCCGGGCGACGGATGTTATTATACCAGAGATTCCGAAAAAATCAACCCCCAATTTTCAAAAATCC
>JALETK010000031.1 GCA_022781505.1 Clostridiales bacterium | reverse complement strand
GGCGGATTGCCTCTTACCATTTGAAGAAAGGTCAACACCATGGAGAATTATTTTGCGCTGCACATGGACAGGCGGCAGGTGGATGCCGTCTCCTCTCTGGGCCTGGCCCACATGGGAGACGGTGTGTTTGAGCTTTTGGTTCGGGCGTGGCTCTGCAGCCACGGCAGAACCAAAGCGGGAAATCTTCACCGGGAGACGGTGGCCTATGTCTCCGCCCCGGCTCAGTCCCGGTTTGTGGAGCGGCTGGAGCCTCTGCTCACCCCCGAGGAGGAAGCCATCTATCACCGGGGGAGAAACGCCCATGTCCACGGCGTTCCCAAAAACGCAACCCCCAGGGAGTACGCCCGGGCCACGGGGCTGGAGTGCCTGTTCGGGCACCTGTACCTGGAGGGGAAGACTGAGAGAATTAACCAGCTGTTTGTCACAGTGATGGAGGAGCTATATGGCATTTGACGCATTCTTTTTATCCGGCGTGCTGGAGGAGCTGCGGAAAACCGCCCTGGGGGCCCGGGTGGAGAAGATTCACCAGCCCGCCAGAGATACGGTCATTCTCCTGCTGCGCTGCCAGGAGGGCCGCCAGCGGCTGCTGATTGCAGCCAATCCCACGGCACCCCGGCTGCATCTCACGGGAGCCAACCCGGAGAACCCGGAGCAGCCCCCCATGTTCTGTATGCTTCTGCGGAAGCACCTGTCCGGAGGGAAGCTCACGGCGGTGGAGCAGCCGCCTATGGAGCGCCTGGTTCGCCTGACCTTCCAGTGTACCGACGAGCTGGGTGATTCGGTGAACCGGTATCTGGTGGCGGAGCTCATGGGCAGAACCACCAACATCTATCTTCTGGGCGCCGACGGCAGAATTCTGGACTGCCTGCGCCGTGTTGGCCTGGACGACTCCGCCAAGCGTCAGGCCCTCCCGGGCCTGTACTATCAGCCTCCGGAGCCGGTGGAAAAGCGGAATCCTGCGGAGATGGGACGGGAGGACTTCCTGGCCATGCTCCGGGCTCCCGGCCCGGATCTCCTGGCGGACCGCCTGATGGATGCCCTGGGAGGATTGTCCCCTCTGGTGTGCCGGGAGGCCAGCTTGTATGCTCTGGGGGATGTGGATGCCCGGCTGGAGGGAGCGGATCTTGTGCCTGCGGCGGAGCGGCTGGTCTCCTTTTTTGACCCCGCCAGACGGGGGCCCCATCTTTACGAGGCGGCGGATGGAACGCCCAAGGCCTACGCCTGTGTCCCCATCCGCCAGTATGGGCGGCCCAGCCGGGAGGCGGAGAGTTACTGCGCCCTTCTGGACCGGTACTACACCCTCCGGGACCGGCGGGATGTGATGCGGCAGAAGGCCCAGGCCATCCGCAAGACGGTGCAGAACCTCCGGGACCGCACCCGTCGGAAGATGGCCCTCCAGGAAAAGGAGCTGCTCACTGCCCAGGACCGGGAGCACCTGCGGCAGATGGGGGACATTGTCACCGCCAACCTCCACGCCATTACGAAGGGCCAAAGGATTCTGGAAGCGGAGAATTTCTATGACCCGGATATGAAGCAAATTCAAATTCCTCTGTCGCCGCTTCTGTCGCCCCAGCAGAACGCGGCGAAGTTCTACAAGGAATACGCCAAGGCCAAGAACGCGGAGAAGGAGCTGACCCGCCAGCTGGAGCTGGGCAGGGGGGAGCTGGAATATCTGGAGAGCGTTCTGGAGGAGCTGGATCGGGCGGAGAACGAGCAGGAGCTGGAGGAGATTCGCCAGGAGCTGGCAGCAGGGGGCTATGTGCGCCAGGATCCCGGAAGAAAGCGCATGAAGCAGGCGGCCTCCAAGCCCATGCGCTTTGTGTCCACCGACGGCTATCCCATTTATGTGGGCCGGAACAACCGGCAGAACGACGAGCTCACCACAAAGCTGGCCCAGAAGAATGACCTGTGGCTCCATGTACAGAAGCAGAGCGGCAGCCATGTGATCATCCCCTGGGCAGGGGTGCAGCCCCCGGACGACACCATCACCCAGGCCGCCCAGCTGGCCGCCTGGTTCTCCCAGGGCCGCCAGGGCCAGAACGTGGCCGTGGACGTGACCCCGGTTCGCTATGTGAAAAAACCCGGCGGTGCGAAGCCCGGCATGGTGGTCTACACCACCTACCGCACGGTTTACGTCACCCCGGACCCGGGACTGGCGGAGAAGCTGAAAACGAAATAACCATATGCTGCCCAATGAGGCCCAGGCCAACTGCCTGGGCCTTTGCTGTTCCTAGAAAGACTACCACCCGCTATGCGGGTGCGTTGGAAAAAGTTCTACTTATGCGTAGAAAATAAGAACCTCCCATGATAGAGTAGTAGCAGGTTTGCCAACCGCTACAAGCATAATCAAAGGAGGTTATGAAGTGAATAATAATAGTTTAGCACATACCAAGTGGAATTGCAAATATCATATCGTCTTAACACCGAAATACCGAAGGCAGATGATATACAGGTAAATATCAGCAGATATCGGTCAAATCATCAGAACGTTATGTGCCAGAAAAGGGATAGAAATCCTTGCGGCGGCAGCAATGCTTGACCACATCCATCTCTATGTGGCAATCCCTCCCAAGTACGGCGTATCGGAGATCATAGAATATCTCGAGGGGAAAAGCAGTCCAATGATATTCGAACGACATGCGAATGTAAAGTACAAGTATGGAAACCTGCACTTCTGGTGCAGGGAATATTCTTGACTTCCAAACCAGCGAGGTTTGGAAAAACCCTTGATTAAACGTGAAAGGGGCTCTTTGCCCCGTTCACGCTTTCCAAGCTATCCTATATCGCTAAATTATTTCTCCTGTTATTCTTGGTGCAACAGTATTTGAGACAGCGCCCCGAAGGTATACAGGCCTATTGCGGCGGCTGGATGTAGCGGCTGCGGGTTGACGGGGTGGGGTGGGCGTGGATGCTGGAGACGATGCCCATGGCGAGATACATGGAGACGATGGAGCTGCCGCCGTAGCTGATGAAGGGGAGGGTCAGGCCGATGACCGGCACCAGACCCAGGCACATGCCCACGTTGATGCACACCTGGAAAATCAAAGCGGCGGCGATGCCCACGCAGATGAGGCGGCTTAAGTAGTCCGGAGCTCTCAGGGACACATAGATTACCCGGAAGATTACGGCGGCCAAAAGCAGGAGGGTGAAGGCGCAGCCCAGAAGCCCCAGCTCCTCGCCGATGGCGGAGAAGATAAAGTCCGTGTGCTGGGCGTTCAGGGCGCCCACCTGGGTGCGGCTGCCGTTGAACAGGCCCTGGCCCGTGAGGCCGCCGCCGGTGAGGGACAGGAGGCTGTGCTTCATATGCCAGCGCTCATACAGGCCGTCCGGGTCGATTGTTGGGTCAAAGATCACGAGAATCCGGTTTTTCTGATAATCCGGCATGATGTTTGCCCAGAAGTAGGGAGCAATGGCGGCAATGGCTCCAAAAGCAGCCAGGAACCACCAGAGCTTCACACCACCCACATAGGCCATGACCATAAAGACGAAGACGAAGATCAGGGACACGCCGGTGTCGCCGGAGATGGCGATGTTGAGGCCCACCAGGAATACCAGGTGAAAGGCCATGGGGAAGACCGCCCTGGGAGAGGAGATGTGGTTCTGATGAACCTGCATGACCTTGGCCAGAAGGATGGTGAAAATAATCTTGCAGATTTCCGCAGGCTGAATGTTCACGGGGAAGCCGGGCAAATCCAGCCAGCTGCGGTTGCCGGTGCCGCCGTCGGTGCCGAAGGGGATCAGCAGGAGGATGAGGATGGCGTCTATGGCGAAGAGAATCTCCCGCCGCTCTGCCAGAATCTCCACATCCACGCTGGTGAGGAGCACATAGCACAAAACACCCAGAATCGTGGCGGCCAGCTGGACGGTGAGAAAGCGGCTGCTGCCCAGATAATTGGTGGCGCTGGCAATGATGACGCACCCGAAGCCCGTGGTGAGCAGGCACAAAAACAGCAATACCAAATCGCCTTTTTTCCGGAAGGTCTGCAAAATGTGAATGATTCTCTGCATGAATGGGACTCCTTTTTTTGTCGTACCGTCATTGTAACACCGAAAAGCCGGGAAGTAAATAGAAAAGAGCCCGAAGAATTGACTATTTACAAAGGGAAGGAAGCTGTGGTAAAATAAACCCAAATACGAATGTACAAAGGGACTGTTTTTACGAAATGAGGAATACCATGCGATATGAGAGCCATTCGCCTCTGGAGACGGAGGCATTGGGGCAGAGGCTGGCAGCCGGGCTCCGGCCTGGGCAGGTGATTGCCCTCCGGGGAGATCTGGGTGTGGGGAAAACCGCCTTTACCCGGGGTCTGGCCCGGGGCCTGGGGATCACCGACCCGGTGACAAGCCCCACCTATACCATTGTAAATGAATATCCCCAGGGGAGAATTCCCCTGTTTCACTTTGACATGTACCGGCTCAGCGGCCCGGAGGATCTGTTTGACATCGGCTGGGAGGACTATCTGGACCGGGGCGGCGTGTGTGTGGTGGAGTGGAGCGAGAACGTGGCCGGGGCTCTGGAGCGCCCCGTAACCGTGACCATCGAAAAGGTGCCCGGCCGGGATGAGGACCGGGTGATTACTGTGGAAGGAGGGTGCGCTCATGCGGATTCTGGCCTTTGAGACCTCGGCCAAGGCGGCCTCCGTGGCTCTGCTGGAGGACGGGGTTTTGCTGGCGGAGAGCTATCAGAATGCCGGCCTCACCCACAGCGTCACCATTTTATCCATGGCGGAGAACCTGATGAAGACCTGCGGTGTTGGGGCGGAGGATGTGGACGCGGTGGCCGTGGCCATGGGACCCGGCAGCTTTACAGGGGTTCGGATTGGGGTTGCAGCCGCCAAGGGCTTTGCCTGGGGACAGGAGCTTCCGCTCTACGGTGTGTCCACCCTGGAGGCCATGGCGCTGGGCTACGGTGCGGAGTCCGGGCTGGTGTGTCCGGTGATGGACGCCCGGCGGAGCCAGGTGTACAACGCCCTCTTCCGGGCGGAGGGCGGTAAGCTCATCCGGCTGCGGGAGGACCGGGCCATTTCCCTGGAGGAGCTGGCCCAGGAGCTGAAAAATTGGGACGGCCCCGTAATTTTTGTTGGAGACGGGGCAAATCTGTGTTATAATACCATCGGAATACATGAGGAGCGGTTCCGGCTTGCTCCGGAGCACCGGCGGCACCAGCGGGCCTCCGGCGTGGCTCTGGCGGCTGAGGCGGCCATTGCCCGGGGAGAATCCGGCGACGGGGCGGCGCTGCAGCCCAATTACCTCCGCCTGTCCCAGGCGGAGCGGGAGCGGCTGGAACGGCTTTCAAAATGAAGAAAGAAAGGACACTTTAAAATGGGCAGTGTACACGTATTGAATCATCCTTTGATCCAGCATAAGCTATCTATCCTCCGGAACAAGGACACCAGCGTCAAGGAGTTCCGGGAGCTGGTCAGCGAAATCTCCGCCCTCATGTGCTATGAGGCTACCCGGAACCTTCCCATGGAGGAGGCGGAGGTGGAGACCCCTGTGGGTATGGCCAGGGTTCATGTTCTGGCAGGGAAGAAGCTGGCCATCGTCCCTGTGCTCCGGGCGGGCCTGGGCATGGTGGACGCCATGATCGACCTGATTCCCTCTGCCAAGATTGGCCACATCGGCCTGTTCCGGGACCCGGAGACCCATGAGCCGGTGAAGTATTACTGCAAGATGCCCAACGACATCGCCGAGCGCCGGGTGTTCATTGTGGACCCCATGCTGGCCACCGGCGGCAGCGCCGTGGCGGCCATCTCCTTTGTGAAGGAATACGGCTGCAAGTCCATCACGCTCATGGATATCATCGCCGCCCCAGAGGGCGTGGAGGCGGTGCGCAAGGCCCATCCCGATGTGGATATCTTCGTGGCTGCCGTGGACGAAAAGCTCAATGAGAACGCCTACATCGTCCCCGGTCTTGGAGACGCAGGCGACCGGATCTTTGGCACGAAGTGAGAAGGCCCCGGATTCCCGGAAATGGGAAAGGGAGGAGCTGGTGAGGCCTTGTCTCCTCCCGTCGGAACCTCGGTTTTTATTTTACAGAAACAATGATATAAAGGAGCATCACTATGGTTTATCACATGACAGTGGCAGGCCTGGAGCGGGATCTGCCCATTTGCAAGGTATCGGATGACCTGTACATCGGCGCGTTTGTCATCTTTGGCGACCAGGAGCTCACCGTGGCCGCTGCCCGGGAGCTTTTGAAAAAGGCTCCGGAATATGATTATCTCATTACCGCCGAGGCCAAGGGCATTCCTCTGATTCACGAGATGGCCCGGCAGCACGGGGACAAGAAATACATGCTGGCCCGGAAGGGCGCCAAGCTGTATATGACCGGCGTGTTCGAGTCCACCGTGCACTCCATCACCACCGCCAAGGAGCAGCACCTGTATCTGGACACCGCCGACGCCGCTCTCATGAAGGGCAAGCGGATTCTCATTGTGGATGACGTGATTTCCACCGGGGAATCCCTCACCGCCCTGGAGGCTCTGGTGGAGAAGGCCGGGGGCAAGATCATCGGCCGCATGGCCATTCTGGCCGAGGGCGATGCCCAGGACCGGGGAGACATCATCTACCTGGAGAAGCTCCCCCTCTTCAATGCCGACGGCACCGTGAAAGGGTAACTCATATACATAACGCCGGAAGCAGCCTGCCTTGCACGGGCTGCTTCCGGCGTTTTCATCCGGCGGGGGTGTCTCAAAACTCGTTTTGAGGCACCCCCGCCGGAACAGATGTGTGCGGATTTTAGCAGAGGGTTGCGTAGATCACGGCCTTGATGGTGTGCATCCGGTTCTCCGCCTCGTCGAAGACCACAGACTGCTTGGACTCGAAGACCTCGTCCGTGACCTCCATCTCATCGATGCCATACTTCTCGGCGATCTGGGCGCCGATGGTGGTCTTGGTGTCGTGGAAGGAGGGCAGGCAGTGCATGAAGATGGCGGTGGGCTTGGCGTTGGCCATGGCAGCGGCGTTCACCTGGTAGGGCTTCAGGAGGTTGATCCGGGTTTCCCAGACGGAATCCGGCTCACCCATGGAGACCCAGATGTCAGTGTACAGCACGTCGGCGTCCTTGGTGCCCTCGTTTACGTCCTCGGTCAGGCGCACGGAGCCGCCGGTCTCTGCGGCAATCTTCCGGCACTCCTCCACCAGCTCGGGAGCAGGGAACAGCTCCTTGGGAGCGCAGGCGGTGAAGTGCAGGCCCATCTTGGCGCAAACCACCATGAGGGAGTTACCCATGTTGTTCCGGGCGTCGCCCATGTAGGTGAAATTGATGCCCTTGCTGTAGCCGAAGTGCTCCTCAATGGTGAGGAGGTCTGCCAGCATCTGGGTGGGGTGGAACTCGTCCGTGAGGCCGTTCCAAACGGGAACGCCGGCGTACTGGGCCAGCTCCTCCACAATCTTCTGGCTGAAGCCCCGGTACTCGATGCCGTCGTACATCCGGCCCAGCACCCGGGCAGTGTCGGCGATGGATTCCTTCTTGCCCATCTGGGAGCTGCCGGGATCCAGATAGGTGACGCCCAGGCCCAGATCTCTGCCTGCTACCTCAAAGGAGCAGCGGGTGCGGGTGGAGGTCTTCTCAAACAGGAGGACGATGTTCTTGCCCTCCAGGTAGCGGTGGGGGGTACCGGCGCGCTTCATGCGCTTGAAATCCTTGCTCAGCTCCAGCAGGTAGCGGATTTCGGCGGGGGTGTAGTCCAGGAGCTTCAGATAGCTTCTTCCACGGAGATTGACAGGCATAGCAATATTCCTTCCTTTGTCATTAGTATTGAATGTCACGAACCAGGGGCATACTCATGCACCGGGGGCCGCCCCGGCCACGGGACAGCTCACCGCTGGGAATCCGCAGCACCGTGATGCCGTGGCTTTCCAGAATGTCGTTGGTGATATAGTTCCGGTCATAGGCAATGACCACACCGGGTCGGATGCACAGGGTGTTGGAGCCGTCGTTCCACTGCTCCCGCTGGGAGGCGATCTGATCCTGACCGCCGCAGCGAATCAGGGTCACCTGACCGAGCCCCAGATAATGGGCCAGGGCCTTGTCCAGGGGCATATCCAGCCGGTTGGCGTTCAGGGTGCCGCTCACCCCGGGGGTGACGGCGAAGATCTCAAGGGTTGACAAAATGGCGGGATGCACCACAAACTTGTCCACGTCCACCTGGGTCATCACCGTGTCCAGGTGCATAAAGGCCCGAGTGCTGGGGATGCTCATGGCGAGAATGGTGCGGATTTTGGAGGCGGGGTTCCGGAAGATGTTCCAGGCCAGCCGCTCGATGGCCTCCGGCATGGTACGCTGGGAGATGCCCACCGCCAGCACGGAATCGGACAGGTTCATAATATCGCCGCCCTCAATGGAGTAGGGGAGAACGGGATCGTAGAAGAAGGGCGTTCCGGCGTAGTCCGGATGATACCGGAGGATATAGCTCCCGTACAGGGTCTCCCGGCGACGGGTTTCGGAGTACATGTGATTGAGGGCCACCCCTCCGCCGATGGAGGCGAAGGGATCCCGGGTGAAATAGAGGTTGGGAATGGGCTCCAGGGCAAAGTCTGATTTTCCGTGGAGCAGGGCCGTAAGGGTGCTCACATTCTGAAGCTCCAGCTCCGAGAAAGGAATTCCCGCCATGGTCTGCAGCACCATCTGGTGGGTGTCGGGAATGGACAGAAGAAAATCGGTGATCTCATTGACATACCGCAGAGCGACGCTGCCGCTGGCGTGGATGAAATCGTGAATAAACTGGGCCTTCAGCTCCGGGCTCTGATCCAGCGCCTCGGTGGTGAGTTTGGAGAGGTAGGCCACCTCCACGCCGTTCTCCCGGAGCACCTGGGCAAAGCGGTCGTGCTCCGTCTGAGCGCCGCGGAGATAGGGGATGTCGTCAAAGAGCAGACGTTCCAGGGAGCCGGGAACCAAATGCTCCAGCTCCTGCCCGGGCCGGTGCAGCAGCACCCGGCGCAAGGGGGCGATTTCGCTGTAGACTTGAATGGGCATGGGAAAACTCCTTTTGCATTGAATTACCGGCGGGCTTTTCTGAGGGCCAGGATGCGCTGCATTTCGTTGTAGACAATCATGTAGCCCTCATCCACGCCCATGCCGGGCTTGGCCAGAATCTGATCCGGCCGGGTGGCCATGGCACAGTGGACGCAAACCTGGGCGCTGCGGTCGGTCTCGTTGCAGGTGCCGCCCTGGTACGCGCCGATGCCCTTGGATTTACAGTAAAGCACGGCCTCAATGGTGTTGTTGATGCCGCCCAGATCCGGGGTCTTGATCTGAACCATGTGACCGGCCTTGTGATCCGCGAAGAGCTTGATGTCCTCCAGGGTGTTGCACCACTCGTCGGCCACCAGCTCCACGTTGATGCCCCGGCGATCCAGCTCGGCGGTGAGCCCGGCCAGGGCCGCCAGCTGGGTCTCCCGGTCACAGTCGCAGTCCATGGGGCCCTCAATGCGAAGGTGCAGGGGCTTTGCCAGCTCCTCCAGCTTTGCCAGATAGTCGGCCATGGCGGCGTAATTGTTGTTTCCGAACAATGCGCCGATGGTGCCGTAGACATCGATGTGCAGAACGGGCGCGTAGTCAGGATCCAGACGCTTGGAGAGAACCCGGTTCCGGAGCCAGGCCACATAGTCCGCCAGCTTCTCGCCGTGGAGGCCCAGCTTTTCCTCCACGTTGTTGATGAGGCCGTGGGGCAGCACCTGGGCGCCCTTGATGATCATCTTGTCGGCGTTGCTGTACCGGTCGTCGCCGGACTGGGTGAAGATGGGGATGGGCTCCTCAGACACGGTGCAGCCGTATTCATCGGCCACCACCTCGCACATGAGGCGGCCGGTGGACTTGGCCACGGCGTCCAGGATGGCCTGGGACAGGCCGTAGCGCAGGGCGGTGTGCAGCCGCTTCCCATCAATGGTAATGGCCTCCATATCCCGGCACAGCTCCCGGAAGGAATCTGCCTCCCGGCCCACCAGGACGGGCTTGATGTAGGTTTCAATGAGGGGGATGAAGTCCTCTGCCAGGAACAGAGGGTCCCGGCCACCGGCGCCGCTGTACTGCACGGCGGCGCAGTCGCCCCAGGCGATCTGTCCGTCCTCCAGAACCAGCATCACGGAGATGGACTCCCCTGCCTGGCGCACAGAGCGGAAGCCCTGGGTTACGGGGTCGCCGGTGTAAAACGTGCCGTCATGTCCGGCGCCGCCCTTGATGGCCCGCTGGTCGTCGAAATAGAAGCCGGTGCGCCCGGGGGAACAAATAAGGTCAACGATTTTCATGAATGTAGCCTCCAATATCAATATCTGGGGCGGCCCACCAGGCGGCCCTTGCCAATGGCGTAGACGTCGTCAATGACCATCTGGAAGGAGACCTTCCGCTTCTCCACCCTGGCCCGCTGGGCCATTTTCTCGGCGTGGAAGTCCTTCAGCTCCTGGTCAAAGGGAAGATTGCCAATGGTCATAATCCGCACGGCGCCCTCATTGTCCCGGGCGGGGAGCATCTGACCGGCGTTGGCCCGGCAGGGGGCGAAGGGAACGTCCACCACACCGGCCTTCACGCCACGGCAGACGCCCAGGGCAATGTCCCCGTCGCCCAGCTCCAGGCACTTGTTCACAATGAGCCGGGTCTCCTTGCGGATGATCTCCTTCTCCAGCTCCAGGGCTTCGTTTTGGAA
The DNA here is from genome assembly GCA_022781505.1 of Clostridiales bacterium. Lineage (GTDB taxonomy): Bacteria > Bacillota > Clostridia > Oscillospirales > Oscillospiraceae > Faecousia. The sequence continues at coordinate 31,957 of JALETK010000031.1, read as the reverse complement.
GGTCTGGTCGGAGAGCATATTCACCACCTGCTTAGTGCACCGCAGACCGGCGGCGTTGGCCTCCATGGTGGGAATGCCAATGGCCTCGTGGGGAGTTTTCACAATGACCTTGGTGGCCTTGGCCAGAGCTGCGATGGTGCTGCCCAGGGAGATGACGCCGAAGGCCTTGGCCTCGTCGGCGGGGAAGCCGCCCATCCACTGGTGGAGCACCGTGGTGACCACCACATCCTCATGACCGGCGGCCTTCAGATATTCCTCCGTCAGCTCCTCCAGGGTGCCGATGGCGGCCACGTCCTGAATCAGGTTGCCGCACTGGCCGTAGCCCACGGTGATGTTTTTGACGCCCTGCTCCGCCGCCAGAAGTGCCTCAATGATGGCCACGGCGTGGGACACACAGGGGGGCACCAGGGTGCCGGTGAGGGGGCCGTAGGGCTCCCGGTTGATGGAAATGCCGTTCTCCTCGTAGAGGCCCGTGAGCCGGTCCACATACTGCCAGTCCAGGATGGTTCTCTCCAGGGGAACGTTTTTGCAGTAGGGAAGGTTGTAGGAGATGCCACCTCCCTCGTAGCTGGTGAAGCCGCCTGCGTAGGCGATTTCCGTGAGGAGCCGGGCATCGGGGGTGCCGTGGCGAACCTGTACGGGAACTTTCACGCTGTTTACCACATGGCGGCAGCCGGATACTCCGTGATTCACCGCCGGGAAGCCGTTGAGCATGGCCCGGCCCAGGCGCATGGACTCCCGGATGCCGTTTTCCGCCTCTTCATAGCGGTTCTGACGGGTGTAGCTGTCAATGGTGGTGGGGAGGAGGTCAGCCTCTCCCTGGTCCTGAAGATACTGCAGGAGCTTCACATGCTCCGAAATCACGGGCACACCGGCCCGGGGCTGCACCAGGGTTTTGCCCTGGGCTTTGGCGGCAATGAGCTTCTTGGAAAAGATCCTGGACTCCGGCAGGCTGCGGTGGAAGGCGAAGGCCTCCTCCAGGTTGACCTCTCTGCCGGTGGGCCACTGGGCCAGAACCTCCTGGCGCAGCTTCATAAACTGATCTTCCGGGATTTTCTTATTCTGAATCTCCATCTACCTTTATCTCCTTTTTCATGATTCGCAATGCGCAGGCGGGATAACTTGCGGCGAGCAGCCCCATGGCGGAGAGGATGTACTGGCGATCCACCAGAACCCGGGCCGCCCTGGGCCGCAGAGACATGGGATGCGAGGGATCAAAAAGAGCGTGAGATGCGATTTCCTTGGTTTTTTCCGTGTGAATCAGGCTTCCGCCTGTTACCACCAGGTTGGTGACGGGGGTGAGATCCTTGCCCGTCTGAACATAGGTCAGGCCCATGAGGGTGTAGGCCTCCTCCACGGTTCCGGCGTGGCGGGTGACCGCCGTCTCAATGGCGCAGGAGGCGAGGGCGCGATCCAGAGCCTCCAGCTCCGGATCTCCCTCCGGGAGCAAATCCGTGTGGGCCCGGAGCTGCCGCACCAGGGCCTCCACCCGTGGCACCGGCAGGCCGGACAGACGGCTGAGCTTCCCGGGGCCTGCGGCCTCCAGAATGCCCAGAACGCTGTAGCGCATACCGATGTCACCCTCCACCGTGCGCTTTACGAAGGGCTCGGGCAGGCCCTTGCAGACGGTGCCCGCCCGGGTGGGAGCGCCCTCGCCCACGGAGTAGACATCCGTGGTGGCGCCGCCCACGTCCACGGCCACCAGGTCGCCGATGCCGGGCTCTTCCGCACAGCCGCAGGACAGCAGCTCCATGGCCCGCATGACGGCGGAGGGGGTGGGCATGAGAATGCCCGAGAGCAGGGAATCGGTTTTGGACAGCCCCTTGGCCCGGACAATCCGGCGGAGGAATACCTCCCGGATCTCCTTTTGGGCGGGGGCGATATTGAGCACGCCGAATTTCGGCATCACGTTCTCGCAGAGATGAACCTCCCGGCCGGAGAGAATCCGCTGGCACTCCCGGGCCGCGGTGCGGTTTCCGGCGATGACAATGGGAAAGTCCCCGGAGATTTCCGCCAGCACCTGAGCGTTGTGCACAATGCACTGGGTGTTGCCCCCGTCGGTGCCCCCCACCAGAAGGAAAATATCCGGCTTCAGCGCCCCGATTTCCTGGGCGTCATCCTCTGTCAGCTGGAAGGAATAGGTCTTCAGCACCTTGGCTCCCGCGCCCAGGCTCGCCTGCTTGGCCGCCTCGGCGGTGAGCTCCGGAACCAGGCCGGAGGCGATCATGCGAAGCCCTCCTGCGGCGGAGGAGCAGGCGAACCGGTCCGCAAATGAGAGTGGCCCCGTTTTCTTCCGAAGCTCCGCCAGGGCGTTCTCCAGCCCCTGGGTCACGTCGGTCTCCACGGTGGTATAGGCGGCGGCGGCGCCCAGAAGGGCCTCCCCATCCACGTCCACGGCGGTGACCTTTGTGTAGGTGCTTCCGAAATCAATGAGCAGTATGGGCTTCATGGGCTCACCTTCCGTCTTCGCCCTCGTCTTCCGGGGGCTCCACATGGAGAAGCTCCCGAAGGGCGGCAATGGTGACCTCCGGCATGGTGCCGGGAGGGAAGACCCGGTCAAAGCCCATGGCGTGGAAGCGGGCCTCCACGTCCTCAAAGCGCTGCTTGCCGATGACAATGTTGCCGCCCACCAGAAGGGGTATCCCGGTGAGGCCGGCCTCGTCGCATTTTTCCCGCATACCCCGGCAGTCCAGCTCTCCCTGACCGTACAGGGAGGAGACCACGATGGCGTCTGCGTTGGATTCGATGGCGGCGGCGATGTACTCCTCCTGAGAGACCATAACGCCCAGGTTGATTACCTCAAACCCGGCTTCCGTGAAGGCCTGGTACAAAATGCGGTTGCCCACGGCATGTACATCCGCGCCAATGACACCCATAACCAGAACTTTCTTTTTTCGCTCCATATGTCACATACTCCAATCTTTGAAATCGTCGGTAGATGCGGTATCAAGTATTCGATTATGCAAAAAATATATGTATGTCTCCATGGGTAATATAACCGAAGAAGTGGGTTCTGTCAAGGCGGATTTTCAGAAATCCGACGGGAGGCTGAGAATTTGATCCTGCACCCGTCCGTCCCTGCCCAGAACCTCCGCTACCACCCGGTCACCCCGGGGCACGGGGCGGGGGATTCCGGCGATGGCCTCGGCCCGCTTCTTAAGCGCTTCGATGTCCGTCACAGGGAGGCCCGCCTCCAGAAGCCGCTGCCGGAGCTCCGGACGGCGGGGATTGACGGCGATGCCCCGCTGGGTGACCAGCACATCCACCGTGTCTCCCGGAGTGGAGATGCAGGTGACCCGGTCCGTGACGATGGGAAGCCGCGCCCGAACCAGGGGGGCGATGATCATGGTGAGCTTTGCTCCCGCCGCGGCGTCGGTGTGTCCGCCGGAGCCGCCCATGAGGCACCCGGAAGAGTCGGTGTGGACGTTTACGTTAAAGTTCGTGTCAATCTCCGTGGCTCCCAGAATGACCACATCCAAACTGTCCACCACGGCCCCCCGGGTTCCGGGCCCGGCGTAATGGATGGCGGAGATCTCCCGGTGCCGGGGATCGTCCCGGATGGAGGCCACGGCGTCCAGGTCAAAGCACTGCACGTCCATGAGCTGGCGGAAGCAGCCGGCCCGGAGCATTTCCACCAGGTACCCGGTGATGCCCCCCAGGGCGAAGCTGCCGGTGATGTGCTCTTTCTCCATGATTTTCTTAAGAGCGGCGGCTGCGGCCAGGGAGGCACCGCCGGCGCCGGTCTGGAAGGAGAAGCCCTCTTTGAGCAGGCCGGAGCCCGCGATGGTTTTGGCGGCCAGCTCCGCCATGACAAGGCCCACCGGGTCCCGGGTGATGCGGGTGGTGCCGGAGAGAATGCCCCGGGGGTCTCCGATCTCCGGAACCTGCACCACATAGTCCACAAAGCACTCCGGAATGGCCCAGTCCGAAAGGGGATAGGGGAGTAGGGTATCCGTGATGAGAACTACCTTTTTGGCGTACATGGCGTCGGGGATGGCATAGCCCAGGGAGCCGCAGGCGGCCCGGCCCAGCTTTCCTGTGGCGTTGCCCCGGCAGTCCGCCGCGGGCACGGCCAGGAAGGCAACGTCAATGGGGGTTTTTTCCGATGCGATGTCCGTAGCCCGGGTGCCGTGGGAGCGGAACTCCACCGGAGCCTCCAGAATCCCCTGGGAGAGGTGGCGGCCAATGCCCCCGGAAACATAGTCCGTGAGGAGCCGGGTGACCACCCCGGAGCGGATGTGCTCCATGAGGGGCAGGTGAACGTCAAACAGGGAGCTGGCGTTCACGGTGAGATCCCGGATGCCCATGGCGGCCACCTGCTCCATCACCAGATTTAATATGTAGTCTCCGTTCCGGAGATGATGGTGGAAGGAGACGGTCATGCCGTCTTTCAGGCCCACGCTGCGGATGGCCTCCTCCAGGGTTGAAACCAGTTTTGTCTCCATGTTCATTCACCTCCGGAAAGGCCCAGGGCCCTGGCTGCATCCAGGGTCTGCCTGGCCCGATTCACAATGGGCGCGTCCACCATCTTCCCGTGGAGGGAGATGGCGCCCTTGCCCTGGCGCTTGGCCTCTTCGATGACGGCCAGCACCTCCCGGGCGTAGGCAATTTCCGCCGGGGTGGGGGAGAACACCCGGTTGATGCCCTCCACATGCCGGGGGGAGATGCTGGCCTTTCCCGTAAAGCCCAGGGATTTGGCGTATTGGGCGTCGGCCAGAAGCCCTTCATCGTCATTGACATCGGTGAAGGGGGTGTCAAAGGCCTCCACACCGGCGGCCCGGGCGGCCATGACAATGCGGTGCCGGGCGTAGTCGATTTCCCGGCCCTCCTTGGTGCGCTTGCACCGGAGGTCGGCGCTTAAATCCTCCGCCCCCAAAAACAGGCCCAGAATCCGGGGAGAGGCCAGGGCGATGGCGTAGGCGTTTTCAATGCCGGCGGCTGTCTCCAAAAGGGGAATCAGCCGGGCGGAGCCGGTGGGAAGCCCCAGGCGGGCCTCCAGGGCTGTGAGCCGCCGGTCCGTCTCCAGGATATCCTCCCGGGAGGAGGTCTTGGGGAGCATCAGAGCCGTGGGTCTCTGGGGGACGATTTCCTCCAGATCCCCGTCCAGAAGGCCGGAGTCCAGGGAATTTACCCGAACCACGGTCTGGCAGCCGAAGCCCATGCGGGACAGGGCGTTCCGCACCAGAATCCGGGCGGCGTCCTTTTCGTCCGGAGAGACTGCGTCCTCCAGATCCAGAATCACGGCGTCCGCCCCCAGAACGTCCCCGTTGATCAGCATATTGGGGGTGTTGCCCGGGAGAAACAGCATGGAGCGAATCATGGCCTGCCCCCCTTTCCCCGCCGGATGGCGGTTTCCACCCGGGCGCGAATCACGCAGTCCAGGGCGCCCCGGTCCACGATGCTGACCAGGGCATTTTCCACCCCGTATTCCAGCAAAACGGCCCGGACCGACTGCTCAATGTCCTGCCCGTATTGGTACAGGACCACCGACTCCAGCTGGATTTCCAGGCCGCCTTCCCGGGGTTCGATTTCTACATAAGCATCACTGGATTCCATGGTGCCGGCAGTAGCGCGCTGAATGATATCAGGCATGTGTCAAACCTCCTAAGATAACTTTCAAAGGAATATTCTGTTTTGTCAGTATTGTATAATATCTCCGGATTTTTTTCAACCGGTATTTTCACATTTCTTCTTGCAAGTGTGAAAAAATCCTGTATACTGGAATCAGAAACCAAAACGCGGCCTGTACCGGGCCGCCCTGGAAGGAGGAAGCTCTGTGGAAACCGTGATGGAGGCCTGTCAGAGTCCTGCGGTGTGCGCCTTTCTCCGGGCCCAGGGCCTGGAGCCGGACCCCGGGGCCGGTTTTACGGTGAGCCTGCGGGAGGACGGGGAGATTCTGGCCTGCGGCAGTCTGGACGGGAATGTGATCAAGGGTATGGCTGTGTCCCCGGATTTCCGGGGGCAGGGGCTTGCGGAGCAGCTTATGACGGCTTTGCGCCGGGAGGCCTTTGCCCGGGGGCTGCGCCGCCTGTTTGTGTACACCAAGCCTCGGAATGAAATCCTGTTCCGGGGGCTGGGCTTTTACCCCGTGGCCGCCTGCGATGAGGCTTTGCTCCTGGAGAGCACCCGGGGAGGTCTCCGGAAGTATCTGGCTGCGCTGGACAGGCATCCCGGGCCCTGCGGCGCCGTGGTGATGAACTGCGCCCCCTTCACCCTGGGGCACCAATACCTGGTGGACCAGGCCCGGCAGCGGTGCCGGTGGCTCTATGTGTTTGTTCTGTCCGAGGAAAAGGGGATGTTCTCCGCCGCCCAGCGGCTGGAGATGGTGCGCCGGGGCTGCGGCGATTTTCCAAACGTGTCCGTCCACCCTACAGCAGGGTATCTCATCTCCAACGCCACCTTCCCGGCCTACTTTTTGAAGGATCGGACTCAGAAGCCGGAGGTGCAGTGCCGGCTGGACATTGAAATCTTTACCGGTTCCTTCGCACCGGCCCTGGGCATTGAAGTCCGCTTCCTGGGCACGGAGCCTCTGGACCCTGTGACCGCCGCCTACAATAAGGCTCTGAGGGAGCAGCTCCCCCCCAGGGGAATCCGGGTGGAGGAGCTTCCCCGGCTGGAGCGGGGCGGCGCGCCGGTGAGCGCCAGCCGGGTCCGGGCGGCACTCCAGGCGGGGCAGGACGTCCGGGCGCTGGTGCCGGAGACCACCTGGGAGTATTTAAATCAAGAAATGGGAGGATAAGAGCCATGTCATATTCCGGAAGAATGCAAAGAAGCCACATTCTCAGCACCTTTTACGCCCCCCGTGGGCGGAACCGCATCTATGACCTGGGTATTCAGATTGCCCAGATGTACCTGAGCCCCTTCGACAAGCTCATTGGTGTGATCGGGGACAGCGGCTCCGGCAAGAGCGTCCTCATCCGGGGTATGTTCCCCGGCCTGGAGCTCACCAATGATGACAACGGGGTGAACGTGCGGCCCCTGCCGCTGCTGGACCAGGACAGTGAGACTGGCTTTTTTACCCCCCATACCTATCATGTGGACATCCGTTTTGAGATGGGCTTCTCCCAGCCCCATGCGCTGGCCGAGGCCATCATGCGGGCAGTTCACCGGGGCAAGCGGGTGGTGGTGGAGCATTTTGACCTGATCTATCCCTTCCTTCCCACCAACGCCAACCTGCTCATCGGCGTGGGCGATGAGATTCTGGTGGCCCGTCCCACCCCCTTTGGCCCCTTCCCGGAGAACATCAGCGCCCGGTGTCTGGCCTCCCTTCCATACCGGCTCATGGCTCACACGGCGGAGGATCTGTGCGAGTTCTGTATGCCCCCGGAGGAGCGGGACCGGGCCCAGCATGACGACATTCACCACGGCTTTATTCTGGCCTTCCCCGGAGAGCCGCCGGAGCTGGATCTGGAGGAGCTGGAGCGGAAGATTCTGGACATGATCGACCAGGATCTCCCTGTGGAGTATGTGGACGAGAGCCACATCTCCATCGGCGGCCACCTCCACCCCTGTACCGGCCCCAGAACCCATGTGCCCAGCTCCGGCCGTGTGGTGGGCTTCCACCTGATGAAGCGGCTTCTCATGGACCACTTCAACAAGCGCTACCTGCTGGTGGGCTGCGTGGGAGAGGACTCCCTGGAGATGATGGACCGCCTGGCCCGCATGGGAAGCGACCTGAACGAGACATAAAACAAAAATGCGCCGGGAAGCAGGAGGTTTCTCCCCGCTTCCCGGCGTAAATATGTATGGCTGCCTCAGACTCAGCTATGGGCTTGCTGTTTCTTTTCCCCCTTGCGGTAATGGATCAAGAGAAAAGCCAGCATGGTTAGGAAGATGATACTGGGCAGGAGCCAATAGTGATAAGGCAGTTGACTCCCATAAAACAACCTATGAAGGACAGTATTACTGATGAAAAGGTATCTTGACCAAAACGCATGAAGAACAAAGAATACACCTGCTGCCGGAGGCTCTGGAAATAAACCAAAGCACAGATCGAAAAGAAACAGGGTACCGGAAAGGATGAGAAGAGCCCAAGCTGTTTTCACATATCGGTATTTGTAAATTAGTACCAGAAATACAGCCAGGGAAATGCAATACAGCGTAAACCATAGAATGAGACCTTGCAGATTTGGATTGGTTTCTTTCAGCAATGGGTGAAGCTCGCTTTTGGCCAGCAGAAAAACAGCCATAGATGAGCCAGTGAGTATTTCTTTTACATGTGCGCGCACGGAATCGCCTCCAGGCACTGGATTTTCTATACAACAGGAAAATAAATTGCTCGTGGACAGGAAAATTCAAAAAAAGCCTTCATCTTGCAGTTTATATGACGTTTAGAATCTATGTATACCTTAACAATTTTAATTAAGGATTTCAAGTGTATTTAATGACAAATATATAAGTTCTAATTTGTGCAATATAAATAATTCTAATCATTAAAATGTTTTGTTATACCGAACCAATGAGAAGCCTCCTGGCTCATTGAACCAGGAGGTGGGGTATAATGTGTCTTAGGGGGCCGCCTTTTCCAGCGCCTGGACGGCGGAGGCGTCCTCCTTGCTGTGCTTCAGCTCAAAGTGGAGCAGCACGCTCATGACGGCCCGGAGAATCACCACGGCGCCCAGGATGGCAAGCTCCTCCCAGGAGTCCACCAGCACGGTTTTCAGGATTTCCGCCGCCATTTTAAAGGCCAGGGCGGTGGACATGCCGGAGGCCAGAGCGTACTGCACCGGATAATCCTTGTGACGGAAGGTGTTCATGAGGTAGCCCCAGAAGCTCCGCACGCCGGTCCAGGCCACCACGAAGATTCCCATGATCTCCAGAATTTCGATGAGATACGGCACGATCAGGCTGATAAAATGCTCCATTTGGTCATACTTCCTTCCTTTTTTCTCCAGTATGACACAATTGCGGAAAGAATGCAAGAGGAATTTTTCGATTCTCCGCCATTATTCCGCAGCAGATTCTCCCGCCAGCCATTGCCATGAAGTAGCCTCTGCAGCCAAAAGAGAAAGCAGAGGCGCTGCGGCGCCCCCGGCCATTGTAAAAGACCCGGGGCGCCGCAGCGTACCTCATTCCTCCTCCAGGATCAGATGATCCACCCCGGAGATTTCAAACTCATCCATGTAGCTGTCCATCCGCTGGAGAATCTCGTCGTAATTGTCCTCGGTGATGTCCGGGTAATCCATGTCCCGGCGGCTCAGCTCCTCGGCCAGGATTTCGTAGAAGATGTTGTCCTCGTAATAGGCGATGGCCTCGTGGATGCCACCCTCGGTGTAGGCCTGGGACGGGACGGGGATGCCCTCCCAATTCTCCACCAGGGCGTTCATCCCGTTGCCCCGGCACAGGCCGAAGAGCTTGCTCTCCAAATTGTCATAATCCTGAAACCGGTCGTCTCCCCGGGTGGAGTTCAGAACCCAGTTGCCAATGTAAACCAGATCCAGAAGCCGGCGGAATTCCTTGTTGCTCAGTTCAATCTGCATATTGCCCTCCTTGTGCTGCGCGGCGGCAGATTTGCCTCCGGCTGGCCCCCTGGGCAGCCGTTCTATCAGCTATTATAGCATAGGCGCGGCAGAATTCCAGTGGAAAAAATGAATGAAGTGTAAATTCACCCTTGTTTTCTGCGAGGTTGTGGCGTATATTATATAAGAAAATCTATGTAAGAAAAGAAATGAGGCGTTTTCATTGAGTAAACTCAGCGTCTGTGTTCTCTTCGGCGGCGTGTCTCCGGAGCATGAGGTGTCCCTGCGCTCCGCGGAGTCCGTTCTGAACAACATCGATCAGTCAAAATACAATGTGTACCCCGTGGGCATCACCAAGGATGGGGACTGGGTGCTCTACACGGGCCGTGATTACAGCCTGCTTCCCACAGGCCAGTGGCTGAGCTATCCCGGAAACCGGCGGGCGGCCATCTCTCCCGTGCGGGGCCAGGGGCTTTTGTCCTTTGAGGGAGACTGCGTGGTGCGGGAGCGGATTGACGTGGTTTTCCCGGTGCTCCACGGAGAGGGCGGCGAGGACGGCGCCATCCAGGGCCTTTTGCAGCTGGCGGGCATCGCCTATGTGGGGAGCCATGTGGCCGCCTCGGCGGTGGCCATGGATAAGACTCTCACCAAGCTGGTGGCGGATCAGGCCAAGGTTCGCCAGGCCGCCTGGCAGCTGGTGACGGCTGGGGAGCTGGAGCACCAGCCCCAGCGGATTCTGGACAATCTGGAGGCCAGATTCTCCTATCCTGTATTTGTAAAGCCCGCGGGCACCGGCTCCTCTGTGGGCGTCAGCAAGGCCAGAAACCGGCAGGAGCTCCTTGCCGCCCTGGAGCTGGCTGCGGAGTATGACCGGAAGGTTCTGGTGGAGGAGTTCATCGACGGCAGGGAAATCGAGGTGGCCGTCATGGGCAATGACAATCCCGTGGCCTCCATCTGCGGCGAAATCGACTCCGGCGCGGAGTTCTATGATTACGAAGCCAAGTATATTACGGATACCTCCCGGGCCTATATTCCGGCCCGCATTCCCGAGACCACGGCTGAGTCCGTGCGGGAGGCCGCCGTCCGGATTTACCGGGCCATTGGCTGCCAGGGCCTTTCCCGGGTGGACTTCTTCGTCACCCATAAGGACGGCGAGGTGGTGTTTAATGAGATCAACACCCTCCCGGGCTTTACTTCCATTTCCATGTATCCCAAGCTCTTTGACGCCAGCGGCATTCCATACACCCAGCTCATTGATCAGCTGATTGCCCTGGCCTGTGAGGCGTGCCGCCAATGACTGTCATGCTGAAAATCCGGGGGGAACAGCGGTATGAGGGCCAGGAGCCCGAGGTGGTGGAGCTGACCACGGAAGGCGTTATGACCCAAACGGCGGAGGGCTGGAGCATCTCCTATGAGGAGACGGATCTCACCGGCCTCCAGGGCGCCACCACCACCTTTACGGTGAAGCCCGGCCATGTCACCCTCACCCGCACCGGCACGGTGCAATCCTCCATGGTGTTTCAGGAGGGGGTTCGCCACGAGTCTTTGTATCAGCTGGACGTGGGGGCCCTGATGGTCTGCGTCTGCGCCAGGCGGATTCAGACGGAGCTCTCTATGGAGGGGGGCTATCTGGATGTGTACTATACCATTCAGATTGAGCAGGCCATGGCAGGCGTGGTTCGATACCACATCGATGTGACCCCCGTGAAATGAACCGAAACCGGCAGGGGATGCTGCAAAGGCACCCCCTGCCGGATTTTTCCGCCGGCGGAGCCTATGTAGACGCCGCGGTGAGGGCGGAGATCTCATAGGCGGTTCGCTGCTCTTCTCCCTCCGGAGTGACCTTCCTGTAGAGCCTGCTCTGAAGACGTCCCGTGAGGGAGATGGAGTCTCCCACCTTCAGCCGGGAGATCTCCTGGGCCAGCCTCCCCCAGAGAATGCAGGGCAGGTAGTCCGACCGGCGGTAGGCCCGGGGAACGGCCAGCATCACGTCACAGATCTCCCGGCCCAGAGGGGTGCGGCGGTATACGGGGGCCTTGCAGATGGTGCCCGTGAGGGTCACCTCATTTTGGGGCTCGCCCTCGCAGGTCTCCATGGCCTCCGCAAAGATAAAGATGAGTAGCCGCGGGCCCTGCCCGGCGTGGCTGTTGTAGGACCGGACCTGCCCCCGAACCAGAATCCGGGAGCCGCCGGACAGATCCAGCTGCTCCAGAAGCTCCTGCCGGGCGATGACCGGAAGGGTATCCACAGCCCCGGAGAGCCTGGGAACCTCCAGCAGGAACCGGAAAAACTGCTTGCCGTGATTCTCGTGGGAGAGCCTGGGCAGCTCCAGGAGGCTGCCGCGGACGACGATTTGATTGGCTGATTGTTCCATACTTCCACCTCAAGTTCCAGTTGTATATGACACTGTATGAAATCCGGCCTTTGGATATACGAGATTTTTCTTGCAGGCAGGAGGAAAGCGTGGTATACTATAAACTGAATACTTTCCGCCTGTGGATACCCCGGCGGGGATTTGGAGATAAACAGCATATAATGAGTGGATTTCAAAGCTGGCTGCAGCAGCTGGAGTACGGCAAGGCGCTGGAGCTTTTGATTGTGGTGGCCTCGGCCCTGCTGTGTACTACCATACATGAGGTGAGTCACGGCTACGCAGCCTACCGCCTGGGAGACCCCACGGCGAAGCGGGCCGGGCGTCTGAGCCTGAACCCCCTGCGGCACATTGACCTTCTTGGCCTTTTGTGCATGGCCCTGGTGCACTTCGGCTGGGCCAAGCCGGTGCCCATCAATCCCGGGTACTTCAAGCATTTCCGCAGGGACACGGCCGTTGTCTCTCTGGCGGGCCCTCTGTCCAATTTCATCCTGGCCTTTGTGGCTATGACCCTCTATACCGCCTCCTGGTGGCTGTGGCGGTATCTGGGCACACCGGAGTGGGCCTGGTATCTGGCGCTCTTCTTCTGGTACACCGCCATCCTGAGCTGCACCCTGGGGCTGTTCAACCTCATTCCCGTTCCGCCCCTGGACGGTTCCAAGATTCTCTTTTCCCTTCTGCCGGAGGAGAAGTACCGGTGGCTGCTCCGGTATGAGCGGTACGGGTTTTTGCTTATGGCTGTGCTGCTTGTTACGAATATTCTGGACAAGCCCATGGCCTTTTTGCAGGATAAGATGCTGGATGTGCTGTTCTGGGCCTGCAGCTGGCCCATTGACCTGCTGAATCACCTGTTTTTGTAGGAGCGTCGCATGAACGAACCAAGCTATCATCTGGAGGGCGTCCTTCGGAACAAGTCCCAGGAGCTGGAGGACTTCAACGGCCCCCTGGATGTGATTTTGCTGCTGCTGAGCAAGAATAAAATTGAAATTCAGGACGTGAGCATCACCGCTATCCTGGAGCAGTACCTGGCTTACCTGGATGAGATGAAGCGGCTGGATATGGAGATTGCCAGCGAGTTTATCACCATGGCCTCTCACCTGATGCTCATCAAAACGAAAATGCTCCTCTCCGCCAGCGAGCAGGCCGAGGCGGAGAGTGAGATGGAGCAGCTGCGCCAGACCCTGATGGAGCGGCAGCGGAAGGAGATCCTGGATCAGATCCGGGAGGCGGTGAAATTCCTGGAGACAAGGAATGAAATCGGCCGCTGCCTGTTCACCAAGGGGCCGGAGCCTCTGAAGAAGGAGCGTACCTATCAGTACCGGCATGAGCCGGAGGACATGCTCCGGGCTCTCGCCGCTGCCTCGGAGCGGAGCCGCCGTCAGCTGCCCCCTCCGGCGGCCAGCTTCCAGGGCATTGTGGGCAAGGAGCCCTTCCCTGTGACCAAGAAGGCCAAGGAGATTATCAAGCGCCTGGTGCTGAACGGGGTTATGCGCCTGCGGCAGCTGTTCCGGGGGAACCGGAGCCGCTCGGAGATTGTGGCCACCTTCCTGGCGGTGCTGGAGCTGTGCAGAACCAACTCCGTGAGCCTGGAGGACGACGGCACCGGAGACAACCCGGAGCTGCGGCTGATTAAATCTCCGGAGGAAGCCATGAGAAAGGAGACGGACTAATGGAACCGGAAGAACTGGAGCGGGCCGTGGAGGCAGTGCTGTTTGCCGCCGGTGAGCCCGTGGAGCTGAAGCGGCTGAGTCAGGCCGTGGGCTGTGAAACCGGCCAGGTTCGGGAGGCGGCGGACCGTCTCATGGACCGGCTGAGCTTTGAGCGCCGGGGCGTTCGGGTGGTCCGGCTGGAGGACGCCTATCAGATGTGCTCCGCCGGAGAGATGGGAGACTATGTGGCCCGGGCCCTGGAGACCAGGAAGCCCCCCAAGCTCTCCGCCTCCCAGCTGGAGACACTCACCATCATCGCCTACTATCAGCCGGCCACCAAGGCCATGGTGGAGAAAATCCGCGGAGTGGACAGCAGCTACTCCGTGTCGGCCCTGCTCAACAAAAAGCTCATTGAGGAGGCGGGGCGGTTGAATGTTCCGGGCCGTCCTGTTCAATATAAAACCACGCCGGACTTTCTCCGCACCTTCGGCCTCTCCGGCCTGGAGGATCTGCCGGAGCTGCAGCTGGCGGAGCTGGGAACCCAGGACCAGCTGACCATGGAGGAGCCCCCGGCCCCTCAGGAGCAGAAGACATGATTGCCGTGTATATTCTCCTGGGCTTTCTGGGCATCCTTCTTCTGATTCTGCTGCTCCCCGCCGGGGTGCATGTGCGCTATGACCGGGAGGGCCTTCTGGTGCGCCTGGTGCTCGGCCCGGTGCGCTGGCAGCTGCTGCCCCGGAGGAGAAAGAAAAAGGAGAAAGCCGGGAAAAAGGAACAGGCAAAGGAAAAATCCCCCCCCAAGGCTGCCGCCGGGCATAAAAAGCCGCCGGAGGAGCAGAAGAAGGGCGGCTCTCTCCGGGAGCTTCTGACCTATGTTCCCACGGGGCTGGAGCTTCTGAACGCCATTCGCCGGAGCCTTGTGATGCGGAAGCTGGAGCTTCTTGTAAACCTGGGGGGAGACGACCCCTGTGACCTGGCGCTGCTCTACGGCAAGGCCTGGGCCGGCCTGGGGAGCATCATTCCCCTGCTGGAGCGGTGCTTCCGGATTCGCCGCAGAAACATTCAGGTGTTCTGCGACTTCACGGCGGAGTCCACGGAGATCTTCGCCCAGGGGGAGATTGTGGCCTGCCCGGCCAGGCTTCTGGGTATCGCGGTCCGGTACGGCTGGCGGCTGTTCCGGCAATATGAGAAAAATAAAAAAACCAAAAAGGCGGTGCAATAGATTATGAGTCAATCCCTTCCCAATATGCTGGAATCCAGCCTGCAGAAGGTCAAGGAGCTGATCGACGTGAACTCCGTGGTGGGCGACCCCATCGTCACCCCCGAGGGAGTCACCATCCTGCCGGTGTGCAAGGTGAGCTACGGCTTCGGCGGCGGAGGCTCCGATTTCTCCACCAAGTCCGCAGCCCGGGCGGAGTACCCCTTCGGCGGCGGCACCGGGGTGGGCGCCAAAATCACGCCCATTGCGTTTTTGATTGTAAAAGGGGAGTCCGTCCGTCTGATTCCCGTGGGCGCCCCTGCCAGCACCACGGCAGACCGGGTGGTGGAGCTGGTGCCCGATGTGCTGGACAAGATCTCCGCGTTTGTGGACAGCCGCACGGGAAAAAAGGAATGATGGTATAGAACCCTTTGCCGGGGGAAAGCTACCCCCGGTGATGAAATATGAAACTGCGAAATCGGGCGGCTGCGGCCCTGACTGCGGCCGTCCTGCTTCTTGTCATCCTGCCGGAGGCCTCTGCTATGGGGGTCTCGGCGGAGCATGCCATTTTGATGGACGCGGACTCCGGCCGGGTGCTCTATGAGAAGGACGCGGACACGGAGAGCCTGATTGCCAGCACCACCAAGATTATGACGGCCCTGGTGGTGGCAGAGCAGTGCAACGTCCTGGACCGGATGGAGATCCCGCCGGAGGCGGTGGGCATCGAGGGCTCCTCCATGTACCTGCAGGCGGGGGAGGTTCTCACAGTGCAGGAGCTGCTCTACGGCCTGATGCTCCAGTCCGGCAACGACGCCGCCGTGGCCCTGGCCATTTACTGCGGCGGCACGGTGGAGGGCTTTGTGGAGCTCATGAACGACAAGGCCCGGCAGCTGGGGCTGGAGCACACCCACTTTGAAAACCCCAACGGTCTGGATTCCCCGGATCACCATTCCACCGCCCGGGATATGGCGAAGCTCACGGCCTATGCCATGAAAAACGAGATTTTCGCCAAGACCGTGTCCACCAAATCCATCCGGGTGGGGAGCCGGAGCCTCACCAATCACAATAAGCTCCTGTGGCGTTTCGACGGGGCCGACGGGGTGAAGACCGGCTACACCAAGGCCGCAGGGCGGATTCTGGTGTCCTCCGCCCTGCGGGACGGGCGGCGTCTGGTGGCGGTGACCATCAACGCCCCGGACGACTGGAACGATCACACCCGGCTTCTGGAGTATGGCTTTTCCCAGTATGAGACCAGACTTCTGGTGACCCGGGGACAGACCCTGGGGAGCCGGGCCGTGGTGTCCGGGGAGCGGGAGACGGTGCCCCTGGTGGCAGGAGAGTCCTTCTCCTACCCGGTGGCCCAGGGGGAGCGGCTGGAGCTCTCCTTCGGCGGCATGGGCTTTGTATATGCCCCCGTGGAGGCGGGCCAGGCTGCGGGCTATGCCCACATTCTCCTGGAGGGCGTCCCCGTGGGAAAGGTGCCGGTGTACTACGGAGAGAGCAGCCCGTTAGAGCCTGTGCCGGTGAAGAAAAATCTATTTCAGCGAATCTTTGGAGGCGGCCAATGAAAGACCGATTGCAAAAAATACTTTCCGCCCGGGGCGTCGCCTCCCGGCGCCGGGCGGAGGAGATGATTACGGCGGGCCGGGTTCGGGTCAACGGGGCGGAAGCCGTCCTGGGCCAGAGCGCCGACCCGGAGACCGATGAAATCCTGGTGGACGGGGTGCCTCTGCCCCGTCCCGGGGGCTATGTGTACATAATGCTGCACAAGCCCCGGGGAGTTGTCACCACCCTGCACGACGAAAAGGGCCGGCCGGATGCCGCCCGGCTGGTGGCGGACTGCGGCTGCCGGGTGTGGCCCGTGGGCCGGCTGGATATGGACTCCGAGGGACTCCTGCTCTTCACCAACGACGGGGCCTTCTCCCAGGAGATTGCCCACCCCAGAGGCCAGGTGGACAAGCGCTACCGGGTCTGGGTGCGGGGCTTTGCTCCGGGGAAGGAGATTGCCCTGGGCCGTCAGGTTTGCCTGGACGGCTATACCATTGCCAAGCCCTCGGTGCGGCTGGCCTGGCAGGAGGGGGATCAGGCCTGCCTGGAGGTGACCATTCACGAGGGACGCAACCGCCAGGTGCGGCGGATGTGCGCCATGGCGGAGCTGCAGGTGTCCCGCCTGGTGCGGGTGGCTGAGGGCGGCCTGGAGCTGGGAGCCCTCTCTCCCGGAGCCTGGCGGTATCTCACCGACGAGGAGGTGCGCCGCCTTCGCCGGGGCCACGCAGCCGGGGCGGCTGGAGGAGCATGAGTATGTACGACGGAATTGTAATCGGCGGCGGCCCTGCGGGGATGTTTGCCGCCATCACCGCAGGCCGGGCGGGAAAGCGCATTGCGCTCCTGGAACGAAATGACCGCCTGGGCAAAAAGCTGCGGATCACCGGCAAGGGCCGGTGCAATGTGACCAACAACTGCACCCCCCAGGAGGCGCTCCAGAACGTGCCCAGAAACGGCAGGTTTCTGTTCAGCGCCCTGGATGCCTTTCCTCCGGAGCGGGTCATGGCCTTTTTTGAGGACATGGGCTGCCCCTTAAAAACCGAGCGGGGCAACCGGGTCTTTCCCCAGTCGGACAGCGCCCTCAGCATCCAGGAGGCCCTGAACCGGGCCCTGGAGCAGGCGGGGGTGGAGGTACTTACGGCCCGGGCAAAGGAAATTCTGACCCGGGAGGGAGCGGTCACCGGGGTACTGACGGATCGGGGCAGCTTCCACGCTCCCAGGGTGATTCTCGCCACCGGCGGCTGCTCCTACCCCGCCACCGGCTCCACCGGCGACGGCTATGAGATGGCCCGGGCCCTGGGGCACGCCATTGTGGAGCCTGTGGGCTCCCTGGTACCCCTGGAGACGGCAGGGGAGGACGCTCCCAACATGCAGGGCCTCTCCTTGCGGAACGTGGGAGTGAAGCTCCTGGACGGAAAAGGGAAGTGCGTCTACCGGGACTTTGGAGAGCTGCTGTTCACCCACTTCGGCGTCTCCGGCCCCACGGTATTGAGTGCCAGCGCCCATATGGGAAAGCCGGGAGCCTACACCCTGGTTCTTGACCTGAAGCCCGCCCTGGAGGAGGGAAAGCTGGACAGCCGTCTCCTCCGGGATTTGGAGCTGTATAAAAACCGCTCCATGGTCAACGCTTTGACGGATTTGCTCCCCCGGTCCATGATTCCCGTGATTCTGGACCGGACGGGGATTCCCCGGGAGCTGCCGGCCAACTCCCTGACCCGGCAGCAGCGCCGCCTTCTTCTGGAGGAGCTGAAGGGATTCCGCCTCACCGTCACGGGGAAGCGGCCGGTGGCGGAGGCCATCGTCACCTCCGGCGGTGTGAAAACCGGGGAGGTGGACCCCAAAACCATGGCCTCCAAAAAGGTGCCGGGGCTGTACTTCGCCGGGGAAATCCTGGACTGTGACGCCTATACCGGCGGCTTTAATCTGCAAATCGCCTGGTCCACCGGCTATTCCGCGGGACGGAGCATTTGAAAGGAGAGAAAGGGTATGAAAGACAATCGGGTATACAGCGTAGCCATTGACGGCCCCGCCGGTGCGGGAAAGAGCACCATGGCCAAGTGCCTGGCCAGGAAGCTGGGCTTTGTGTATGTGGACACCGGTGCAATCTACCGCACGGTGGGCTACCATATGAACCTCATGGGCATCGGCCCCAGGGACAAAGACGGGGTGGAGCGGCTTCTGGACGATGTGAATCTGAAGATTACTTACGGAGATGACGGTTCCCAGCACATGCTCCTCAACGGCTTTGACGTGACGGAGGAGATCCGCACCCCGGAGATGTCCAAAATTGCCTCGGAGATTTCCGCCCAGCCGGCCGTCCGAGAGTTTCTGCTGGACATGCAGCGGGACATCGCCCGAACCCACAACGTGATTATGGACGGCCGGGACATCGGCACCGTGGTGCTGCCCCAGGCGGACGTGAAAATCTACCTCACCGCCTCTGCCCGGATTCGGGCGGAGCGGCGGATGAAGGAGCAGGAGGCCAAGGGACAAAAGCAGAGCTTTGAGAAGGTTCTCCAGGAGATTGAGGCGCGGGATCATCAGGACATGACCCGGGCCATCGCACCTCTGAAGCAGGCGAAGGACGCGGTGCTGCTGGACACCTCGGAGCTGAACCTGGAGGAGTCTGTGGCCGCCATGGAGGCCATCATTGCCCAGAGGATTCCCCTATGAGCATCCGGGTTGGTAAGTATGCCGGCTTCTGCTTCGGCGTCAGCCGGGCGGTGCAGCTGGTGGAGCAGGCGGCGGAGGCTGGAAAGCGGGTCTGCACCCTGGGGCCCATCATTCACAACCGCCATGTGGTGGAGAAATTCGCCGCCATGGGCGTCCGGGTCATTGAGGATCCTGCCCAGGCAGAGCCGGGGGAGACGGTGGTAGTCCGGGCCCACGGCATTCCCCGGGAAATGGAGGAGCGGCTGAAGGCGCTGCCTGTGGAGGTGGTGGATGCCACCTGTCCCTTTGTCACCCGGATTCACAACCTTGTGAAGGAGGCCCAGGGGGAGGGCCGGATTCCTGTGATTATCGGCACCCGCACCCACCCGGAGGTGGTGGGAATATCCAGCTGGAGCAGCCGCGCACAGGTCTTTGAGACCCCTCAGGAGCTGGAAGCATGGGCCCAAAAGCCCAAAATTTCGCCCGATTCGCCAATTTGCATGGTTTCGCAGACTACGCTCACCGCAAATTTGTGGAATTTGTGCGTTGAAATCGCAAAAAAACAGTTTACTAACTTGAAAATTTTTGATACAATATGCAAAGCAACAGAAAATCGGCAAAGAGAAGCGGCACAAATGTCAGAAGTCTGTCAGGCCATGGTTGTTGTGGGAGATCCGAAAAGTTCCAACACATGCCGCCTCGCTGCAATTTGCCGGGAGCACTGCGGCCAGGTCGCCCTGGTCGAGAATGCCTCGGAGCTGAATCCGGGCTTCTTCCGCGGCGCCCTTGATGTTGGAATCACGGCAGGCGCGTCGACGCCGGCGTGGATAATAAAGGAGGTCAACAACACTATGAGCGAAATTACTAATGATGCTGTGCAGGAGCAGACTTTTGAGGAGCTTCTGGAGCAGTCCATCAAGACTTTAAATACAGGAGACAAGGTTACCGGTGTCGTCACCCACATCGGCACCACGGAAGTCCAGGTCGATCTGGGCACGAAGCATGCCGGTTACATTCCCTGCGACGAAGTCAGCAATGATCCCAGCGTGAAGCCCGAGGAAGTTCTGAAGGTTGGCGACGAGATCGAGGTCTTTGTGGTTCGCGTCAACGACCAGGAGGGCACCTGCCAGCTGAGCAAGAAGAAGCTGGATGGCCTGAAGGTCTGGGACGACATCAACGAGGCCTGCGAGAACAAGACCGTTGTGGAAGGCAACATCACCGAGGAGAACAAGGGCGGCCTGGATGCCAATGTGAAGGGCGTCCGGGTGTACATCCCCGCCTCCCAGTCCGGCATTGCCAAGGGCGGCGACATGAGCGGCATGGTTGGCAAGACCGTGCAGATGAAGATCACCGAGGTCAACCGTCCCCGCCGCAGAGTCATCGGCTCCATCCGTGCCGTGGCCGCTGAGGCCCGGAAGGCTGCCGCCGAGAAGATCTGGAGCGAGATCGAGGTTGGCAAGAAGTATCACGGCGTTGTGAAGTCCCTGACTTCCTACGGTGCCTTTGTGGACATCGGCGGTGTGGACGGCATGGTTCACGTCTCCGAGCTGTCCTGGAACCGGATCAAGAACCCCGCCGAGGTGGTGAAGGTTGGCGACGAGATCGACGTCTTTGTTATCTCCTTCGACCCCGAGAAGCGGAAGATCTCCCTGGGCTACAAGACCGCCGAGATGAACCCCTGGAACCAGTTCATGGAGAAGTTCTCCGTGGGCGACGTGGTTCCCGCTAAGGTTGTGAAGCTCATGACCTTCGGCGCCTTCGCAGAGATTCTGCCCGGCGTGGACGGCCTGATTCACATCTCCCAGATCGCTGACCGCCGCATCGGCAAGCCCGAGGACGTGCTCAGCGAGGGCCAGGAGGTCACCGTGAAGATCATCGACGTGGATGCCGAGAACAAGCGCATCTCCCTGTCCATCCGTGCTCTTCTGAACGGAGAGAACGAGGCTCCCGCCGAGGACTGAGCAGAACTACATACCGGGGCTGACTCCTGTTGGCCCCGGTTTTAGGTGTGACAGCTCTCAATTTCAGTGCCCCGCGATGCACCCGCATTCTGCGGGGCTTGGGCTCTGCCCCAACTGGAGGTAATGATTATGGTGAAGCACATTGTCATCTATAAGCTGCGGGAGGATTGCGATAAGCAGGCTGCCGTCCACGAAATTGCCCAGGCGCTGGAGCCTCTGGTTGGCGTTGTCCCGGGCCTGCAGTGGCTTGAGGTTTGCCCCACCTACCAGGGAGATGCCGACTATGCGCTGTATTCCGAGTTCGACAGTGCTGAGGCCCTGGAGGGATATCAGGTTCACCCCAAGCATGTGGCGGCCAAGGAGGTTGTCCACAAGTATGTGGTCTCCCGTATGGCTGCGGATTACGAATATTGATCAATTGCGTTCTCAAGGCGGAGTAGCCCCTGGCTTGCTCCGCCTTTTTCCTCCGGTTCCGGGGAGGAGCCGGGGAAAATGCGCCATAATATAAGGTATCCAAAAAGGCTTGTTCGTGGAAATACGTTCGGAAAGGTTGAGCACATTGATCAGACCCATTGTAAAAGACCCCATTTTCCTTCAGCTTCGTTCCGAGGCCGCAACCAGGAAAGACCTCCCTCTGGCCCAGGATCTTCTGGATACTCTGGAGGCCCACCGGGACTCCTGCGTGGGCCTCGCGGCGAACATGGTGGGAGAGCTGCGGCGGGTTATTGCCGTCTCCGCCAACGGTGTGCCTCTGGTGATGTTCAATCCGGAGATCCGCAAGGCGGTGGACCCCTTTGAGGCGGAGGAGGGCTGCCTGTCTCTTCCGGGCGCCAGGAAAACCGTCCGCTTCCGCACTATCACCGTGCGCTATCAGGACATGAGCTTTTCCACAGTAACCAAAACCTTCAGCGGCTGGACGGCCCAGATCATTCAGCACGAGCTGGATCACTGCGACGGGGTGCTGATTTGACGACCCGGGAGGAGGCAATCAAGGCCTGCATGACCCTGCCGGATGTCTTTGAGGATTACCCCTTCGACGGGAACTGGACGGTGATGCGCCACCGGGAGAACCGGAAGAGCTTTGCGTTCATCTTTCAGCGGGAGGAAAAAATCTGGATCAACGTGAAGGCAGAGCCCATGTGGGGAGAGCTGTGGCAGGGCGCCTATGAGGCGGTGGTACCTGCCTATCATATGAACAAGCGCCACTGGATCAGCATTATTCTGGACGGCACCATGGAGGACAAAGACATTCTCCGCCTGATCTCTGACAGCTTTTTCCTCACGGCCCCTGGTAAAACCAAAAAATGCACTTGACTTGGAGCAAGCTCCAGGTGATATCATAGGCTTATCTGAGCTGTTTGGAGGGTGCTTCATGACCATAGCAGAGGTAAGCAAAAAATACGATTTGTCCCAGGATACCCTGCGGTACTATGAGCGGGTGGGAATGATTCCACCGGTGCAAAGAACCGCCGGAGGTGTGCGGGACTATACGCTGGAGGACTGCGGTTGGGTAGAGCTGGCCAAGTGTATGCGCTCTGCCGGACTTCCCGTGGGGGTTATGGTGGAGTATGTCCGCCTGGCCCGCCTGGGGGACGAGACCATCCCTGCGCGCAGGGCCCTGCTGATTGACCAGCGCCGCCGCCTGGAGGAGCAGCTGGAGTCCATGCAGGCAACCATGGCGCGGCTGGATTATAAAATCTCCCGATATGACGCAGCCCTGGAGACCGGGGTCCTCACCTGGCCCGGGTGCCTGTAAGGGTTCCCCCATAAATACCAGGCGGAGAGCCGGGAAAGGAGCGCCTATGAAACCGGTAAAAATCGAACCGCTGTTTGCGGGCTGGCAGGAGACTATGGTCTGGTCGTACCTTCAGGGCTGCATGGGTTGGGCCATGGCGGACAACGAAGAGGCGCCCCAAAGCGCCCAGATTGTCCTGGGGGATTTCTGCTTTTTCGCCGGGATACCCGATGAGAGCCTCATTGCCCGGGCGGGAGCGCCCATTCTGGTGCCCCGGAACGCGGCCTGGGATGAGGCCATGGGCCGGGTTCTGGCGGGAAAGGCGGAGCGCCGCCTCCGCTATGCCATCCGGAAGGAGCCGGGGGTATTTGACCGGGAGAGGCTCCGGGCATTGGCCCGGGTGCCGGAGCCTTACTGCCTCAGGGCCTTTGACCAGGAGCTTTACCACCAGGCCATGGGGGAGTCCTGGTCCCGGGATTTCTGCGCCCTGTTTGACGGCGGGGAGGATTTCCTGAAAAGGGGACTGGGCTTTGGCGTTCTGGACAGGGGAATTCTGGTGGCGGGAGCCGCCTCCTATTCGGTGTACCGGGGCGGCATTGAGATTGAAATTGACACCCGGCCCGATTACCGGCGGCAGGGCCTGGCCTCTGCCTGCGGCGCAGCTCTGATTCTTGCCTGTCTGGAGCGGAATCTGTATCCCAGCTGGGATGCCTATGATCTGCGCTCCGTAGCCCTGGCGGAAAAGCTGGGCTATCATTCGGACAGACCCTACCCTGTGTATATTCTGAAGGACTGAGGA
This sequence comes from Clostridiales bacterium, assembly GCA_022781505.1. Taxonomy (GTDB): domain Bacteria; phylum Bacillota; class Clostridia; order Oscillospirales; family Oscillospiraceae; genus Faecousia. Next base: position 8,589 of record JALETK010000031.1, on the reverse strand, counting down.
TGTCTTCCTCCGGGATGAAAAAAGCCATGGAACCAAGCATTGCTGCTTGCTCCATGGCTTTTTTCGGGCGTTTCAGTTTCGATCAGCGCTTCTTTTGGAGAATCCGCGCCAGAGCGGGGCGAAGGGCCAGATAGAGGATGACGGCGCAGACGGTGGATACAACGCTGTTCACAAAGGTGACGCCGCCCGCGATTTTGGACAGGGCCGCGGCCACGGAATCCTCGTGACCGAAGATGTACACATTCCGGAAATAACCCAGGAAGGGGTCCGTGATCACGTTCAGCAGAAGGCCGGAACCGGCAGAGGCGATGACCTTCAGAAGGTAGGCCGTCCGGTGCTCGTTGGGGTTCAGATCCTTCAGATGGAAGACCTTGTGGGCCACCAGGCCGCAGGTGATGCCGATGAGGAACTTCAGAATAAAGGTGGTGATGGCGTAGCCGGGATCACCGGCCAGAATGTCCGCCAGGGACAGGCCGATGGCGCCCGCAAGACCGCCGGAAACCCCATCCAGGAGCAGCGCCGTGAGCGCCACAAAGGTGTTGCCCAGATGGAAGGAAGAGCCTCCATAGAAGGGCACCCGCAGATACAAATAAGCCACCAGGCTCAGGCCTGCCATAATGCCGGTGATTGCCAGCTCGTGCACGGTGAATTTCCGCTTGAACAGCACGCTGACAAAAACGATTACCACCACAATTGCCGCAAATAGCAGCCACATTCCGTTTTCGGTCATTTACGATTCCTCCAATGTTTCTTCCCGGGTACTTCCCGGATGGTTTTACATCCACATTATAGCGAAAACTGACCATAATGATAGAGCCAATTTTCAAAAAAATAACCAGGCCAGAATGGGGCTTATCCCCACCTTGCAATCTCCCGGAGGACATGGTATAATCATTTCCGACACTTTAAGGAGGCGATTACTATGGAATATCGCAAATTTGGAAGCACCGGCGTAAAGGTTTCTCCCCTGGGCTTCGGCATGATGCGCCTGCCCAAGAACGATGCAGGCGAGGTGGACGTGGATTACTCCATATCCATGCTCCGCTGGGCCATTGACAACGGCCTCAACTATGTGGATACGGCCTATAATTACCTGGACGGGCAGAGTGAAATCATCACCGGTCAGGCCCTGAAGGACGGATACCGGGAGAAGGTGAACCTGGCTACCAAGTGCCCCGTTTGGAAAATTGAGAAGCCGGAGGATTTTGACGCCCTTCTGGACGAGCAGCTTCAGAAGCTCCAGACCGATCACCTGGACTTTTATCTCCTCCACTCCCTGAGTCTGGAGCGGTGGAACCAGACCATTCTCCCCTGCAATGTCCCGGAGCACCTGCTGGCGGCCAAAAAGGCGGGGAAGGTGCGGAACATCGGATTCTCCTTCCATGACGATCTGAATGCCTTCAAGACCATGGTGGACTACTGGGATCAGTGGGATTTCTGCCAGATTCAGCTGAACTATGTGGACACAGAGCACCAGGCCGGCATCGCCGGGCTGGAGTACGCGGCCTCCAAGGGCCTGGGAGTTGTGATTATGGAGCCTCTCCGGGGCGGATACCTGGCCAATGTGCCCCAGGACGTGGAAGCGGTTCTGTCCAGGGGCGGCAAGACCCCCGTGGAGATGGGCCTGGACTTTTTGTGGGACCGGCCGGAGGTCTCCGTGGTTCTGTCCGGCATGAGCACCAGGGAGCAGGTGGAAAAGAATATGGCCTACGCAGGCAGAGCCTTCCCCGGTATGCTGAAGCCTGAGGAGAAAGCTGCCCTCCGGGAGGCGGAGGCCCTGCTCCGCGCCCAGGAGGCCGTGCCCTGCACCGGCTGCAACTATTGCTCCGTGTGTCCCCAGGGCATTGCCATTCCCCAGATTTTTACCGCGTATAATGAAATGCGGGCCAATATGAGCCTGTCTGCCGGGCGGCAGAAATATGCCGAGGCTGCGAAGGTGGGCGCTCTGGCGGACGCCTGCGTGGGCTGCGGCACCTGCGAGGCCCAGTGCCCCCAGCATCTGCCCATCAGCCAGCTGATGCCCAGAATCCATGAGGCGCTGAAGTAAACCATGAAGCTGCTGATAGCATCGGATCTCCACGGCTCCGCCTTTTACTGCGAGAAGCTGATGGACCGCATCCAGGCGGAGACGCCGGATCGGATTCTACTTTTGGGTGATCTTCTGTACCACGGTCCCAGAAACGATCTGCCCCAGGGCTATGCCCCCAAGCAGGTGATTCCCATGCTCTCTTCCCTGGCGCCCAAGGTGCTGGCGGTTCGGGGAAATTGCGAGGCGGAGGTGGATCAGATGGTGCTGCCCTTTCCCTGCATGGCGGATTACGCAACCATTGAACCGGAGCCGGGCGTTGTGCTTTACACCACCCACGGCCACCTCTGGAACCCGGATCAGCTGCCGCCCCTGGCCCCGGGTACGGTGTTCCTCTACGGGCACACCCATGTGAAGGAGGCCCGGTATGTGGGGGAGATTCTCACCCTGAACCCCGGCAGCGTGTCCATTCCCAAGGACGGAAGCCACAGCTACATGGTCTATGAGGACCGAACCTTCGTCTGCAAGACCCTGGACGGGGCGGTGCTCTTTGCGGAAAAGGCGCCCTGATATGGAGCTGCTGGATATAGTAGACCGGGAGGGAAATCCCACCGGAGAGATAAAGGAGCGAACCCTGGTGCACCGGGACGGGGACCGGCACCGCACCTGCCATGTGTGGCTGGCCCGGCGGCGGGCGGGAGCCTGGCAGGTGCTTCTCCAGAAACGGAGCGATTGCAAGGACTCCCATCCAGGCTGCTTTGATATCTCCAGCGCCGGGCACATCCCCGCGGGGGTGGACTGGATTCCCTCCGCCCTCCGGGAGCTGTGGGAGGAGCTGGGAATCCGGGCGATGCCGGAGCAGCTGCACCTGGCCGGCACCCGGCACATCTCCTGGGAGGGGACGTTTTACGGGCACCCCTTCCGGGATAACCAGGTGAGCCGGGTGTACTGTATGCTCTGGGACGGGGAGCCGGAGGCTCTGTGCCTCCAGGAGAGCGAGGTCAGCGCCGTCCGCTGGATGAACCTGGAGGCGTGCCGCGACGCGGTGGTGAACAACAGGATTCCCCACTGCATCTTCCCGGAGGAGCTGGACCTGGTTGCCGCCGCCCTGGGGGAGCTTCCGTAAAACTTTGTATGATGAATCAAGAGCAGGAGACGGTCCCATCGGGGAACTGCCTCCTGCTTTTTTGCGGGTTATGAGAGAGCCCCGGGGATTTTGCAAAATGCAGCCCCGTCCGCTGGCCCAACCGGAGTGGAGCCCCGGACTTTACCCAACTGCAAGTGAACAATTCCATACTCGGAACGCACGCTTCCATACTTGCGGAGAAATGGGGGAGACTGTATAATCAAACCAATTGGTGCCATGGATGTTAAAACATCATAAGCATTATACACAAAAATATACGGGACAATTTGGCACCTACGAAAGGAGAAAAAGATGAAAAACGGGCAACTCAAACGAATAGGATCCCTTCTGCTGGCAGTGGCAATGCTGATTTCCGTCATTCCGGCTGTGGTTCCTGCAGTGAAAGCAGATTCCTGGCCGAATAACACGGCCTCCGCCGAGCCCACCTTTGCGGGCTACCGTGTTAAGGACATTGAGAATTGGGATCCGGAGACAGACCCCTATTCCGAATTCCTGGTGGCCTCCGTGCCTCTGCAGAACCGCAATGAGGCCTTCGCCGCCACCCAGGCGAAGCCCTATTTGACCACGGATTCCCAGGTCATGAACATGACCGGCGACTATGGCAACAGCTTCTTCGGAAGCACCATGTACACCAATGAGTTCTCCGAGGATGTCATGACCTTCTGGCAGTATACCGATTACTTCTGCCCCTGGCATGGCGCCGCCACCGCCTACACGCCCCAGGCGCTGTATGATCCCAAGACCAGTGACTGGCAGGCCCGTGGCTTCGAGTTCGGCATTGTCAACATTCCCAACCCCGCCTATACCAATGCCGCCCACAAGAACGGCGTCATGAGCATCGCTTGTATCTATTTTGACCCCTCGTTCCGTCCGGCCCAGACCTGCCAGGATCTGGTGGGCTATGACAACTGGCAGGACATCGCCGATCAGCTCATTGAAATGGCCCATTACTACGGTTACGACGGCTACTTCATGAACAAGGAGGAGGGCGGCTGGCAGGCTGAATTCAAGGACTTCATGGCCTACCTGTCCGCTGCCGGTCTTTGGACCCAGTGGTATGATACCAACTCTGCCTTCAACAGCTCCAAGGCCCAGTGGCTGTTCGACGAGGAGCACGGCAAGATCGACGACTCCGTTTTCGTCAACTACAGCAGCTTCAGCGACATTGACGGCCAGCTCGCCTACGCCGAGTCCATCGGGGCTGACCCCTATGAGGCCATTTTCTACGGCGTCGAGTGCAATCAGGCCGGCTTCAGCGGCGGTCACAGCAGTGCCCGTTACCTGACCAAACTCTATGACGAGAATGGCAATCCCCGGGCAAGCTACGCTCTGTTCTGCGGTTCCGACAATTACCACCGGGGCCTGGAGAGCATCAACTCCTCCGCCGATGGCGATGACCGTCCCACCCCGCAGAAGGACGGCTATCAGTGGATGAGCGAGGAGCGGGAGAGAATGTTCTGGTCCGGCGTCTATGAGGATCCCACCGACACCGGCGTGAAGAGCGGTTACTCCCGTGCGGATGTGAACGTCAGCAATGCCGGCGGCTGGGTCGGCGTGGCGGACTTCATCGCCGAACGCTCCGTCATCAACGGCACCACTTTCTACACCAACTTCAACACCGGTCACGGTATGCAGTACTTTGTGAACGGTGAGGTCAGCAAGGATGAAGAGTGGACCAACATCAACATCCAGGAAATGATGCCCACCTGGCAGTGGTGGTTTGAAAGCACCGATGAAACCAAGCTCACCGCGGATTTTGACTACGGCACCGCTCTGGTCAATCTGAATGTGGATGGCTCCGAAAAGGAAATGGAGTACACCCAGACCGGCGCCTACAACGGCGGCAGCTCCCTGGTCGTTTACGGCAATCTGTCCGGTACCGATACCATGCATCTGTACAAGACCGATCTGGAGGTTCAGGCGAACACCACCGCTTCCGTCACCTTTAAGAAGATCTCTTCCGATGACGCGGTCATGAAGCTGGCCCTTACCTTCAAGGATGATCCCGAGAACACCGTGATCCTGGCTCTGGACAATACCGCCGCTTCCGGCGACTGGACTACTTCTATCGTGGATCTGTCCGATTACGCAGGACGTCAGATCGCCGCCATCTCCCTGGTGTTTGATGGTACCTCCGAGAAGTACCAGATCAACATCGGCAATCTGACCGTTACCGACGGAGGCCATAAGCCTGCCGCTCCCACCGGCTTCACCCTGGACAACGCCTATATCGACGGCCAGTTGATCGTCCGCTGGGATATGGCGGATTACTCCGAGGTCGTTCAGTACAACCTCTACGGCAAGATGACCGATGGCAGCCGCGTCTATCTGGGCGGTATCTACGGCAACATCCTGTACGTCAAGAACAGCTTCGCCACCGGTTCCGTAGTGGAGCTGCAGCTTTGCGCCGTGGGCGTCGACGGCACCGAGAGTGATCCCGCGACCATTACTTACAATTATAAGAATGAGGTCTCCGGCGTTTCCGTCGAGGAAGCCGCTACCTCCACCGGCCTGCTGACCCAGGCTGCCAATGCCGGTCAGTTGGATGTTACCTTCGCCGCTCCCGCCGCCGGCAAGCCCGACAGCTACGAGTTTGAGGTGACCCTGCAGAACATCTCTTCTGAGAATCCCGACAATAAGGTCTATACAGGCACCGCCGAGGGCGACGCTACCAGCGCCGTCATCGACCTGCCTGTGGAAGAGGGTTACGAGTATGATCTGAAGATTTTCGCGGTCAACGATGGCGTCAGAAGTGAGGGCATCTGCTACCGTGGCGCTTCTCACGACAGCTACTCCGAGCCTCTGGATCCGGAGAACATTGAGTTGAACAATGGCAACGTTCGTCTGGTGGATCCCGACTCGGTGGACTGGTACAAGATGACCGCCTATGTGGACGGTACCCAGGTGGCCTCCTTCAAGCGGGGCGCCTCCGCCAGATCCACCAAGACCATGAATTTCGGTCTGTCCGCTTCCACCTGCTCCCTGTCCGTCACCGTTACCGACTTCTCCGGTAATGTCTCCGAGGCGACCACCGTCGCCGTCCTGGATGGTGCCATTGTGGATCTGGACGCGGAGTATGGCGAGGATCAGATCCCTGATGCCAAGCTCCGGGAAGCTCTCCGTACCAAGATTGGCCCTACTCTGGGCGACTTGGTGGCCTTTGAGGGGGCGCTGGATCTTTCCAACTGCGTAATCAAGGATCTGACCGGCCTGAAGCTTGTTGCCGGTATTACCGATCTGAATGTTTCCGGCAACTTCATTACGGAGATCACTTCCGACCAGATTCCCGCCGGTGTGCAGAAGCTCACCGTGAAGGACTGCGGCAACCTGAAGTCTATCGAGCTGGACAACCGGTCCAATACCGCGCTGGTTCTGGGCTATCTGCCCGAGCTGACCGACCTGTCTCTGGTGGGCTACGGCGCTTTCGCTCTGGATCTGTCCGGCTGCGCCAAGCTGGAGAATCTGTATCTGTCCGGCTCTGCCCTGGAGACCTTGGACATCACCGCCAATGTCAAGCTCCACAACTTTGACATTTCCGGCAGCAAGATCTCCAAGCTGACTGCCGCCAATGCCTCCGCTTACACCAACGCCTACCGCTGGAAGTGGGACAATAACTTCATGGATCTGTCCGACTCGACCTCCGAGGGCGCCCTGAAGAACGGTATAAAGAACTTCTTTGACACCACCGATATTCCCTTGGAGATCGGCAATGACAAGGTTGCCCTGATCTCCAGTATCAATGTGGTCATCGGAAGCGGTAACAGCACGGTCTATGATCTGGGCGAGGAAGCCCTGATTGCCGGCCTTGACTTCTCCCTCTTCTATCATTCCATCTACTATGCGATCAGCAGCCTGACCGTTTCCGTTTCCACCGACGGCGAGACTTATACCGAAGTGGTCACCGCGGACATCAATGAGAGCAGCACCGGGATCGACTTTGATGAGACGGTTTCTGCCCGCTATGTGAAGCTGACCAACGGTTCCTCCAGCGCTGGTTACTTCCGCACCATGAACATCATGGGCTATAAGGTGGCGCCTCAGGGCTTTACCTACGGTGGTCAGAAGCCTGCCGTCATCCGTGATGATGTCAAGACCTTGACCGTTCCCGCTGACAACACCACCTATCAGCTTCTGGATCTGCTGGATGCCAGCTACGCCAGCACCCGCACGCTGAAGGGCAATCTGCTCTCTGGCATGACGGAGGCCGACTGGATCGATGCCGATTACCTGGCCGCCCAGGGCACCGCTCCCAAGGGTGTGAAGGTCACCATCACCGATTCTCAGGGGGATCAGTATACCGCCCCTGTGGATGGCCCCACGCTGGGAGAGCTGGATACCGATCATAAGCTTGCCGTTACCAACATCCTCACCAGCGGTCAGTATTCCGGTGAAGAGGGCGACAAGCTGTTTGATGGCAACGCCGATACCAAGTGGTGCACCAGAGACAATGGAAGCTGGCTTGCTTTCGAACTGGAGGAGCCCAGAGTGATTGGCCAGTGGTATACCATGCACGCCGGCAACGAAGGCTTCAAATACATTACAAGCGCCTACCGTCTCCAAATCCTCAATACCGATGTGATGTCTGAGGAAGATTATCTGGCCATGAGCGATTCCCAGAAGAAGACCATTGGTGCCAATGGTTCTTACTGGAAGGATCTGGATGTGGTCACCGGAAACTCCGAGAACGAGGTTACCCGCGAGATCGAGGCTGACAACCTGGCGTGTGCGCAGGTCTACCGTCTGATCGTGGATCAGGCGGAGCAGCCCACCAGCACGGGCTACTGGAAGTATGTCCGGATTTTTGAGATGGAGCTGTACGCCTACTCCGGCCAGCTTGGTGCCAACACCAACGGTCTGCTGAAGGCTAATACTGTGGACACCTACACCGTTTCCTACACCAAGTTCAAGGTTGAGATTGCGAATACTACCGTTACCGTCCGGGTGCCCACTGTTGACGAGGTCATTGCCCTGATCGACGCCATTGGCACGCCCATCACCGTGGACAGCAAGGACGCCATCAAGGCCGCCCGGGTTGCCTACGACAACCTGTCCGAGGATGACCAGAAGCTGGTCACCAACTATGAGACCCTCGAGAAGGCTGAGGCCGATTACCTGGCTCTGGCCGACGCTGTGGAGGCACTCATCGATGAGATCGGCTATGTGACCCTGGAGAGCCAGGCCGCCATTGAGGCCGCCCGCGCCGCCTATGATGCCCTGACCGATGAGCTGAAGGCTCTGGTCGCCAACTACAAGACCCTCTTGGATGCCGAGCAGGCCTATGCCTACCTCACCGAGGTGGACACCCTGGTGCAGCAGGCCGAAGCCGCCAAGGCCGACGCCGAGTCCGCCAAGGCCGCCGCTGAGGCCGCTCAGGAGGCCGCCGAGGCCGCCCAGGCTGCCGCCGAGGCTGCCAAGG
>JALETK010000030.1 GCA_022781505.1 Clostridiales bacterium | reverse complement strand
CTACGCACCCCATCCAAACGAACCGCGCTCTCAAGTCTGTCATTGCGAACCAGCGCGCACGCTGGTGTGGCAATCCGTTCCCCTGCAAGCCGTAAGGCTTGTGCGCCCCGGCAGGGGGCGCAACACCGGCCCGGGCGATTGACCGGCCTCACGGCCGGTGCAATGCTGCGCATTGCGGGGGAACGGATTGCCACGTCGCTGCGCTCCTCGCAATGACAGTGTTGGGGGCCTGATCCGTTGGGGCGAGGGTGCCAGGCAAATTTGCAGGTGCCCGGCGGGGGGCGAGCCCCGGCCCTACGGGTGCGTGGCCGGGGCCGGGTGTGTTGGGACGGGACTGCCGATCAAATCGCAGCTGCCCGGCGGGGGCGAGCCCCCGCCCTACAGGTGCGCTGTGGTGGCCGGTACCGTTGGGGGGGGGCACGCCCCCGCCGCCCGCTTTCGGAAAGCTACGCACCCCATCCAAACGAACCGCACTCCCAAGCCTGTCATTGCGAACCAGCGCGCACGCTGGTGTGGCAATCCGTTCCCCTGTAAGCCGCAGGCTTGCGCGCCCCGCCAGGGGCGCAATACCGGCCCGGGCGTTTGACCGGCCTGACGGCCGGTGCAATGCTGCGCATTGCGGAGTACGGATTGCCACGTCGCTGCGCTCCCCGCAATCATCATGTGTTTTCACACCACCATAAACGAAAGGCCTCCCTTGTCATCGGCGAGGCGTAGCCGAAGGAGCTCATGCACCGGTCTTCCGTGTCGGAACTCTTCTGCGCGAGATCCTTCGCCTTTGGCTCAGGATGACATGTTGGGGGTGCGGCGGTTGCTTCATAACAATGACAGGGTGGGGGTCTGGCGGGGTTAGCCGGAGCTGCAGGGCAGATTTGTAAGTGCCCTACGGTGCCGGAAATACGGGATTTTTCCTTAAGTTTGTGATATTGGGCGAGATCCCCGCCCTGCATTGAGCCTTTCGGTTCGCGCTCCAGTGTTAAAAGAACAATCTGTAACCCGAATCAACACCTCGGGTTTTGTGGGTATAGATCTGGGAGAATGTGGTTAGGATGGAGGTGAGGAGGCGGTTTGTATGGTAAAGGGTATTTCCAAACAGGTGATTGTGGTGCAGTCCCCGGACCCCAAGCTCTTTGAGCAGGCGATTTTCATTCTGCGGGAGGACGCCCTGGGAAAGGATGGGGTGTCCGACCGGGCGATTCTGCGCCAGGCCCGGCAGGCCGCCGGGAGCTTTGTGCTCCAGGAGAAAAAGCGGCCCTGGCAGGGGCCTGTCTGGGCGGGCCTGGGCGCGCTGGTCACGGGCCTTGTGTGGGTTCTGACGGTGGTGCTGTGAAAAAAAGTCAGTGGGCAGTCTCAACAGCTTTGAGACTGCCCACTGATCCGGAGTGTGGGTTTACATATAGGCGCCCAGCACCGCCAGGAGAATCAGGTGCAGAGGGTACAGTCCGTACCAGACCCACTTGGAGATTCTGGGGGTGACGTCGTTGTACCAGTGGAGGGCCAGGAGGGCCACCGCTGTGGGGCCGGTCACGGCCAGGGTGTAGAGCCCCATGGAGGGGATCATCAGGGCGGTGAGGAGCAGCACCAGAAGATCCCGGAGCAGCTCCCGCTCCTCCAGGTAGAAGAAGGCGAACATGGCGGGAATGATGAAGAAGTTGTACTCCATCTTGAGGAGGGTGACCCACAGCACGCCGCCAATCAGCATGGCAAACCGGGGGAAATAGCTGTTGCTCCGCCGGGACAGCTCCTCGGACAGCGTCAGGGCCAGGAGGCCAAAGAGGATGGTGAACAGCACATTCTGGTCGCCCCAGTTGAACCAGAGGCCGGAGGTGACCAGGTCGTAGGGAATCTCGCTGACCAGGGCGAAGATGCTCAACCGCAGGAGATAGAACTTCAGGTTGCTTGTGTACAGAAAGCCCTGCACCGCCAGAAAGGCGAAGACGGGCCAGGCAAAGTTGGCGGCCATCTGGAGCACATAGGCCACGGCCACCATGGCGCCGGAGCCGCCCTCCAGCAGGCTCTGGGCCTGAACCAGGGCCTCCGCCTGGCCCAGGGCGCCCAAATCCGGGACGGTCTGAAACGCCAGCAGCCGCCCCAGGCTGGCCTGCACCGTCATGATGGCGCCCAGAACCTTCAGAACGTCACCGCTCATAATCCGCCGGGGCTCTTGGCCCAGGCGATCTTTTCTTGCCATTGTCAATTAACCTCCTGAAATGTGCAGCCAAGAGCTGCGGGTTTGGGGGAGCTTTCCCTGAAGCCCCTGGATGACCTGGCGGAGCACCGGATACCACTCCGGCGCCCGGTTCCCCTGGGGCGTGTCCGTCACCAGCCAGGGGCAGGGGGGCAGCCGCAGAGTCTCGAATTGGACGGCAAACTGCCGGTCCACCCCCAGGGCCAGGGCGTAGGGGGCCATGTCATAGTAGAAGCCCGGGCGCTGCTCCATAATCCGGTTCACCTGCTTCCGGTCAATGCTCCGGAGATACCGGCGGAAGCCCAGGATGGACTGAACCGTCTGCCGGCCCACCTCCGTCCGCCGCCCGCCGAACATGGTGAGAAGCCCCAGAAGCCCCTGAATGAGGCACAGGCCAAAGGCGGTTCCGAAGCAGCCGGAGAAGAGGCCCAGCACCAGGAGGATGCCGCAGCAGCCCAGGGCCCCATATCCCGGCCGGTGATCCCGGGCCAGAAGGCTCCGCATCCCCGCCTGGATGCACCAGGCGGCGGCCGCCCCCAGGAGCCCCGCCAGGATGATGAGCACCACCCGCCCGGAGGTCTGGGGGGCGATCACGTCCACGATGCCCGCCAGGGCAAAGGCTCCGGACAGGGCCCCCAGCACCCGGACGGCCAGAACCTTCCCGCTTTTCTTGCGGAACATGCCCCGAACCCGGGGGGCGGAGACGGAGACCTTGGCCCGGAGCTCCTGGAAGGACCGCTCCGCCGCGTCCACCGTCTGCCGGTGGCCGAATACGGCGGCAAAGAGCTGATTTTCATAGTCGCTGCGCTCGTTGCCCATCTCCATGCGCTTGTGAAGGGTGACGGCCCCGTCCTGGCCCATGTGGATGGTGAGGTAGCCCAGCTGGGCCCAGGAGAGGATCATCAGGGGGAGATCCGGGCTCTCCGCCAGGAGCTTGCAGCCCAGCTCCCCGGGGCCGATGCCCACGGGAGGCTGGCTCTGCCGGCCCGGAAGGGCGGGGAGCCACCGCAGGCGCACCAGCCAGTACAAAAGACCCAGGAGCCCCAGCCCCAGGGCCAGGAGCCGGGCAATGGGGTAGAACTTCCCGGCGGCGTTCACCCGGGGGAAGAGCTCCGGGTCTGTCTCCATGGTGAGGGTCAGGCTGTCCCGGTCCCGGAGGGGGGTGTTCAGACTGCCGGAGATCACATTGTCCTGGATGGTTATGGTCATGTAATTGTCCACATCCTCCCCCAGGTAGCCGCTGGAGAACACGGGGGTCTGGGTGAAGCTCCCCGGGAGGGTCACCTGGAACCGGAGGGTGTCGATGGCGTAATCCAGGCCCTCGGCCAGAATGGGCAGCACCAGCTCCCAGTCCGTGGCGGCGCCGACGCAGCCGGTGAGGGTGTAGCGGAGGGTGAGGGACAGGCTGCCGGAGAATCCGGCCTCGCTGGTGAGCACCAGGCTGGGCATTCCCTCCACATTCTGAAGAGATGCCGCCGCGCCGTTCACCGTGACGTCCCGGGCGCCGGCGCCCAATGGAATGGTCAGCTCATGGAGAACCCCCTCCGGCTGGAGGGTCAGCTGCATCTCCATCTCGCTGGAGCCGCCGGAGCTCACCTGGGCTGTCACCTGGAGGACGTTCTCCCCTGCCGCGAACACCGGCGTCACCAGGGCAAGGCAACACAAAAAAAACATCAGTATTCGCTTCACAGGCAGCTCTCCTCTCTCCGGGGGCCTGCCGCCGGAAAGCGGCAAAAGCCCTGAATTTGCGTTATTATATCACGCCCCCAGGGAAAAAGCAACGCACCCCCGGCATTTTCCCGGGGAAATGGGAAATTGTCCCATATTCGTTCAGCAGCCCCGGCCCGGTGATCAAAAGCCCGCAGCCGCTTATGATGCCGCAGGGAACGGCCAAGACCGTTCCCTGCGGCGTGTCGGGGAAAATCTCACGGGTATTCCGGAGCGGAAAAAGACTGGGCAGATCTAAAAATTCTTCTTACATTTTGAAGAAAAAACTGCTAAAATATAGGAAGACTATGGAAATGGGGTGCAGGAGTATGTATCAGGTTGGAGATTTGATTGTCTACGGCGGCAACGGCGTGTGCCGGGTGGCGGCGGTGGGGCCAGGCCCCAGGGGCGGGCGCTTTTACACCCTGGAGCCGGTGTACCAGAGCTGCACCATCATGACCCCCGTGGACAATCAGAAGGTGTTTCACAGACCCATCATCACCCGTCAGGAGGCCCTGTCCCTGATTGACGACATTCCCACAATCCAGGCCCAGGCCTATCACAGCAAGGTTATGCGGGAGCTCACGGAGCACTATGACGCCATGCTCAAGACCTATGACTGCCGCTCTCTGCTGGAGCTCACCATGTCCATCTATGTGAAGCGGCAGGACGCCCAGTCCCAGAAGCGCCGCCTGGGCTCCGTGGACGAGGCCTTCCAGCGAAAGGCCGAGGACCTTCTGTTCAGCGAGCTGGCCTGCGCCCTGGATTTGCCCCGGGAGGAGGTTCAGCCCTTCATCGCCGCCCGCCTGGAGGGCCGGCCCTCCTGAAGGAAAAAGACTTCCCTCCTGCCATACCGGGCCCCCACGGGGCGCTCCGGTGACACGGAGGGAAGTCTTTTGCCGGTTTGCGGAAATTGCCCCCCAGCAGGGGGAGGGTTACGCCTCCGGCTCCAGATGCAGGGCCCGGAGGCCTCCGGCTCCGTCGTGGAGGGTGGCCTGGGCCAGGTCCAGGGCGGCCTGGAGACCGTCCAGGGATTTGCCCAGGGACTCCGCCGCCTCGGTCATGTTCTGATGGCTGCCATCCATCCGGGCGGCCAGATCCGCCACCAGGCCGTTGACCCGGTCATAGAGCTGGGAGGCCCGGGCCTTGGCCTGGCGCTCCACATTCTCCGCCCGGCGGTAGGCGGCCAGCTCCTCGCTCTCCCAGTCGGTGTCCTCCGGCTGAGGCCCGGGGGCAGTGAGCTGGGCCTCCAGAGACTCCACGGTTTCCTTCAGGGTTTTGTTCTCCTCCTCCAGGGCATCTCCCCGCTCCTTCAGCGACCAGTTCTCCTGGCGCAGAGCGGCCACATCCGCCCGGGGCGCCTCCCGGGCCTGGGACAGCTCCTCCTCCAGCCGGTGGATTTCCTCCTTCAGCTCGTTGACCTCCTGGGCGTGCCGGGCCATGGTCTGCTCCAGGAAGGAGACCACGTCCTCCCGGTTAAAGCCGTGAAACGCGAAACGAAAATTCTGTGCAGCTTCCGCCATAGCAAATTCCTCCATCTATGCCGCAAATCCTTTATTTTGGTTATTATACCACAGCCAACGCCGGAAAACAACCGGTTTTCCCCCAGCAGGAACTTTTTTCTCAGAAACACAAAAAAACTCTTTACAAACCGGGAAGTCTCTGCTATAATAGGGAGGCTTGAAAGAAATGCGCCGGTGGCTCAATGGATAGAGCATCGGATTCCGGTTCCGAGGGTTGGGGGTTCGAGTCCCTTCCGGCGTACCA
>JALETK010000026.1 GCA_022781505.1 Clostridiales bacterium | reverse complement strand
CCGCCACCCATACCCCAACCGGGAGATTCAGTCCGCCTATCAAAAGGCCCTCCAAAAGGGCCAGCGCACCTCCGGAGCAGGCGCCCCGCCGCCAATGGCACGAACTTAAGGGTGCATGGCAGGGCAGGTTTGGTGGTGTGTTTGTAGGGGAGGGTCATGACCAGGCCTGTTGATTGCGGCTACAAATGGTTACAAGCGTTGCAATGGCGCGGGAGCGCCCACGCCTTTCCCCGGGGGAAGGTGCCCCAGTGCGCACACTGGGGCAGATGAGGGACGGCGACAGCTTCCGAATCGGAATGCAGTTTCTCAATCAAGGAATGTCCCTTCCTTTTTCCTGTAGGTGCCTTCCAGTCGCAACATTTCGCCGTTCCTCATCCGTCAGCCACAGGCTGACAGCTTCTCCCCGGGAAAAGCCTTTGGGCGCTCCCGCGCCAGCGGGTTGCAGGGCTGCTTGACATAACGTATGACAATCTGTAATCCGAATCAACAGGCCTGGTCACAACCCTCCCCTACGGGCAGAATCGGGGCCCCCGGCCTCAGCAGCCCTTTCCCCATCAAAAAGCCCGAAAAAGCCCGTAATTTTTTCCAGATTCAAAATTTAGGCTTCCCTTTTTGAATTTTTTCTGTATAATGAGAGGAGTGTTAACGTTCTGTAAATTTTTTGGAGGCCCCGGCGGGTTCTCCCTGTCTTTCCGGGATACATATTGCTTATGAAAAAGATCAAACCAATACTTCCAAAATACGCGTTTTTCCCCATAATCTGCGCCGTTTCCGCCAATATGCTCGCATTTTACGGTACCCGGCCCTTCAACCAGGGAATGTACCACTACGATCTGTCTCTGTGGATTGACGGCGCCATTCCCTTTGTTCCCCAGGCCATTGTGTTTTATGTTCTGGCCTTCGTCTCCTGGGTCGTGGGCTATGTGGTCACCTGCCGGGAGAGCCGGGAGGTGTGCAATCAGGTGATGGCCGGGGAGGTCATGGCGAAGCTCACCTGCCTTGTGATTTTTCTCCTGCTGCCCACTTCCATGGAGCGCCCGGAGGTGACGGGCACCGGCTTCTGCCACTGGCTGACCCGCTTTATTTACGCGGCGGACACTCCGGACAATCTGTTCCCCTCGGTTCACTGCCTGGAGAACTGGATGCTCTTCCGGGCCTCCTTCCGCTGCCGGAAGGTGGGCAACGCCTACCGGGTGGGGATGTTCGTTATGGCCCTTCTGGTGTTCGCCTCCACCCTGCTGGTGAAGCAGCACCTGTTTGTGGACGTGCTGGCCGGTGTGGCCGTGGCAGAGCTGTGCCTCCGGCTGTCGGACCGGCTCCGGGCGGGCCGGGTCTTCGCCGCCATTGGACGCAGGTGGGGTTGGTGATATGAAAAAACGAACTCTTTTATGGCTGCTTCTCTTCCCCATTCTGGCCGCCGTCACCCTGTGGGCGGTGGTGTCCTTTACCAAGGGCTTCTCCTGGGCGGATTTCCGGCATTACCTGTCCATCATGTCCCCCGGGTGGCTGGCGGCGGCCATCGCCGCCATGGTGTCCTATGTGTTCTGGGAGGGCTTCAGCCTCCGGTTTATCTGCAGCCGCCTGGGCTACACCCCTCCCCTGCGCCACTGCCTGTGCTGGTCCGCAGCGGACATCTTCTTCTCCGCCATCACCCCCTCGGCCACCGGCGGCCAGCCCGCCGCAGCCCTGCTCATGCTCCGGGACAAGGTGCCCGGTCATATGTGCACCGTGAGCCTGCTGCTGAACCTGATTCAGTACACCCTGTCCATCCTGGTCATCGGGCCCGTGGCCTTTCTCCTGTCCCCGAAGCTGGCTGCCGGATTTCACCCGGTGTCTTTGTGGCTGGTGGGCATCGGATTTGTGATTCAGCTGCTGCTCTCCGCTCTGTTCATTCTCCTGATGCTCCGGCCCGGTATGGTGCTGTGGGTGGCGGACCGGGGGCTCCGGCTGCTCCAGGCCCTCCGGCTCCTGCGCAATGGGGACAAGCGCCGGGCCTCCCTGGCGGCGAAGATGCCGGTCTATCACGAATGCGCCCAGGCGGTGAAGCAGGATTGGAAGCTCCTTCTGGGCTCCTTCCTGTTCAATCTCCTCCAGCGGTTTTCCATGCTGCTGGTGCCGGTGTGCGTCTACCTGGGCACCGGAGGCCGGCCCCGGTGCGTCCCCAGAATCCTGGCGGTGCAGTCCTGCGTGGTGCTGGGCTCCAACGCCGCGCCCCTGCCCGGGGCCATGGGCCTGGCGGACTACCTGTTTCTGGACGGGTACTCCCATCTGGTTCACGACACCGTTTCCATGGAGCTGCTCAGCCGGGGCATCTCCTTTTACGGCTGCTTCCTGCTGTGCGGCCTGGTCGTCCTTGCCGGGCGGATTCTCGTCGGCATACAAAGAAAGAGAGAGGTACAATGATTGGTTTTTATGATTATACGGTAATTCTCACCTATTGCTCCGTCATATCGGCGGTGGCAGGCATTCTCCTGTCCTTGAACGCCTCCCCCCACCCCTATATTGCCATTTTCCTGCTCATGTTCTCCGGCCTGTGCGACGCCTTTGACGGCAAGGTGGCCCGGCACAAGAAGAACCGGACCAAGGCCATGAAGGAATTCGGCATTCAGATCGACTCCCTCTCGGACCTGGCCGCCTTCGGCGTGCTGCCGGTGTGCATCGGAGCGGCCCTGCGGCGGGTGGGGCCGGACGCCTTCCAGCTCCCCTTCCTCCTCACCGCCACAGTGTCCTGCCTGTACGTCCTGGCCGCCGTCATCCGTCTGGCCTACTTCAACGTCACGGAGGAGGAGCTTCAGAGCAGCGGCAAGAAAAAGCGGGAGTTCTACTCCGGCCTCCCCGTCACCTCCGCCGCCCTGATTTTCCCCACCTTCGTCCTCATTGAGCGGCTGATTCCCGGGAACCTCAACTGGATTTACTCCCTGGTGATGCTCCTCACCGCCGCCGCCTTTGTGGGCAAGTTCCGGCTGCGGAAGCCCGGAACCCGCACCATTCTGATTCTCATCGGCATCGGCGCCGCAGAGGTGCTGCTGTTCCTGCTCACCCGCCGGGTTTTCTGAGCCCATGGGTGCGTATCAGGATCGCTCCGCAATTCTCTCCTTCCTCTACGAGACCGTCCCGGGCCGGGTTCTTCTGAAGGCCCTCATCGCCCCCCGCCTGTCCCGGCTGGGTGGAAAAATAATGGATTCCCGGCTCTCTGCCCGGATTGTCCCCGCCTTTGCCCGGCGGAACGGCATCCGGCTGGAGGACTGTGTGAAGGAGGATTTTGCCAGCTTCAACGATTTCTTCACCCGGCAGCTGAGGCCGGAGCTGCGGCCGGTGGACCCCCGCCCGGAGGCTCTGATCTCCCCCTGCGACGGCAGGCTCTCGGTGTTCCCCATCGACGAGGCCGCCGCCTTCAACGTCAAGGGGAGCAGCTACACCGTCTCCGACCTGCTGGGGGGCGACCCGGTCTGGAAAAACTACCTGGGCGGCCAGTGTCTGGTGTTCCGGCTGTGCGTCAACGACTATCACCGGTATCACTACCTGGACAGCGGGACGAAGGAGGAGAATCACTTTCTCCCCGGGGTACTCCACACCGTCCGGCCCATCGCCCTCCGGAACCTTCCCGTGTTCGTGCAGAACAGCCGGGAATACACCCTGCTGCACACGGAGCACTTCGGGGATGTGGTTCAGGTGGAGGTGGGGGCCATTCTCATTGGCCGGATTCAGAACCACCAGGGGGCCGGTCCCTTCCAAAGGGGGCAGGAGAAGGGTATGTTCCTCTACGGCGGCTCCTCCATTCTGGTGCTCCTGGAGCCGGGCCGGGCAAAGCTGTCCTTCCCCGCCGACGGGGAAGAGCGTCAGGTCCGCTTCGGGCAGGCCCTGGGCCTGGCCCTGTAAAAAAGTCCGCTGTCCATGCTGGCATGGATGGCGGACTTTTTGCATAGGGTGTATCAGCGATCAGATTGGGACAAGGGAGGACATACCATGGGTGTGAGAGTGACGGACCTGCGGTGTAAAGAGGTAATCAACGTGTGCGACGGGCTGCGGCTGGGCTTCGTCACCGACGTGGAGGTAAAGCTGCCCGAGGGACAGATTGTGGCCCTGGTGGTGCCGGGGCCCTGCCGGTTTTTTGGCCTCTTCGGCCGAAAGGACGACTTCGTCATTCCCTGGGCCTGCATCCGCCGCATCGGGGACGACATCATCCTGGTGGAAATCGAACCGGACAAATGCCGCGTCCCCCGCCCAAAGCGAAGCTGGCCATAGATTGCCACCGGCAGCGCATCCGCAGAGCAGCGTGGAGGGCCTGATGGGAAGACCGCGGAGGTTCCGGTGAGCCAGCGCGAGGGCAAGACAGCCCCCTGCAGTGCGCCCCCCACCCCCGGCCATGCCCCCGCCCCAACGGCAGGTTCCGGGGCGCGTCTGTAGGGGAGGGTCATGACCCTCCCGGGTGCTTTCCCGAACCCATGCACCTCCGGCGGTTCTCACAGGCCCGCTTATGATGCAACTGTGATACAACCCGGATGCACACTGGAGGCGGAAAATCTGAGCGCACAGGAGTTGGGAAGATGATACGGATTCTGATTGTGGAAGATGAAAAGCCCATTGCAAATCTCATAGACTGGAACCTCACCAGCTATGGCTATACCTGCCAGACCGCCTACGACGGGCTTACGGCGGCGGATCTCATTCTGGAGAACACCTATGACCTGGTGCTCCTGGACATTATGCTCCCGGGGATCGACGGCTACAGCCTCCTGGAGCAGATCAAGCCCACGGGCACCCCGGTGATCTTCCTCACCGCCAAGGGCTCCGTGGCCGACCGGGTTCAGGGCCTCCGGGCCGGGGCGGACGACTATCTGGTGAAGCCCTTTGAAATCGTGGAGCTTCTGGCCCGGGTGGAGACGGTGCTCCGCCGGGTGGGCAAGAGCAACACCCTCATTGAAATCGGCGACGTGACCATCGACGAGACCTCCATGCAGGTGACAAAGGACGGCGTCCCGGTGCAGCTGACCAAAAAGGAGTTTGCCCTCCTCCTGCTCTTTGCCCGGAATCAGAACATCGCCCTGTTCCGGGAGACCATCTATGAGCGGGTGTGGGAGTCGGACTTTCTGGGGGACAGCCGCACGGTGGATCTCCACGTCCAGCGGCTGCGGAAGAAGCTGGGCTGGCAGGACCGGCTGGTGGCGGTGTACAAGGTGGGCTACCGGCTGGAGGTGCAGAATTGAAGCTGTCCTGGAAAATCGTCCTGACGGTGCTGGTGATCGTCACCCTCACCGTCTCCGTCAGCGGCTACACCATGGTGGCTGCCAGCTTCCAGTCGGAGCTGGAGGCGGTGGTCTCCTCCTCCGTGGACGAGAGCCAGATGCTCTGCCTCACCCTGGGGGCCCTGGCCGCCCGGTCCGCCGGGGGGGACACGGCGATTCTGGATCTCCTCCGGGGCAGCGCCTTCTTCGGGAATTATGATATGATCGTCTTCCGGGCCGACGGCTCCCGGCTCTGGGACACCCGGGACGGGGAGGCCGCCATCACCCCCGGGGACATGGGGGAGCCGGATCTCAGCTACCGCTTCGTCCGCCGCTCCGGGGGCCGGAGCCTGGAGACCCTTCAGCGGGTGTCCATCGGCAGTCAGGCATATTATGTAAACATAACCCGCGGGGCGGATCAGCCCTTTCTCCAGCGGGACCGGAACCTGGGGATTTACCGCCAGGTGATGCTCTGCTCCCTGGCTCTCAGCATCCTGGGGGCCATGGTGTCCGCCCGGGTGCTCACGGGGCCCATCCGGAAGCTGTCCCGCTCCACCCGGGCGGTGGCAGGGGGGCAGTATTCCCGCCGGGTGCGGGTAAAATCCCGGGACGAGCTGGGGGCCCTGGCGGAGGACTTCAACCATATGGCGGATGCCCTGGAGGCAAAGCTCCGGGAGCTGGAGGAGGCGGCCCAGCGGCAGCGGGATTTCACCGCCTCCTTCGCCCACGAGCTGAAGACCCCCCTCACCTCCGTGATCGGCTACGCGGACACCCTCCGCAGCCGGGAGCTGCCGAGGCAGCAGCAGCTGGAGGCGGTGGGCTACATCTTCTCCGAGGGCAAGCGGCTGGAGGCCATGTCCTTCTCTCTGCTGGATCTCTTCGCCCTGGAGCGTTCGGAGCCGCAGCTGGGGCCGGTGAACGCCCGGCGCCTGGCCCGGGAGGCGGCGGAGAGCGCCTCCTACCCCTTCGCCCAGGGGGAGATCCCCCTGAAGGTGGAGGCGGCCCCGGGGACGGTGCTGGGGGAGGGGAATCTTCTGAAGACCCTTCTCTACAACCTCCTGGACAACGCCCGGAAGGCCTCCCAGCCCGGCAGCGCCGTGGAGCTGTGGGGCGGCCCCGGGGAGGGGGGCTATGTGTTCCGGGTGACGGATCACGGCCGGGGCATCCCCCCGGAGTCCCTGAGCCGGATCACGGAGCCTTTTTACATGGTGGACAAATCCCGCGCCCGGGCCCAGGGGGGCGCCGGCCTGGGCCTGGCCCTGTGCCAACGCATCGCCCAGGCCCACGGCACCCAGCTCCGGTACGAGAGCCGGGTGGGGGAGGGGACGGTGGTGGAGTTC
>JALETK010000018.1 GCA_022781505.1 Clostridiales bacterium | reverse complement strand
CAGTTTCTCAATCAAGGAAAGCCCCTTCCCGATTCCCGTAGGTACCTTCCAGCCGCAACATTTCGCCGTTCCTCATCCGTCAGCCACAGGCTGACAGCTTCTCCCCGGGAGAAGCCTTTGGGCGCTGCCGCGCCAGCGGGTGGCAGGGCTGCTTGGCGCAGCGTATGACAATCTGTAACCCGAATCAACTGGCCTGGTCATGACCCTCCCCTACGGGCAGAACCGGGCGTGTCTGGGCACCCAGGCACGCCCGGCTTGTCATCCTGAGCCAAAAGCGAAGGACCTCGCGCTTCAAGGCTCCCCACACGGAACCCCGGCGCATGAGCTCCTTCGGCTGCGCCCCCGGATGACAAATGGCTCCCGCCTTTCGGCAGGGGCCATTTCATTACCCTTTGAAATACGCCCCGATGATCTCCAGTGTCCTGTTCAGCTCCTGCCTTGTGTGGGCGGTGGAGAGGAACATGGCCTCGAACTGGCTGGGGGCGGCGTAGACCCCCTGCTCCAGGAGGTACCGGCAGTAGGCCCCAAAGGCCTCCGTGTCGGCGGTTTTGGCCTGGACGTAATTCTCCACAGGCCCCTGGGTGAAGAACAGGCAGCCCAGGGAACCCACATGGTTCACGGGGTAAGGGAGCCCCGCCTCCCGGACAATCCGCTGAATCTCCCCGTAGAACCAGTCTCCGGTGCGGTTCAGCTCCTCATACCACTGAGGATTGGACGCCAGGAGCCGCAGCTGGGTGAGGCCCGCGGCCATGGCCACGGGGTTGCCGCTGAGGGTGCCCGCCTGGTACACCGCGCCCAGGGGGGAGACCACGGACATGATCTCCCGGCTGCCGCCGTAGGCTCCCACAGGAAGCCCCGCGCCGATGATCTTGCCGTAGGTCACAAGATCCGGCTGCACTCCGAAGTAGCCCACGGCCCCCTGGGGCCCCAGCCGGAAGCCGGTGATCACCTCGTCGAAGATCAAAAGGCTCCCATACCGGCTGCACAGGGCCCGGAGGCCCTCCAAAAACCCGGGCTTCGGGGGCACCACGCCCATGTTGGCCGCCACCGGCTCCACCACCACACAGGCGATGGACTCCGGCCACCGCCGGAACAGGGCCTCCACGCCGGAAAGGTCGTTGTAGGCCGCCGTCAGGGTGTCGGCGGTGCAGCCGGCAGGGACACCGGCGCTGTCGGGGATACCGGCGGTCATGACCCCGGAGCCGGCCTGAACCAGCAGGCAATCGCTGTGGCCGTGGTAGCAGCCGTTGAATTTCACAATCTTGTCCCGGTGGGTGTAGCCCCGGGCCACCCGGATGGCGCTCATCACCGCCTCGGTGCCGGAGGAGACCATCCGCACCATCTCCACCCCGGGCACCATGGCGCAGACCTGCTCGGCCATCTCCACCTCAATCTCCGTGGCGGCGCCGTAGCTGAGGCCCCGCCCTGCGGCCTCCACCACCGCCTGGCGGATCTCCGCCCGGTCGTGGCCCAGAATCATGGGGCCCCAGGAGCACACATAGTCCATGTACCGCTTCCCCTCCACGTCCGTGAGCCAGGCCCCGTGGGCCTCGGCGATGAACCGGGGGGCGACGCCGATGGAGGCGAAGGCCCGGACGGGGCTGTTGACGCCTCCGGGGATGTGGGCCTTTGCCCGTTCCCAAAGCTCCATTATCCAAGCCTCCCTTCGTCCATGTACCCCGCCAGCTCCGGGGCAAAATAGCTGAGGTAGATATCCGCCCCCGCCCGGTAGGCCGAGGCGGCCATTTCGCACGCAATCCGGGCCTCGTCGATGCACCCGGCCCGGGCGGCGCACTTCACCATGGAATACTCGCCGCTGACGCTGTAGGCCGCCACCGGCAGGGTGGTCTGGGCCTTCACCTTGGCAATCACGTCCCCGTAGGCCAGGGCGGGCTTCACCATCAGGATATCCGCCCCCTCGGCCTCGTCCAGGGCGGCCTCCTTCAGGCCCTCCCGGACGTTGTGGAAGTCCATCTGATAGCTCCGCCGGTCTCCAAAGGCCGGTGCGGAACCGGCGGCCTCCCGGAAGGGGCCGTAAAAGGAGGAGGCGTATTTCACGGCGTAGGACATAATGGGAACCTCCTCAAAGCCCTGCTCATCCAGCAGCCGGCGGATGGCCCCCACCCGTCCGTCCATCATGTCCGAGGGGGCCACCATGTCCGCCCCCGCCTGCACCTGGCTGAGGGCAATCCGGGCCAGGTACTGAAGGGTGGTGTCGTTGTCCACCTCCACCCCCTTGAGGATGCCGCAGTGGCCGTGGCTGGTGTACTCGCACATGCACACGTCCCCGATGAGGTACATCTCCGGGAACCGCTCCTTAATGGCAGTCATGGCCCGCTGGACAATGCCGTGGCTGCAGTAGGCCTGGCTGCCCAGGGGGTCCTTCTCCGCCGGGATGCCGAAGAGCATCATCTTGTCCACCCCGGCCCGGAGGAGGGTCTCCGTCTGGGTGAGGATGGTGTCCAGGGTGTGGCGGTACTGCCCGGGCATGGCGGAGATCTCCTCTCTCTCCCGGATGCCCTCCGCCACGAAGGCGGGGTAAATCAGGCTGGACTTGTCCATCCGGGTCTCCCGGACCATCCGCCGCAGCTGCTCCGTACGCCGCAGGCGGCGGGGTCTTGTGGTCAGTTCCATACAATCGCTCCTTATATAATGGGCCGGTCAGAGAACCAGCTCCCGTATTTTTTCCGCCGCGGCTTTGACGCGGCCATGGTTTTCCCCGGTACCGGTGATGCCCACGGTGAGCTCCGGGGACAGGGCCAGGGCGGGGAAGAAGAAATCACAGTCCCGGTGATCGGAGGCGTTGTTGGCCCAGGCCCCCTTGGCCCGGGCTTCCGCCGCGATGGCGGCATTCACCGCCGGGTCATCGGTGGCGGCCAGCACCAGAAAGGGCCGCTCCAGCTCCCCGGGCACATAGCTTCGCCGGGAGATGGGAACCCCCAGGGCCTCCAGCTCCGGGACGACCGCCGGGGCAATCACCCGCAGCTCCGGCCCGAAGGGCAGCAGCGACGAGGCCCGGCGGCAGGCCACCGTCCCGCCTCCGAAAATCAGCACCTGCCGCCCGGCAAGCTCCACAAACATTGGAAATTTCCCCATCGGTTCATCGCCTCCCGGAAACAGTTTACCCTCCAAAAATCCCGAAGTCAAGCCCCATCTCACAAACCGCCGCCCCATTCCCCGCTCAACCGGGCCACTCAACCGGTTGGGGCGGAAAAAATCCGGGAATTCAACCGACGGATGATAGCTTTTTCCCGGAACCTGTGGCATAATGACAGGGTAACAATTCCCTTCAAACCGCAGAAAACGGTCCTGACCAGACATGTTGATTACAGTTACAAAGGTTGCACTGGCGCGGGAGCGCCCAAGCCTTCTCCCGGGGAGAAGGTGCCCCAGTGCGCACACTGGGGCAGATGAGGGACGGCGACAGCTTCCAAGTCGGAATGCAGTTTCCCAATCGGGGAAAGCCCCTTCCTTTTTCCTGTAAGTATTTTCAATTCGCAGCATTTCGCCGTTCCTCATCCGTCAGCCACAGGCTGACAGCTTCTCCCCGGGAGAAGCCTTTGGGCGCTCCCGCGCCAGTGCATCGGAAGGGCTCTTTCCATAGAATACGATCATCTTTAACCCCAATTAGCAC
>JALETK010000162.1 GCA_022781505.1 Clostridiales bacterium | reverse complement strand
AGCTGCGCATTCGGGATCTGCGGGAGAATCGGGATTTGACCCAGAAGGAGCTTGCGGACTACCTGGGGGTGCATCAAACCACCTATTCGGATTATGAGCTGGGCCGCCTGAATGTACCGGTGGCCCAGCTCCACAGGCTGGCGGATTTTACGGCGTCAGCGTGGACTACCTTTCTGGGCAGAACGAAGCGGAAAACACCATATCCCAAATAAAAAATGCCGGGCCTTTGGCCCGGCAAAATTTATGCGTGGCTGCCGTTTTGCTCCAGATGCCGCTGGAGGCGGTTCATGATCATGTCCAGGGCCACCAGGTTTTTGCCGCCCTCCAGAACCACCAGGTCAGCGAACTTTTTGCTGGGCTCCACATACTGGTCGTGCATGGGCTTCACCGTGGTCTGGTACTGGGTGAGCACGGACTCGATGGAGCGGCCCCGCTTGTTTACGTCCCGCTTAATCCGGCGGCACAGGCGGATGTCCGCGTCGGTGTCCACAAAGATTTTGATGTCCATCTGGTCCCGCAGGGCCTTGTTCTCAAAAATCAGGATGCCCTCCACCATAATGACGCTCTTGGGCTCCAGGTGAATCACCTGGTCGCTGCGGTTATGGACGGTGAAGTCGTACACCGGGCAGTCCACGCTCTCGCCCCGGCGCAGGGCCTCCAGGTGCTTCACCATGAGCTCCGTCTCAAAGGCGGCGGGCTCGTCATAATTCAGCTTGCACCGCTCCTCATAGGGTAGATCGCTGTGGGCGCGATAATAATTGTCATGGCTCATGACGGTGATCCGGTCGCCGAATTCCCCCATGAGGTTTTTCATCAGGGTGGTTTTGCCGCTGCCGGTTCCTCCGGCAATGCCAATGACAAGGACATCCATAAAGTACCCCTCCCGGAATTTTGCCGCTGCGGCGGCTTTTTGTCCTATTATAGCGGATTGCCGGGAAAAAAGAAACCACCTTTCGGGAAAAATTTCCGCGCCTCCTGTCATCCTGAGCAAAGCGAAGAAGCCCGTGTACCGGCCCCGGTTGCATTTTTCCGCCGGTTATGGTAAAATCTCCTTGCTTTTGACAAAAGAGACGTGCCGGAGCCGGGGCCTTTTCGCAAAAAAATCCCCCTCCGGCGGACTGGAGGAGCCATATGGCGGAACAGAAAGGGAGGCTCGCCCCCAACGGCACCCCCGTGGTGGTGCAGACCGGGGCCAGCATCATTGTGGAGAATGAAAAAGGCGAGATTCTCATGCAGCAGCGCCGGGACGACGGCACCTGGAGCTACCCCGGGGGCCGGATTGAGATTGACGAGACCGTGGAGGACGGGGCCCGGCGGGAGGTGCTGGAGGAGTGCGGCCTCCGGGTGGGGGAGCTGGAGCTTCTGGGGGTCTTCTCCGGCCCGGAGCTGAATCACGTCTATCCCAACGGCAACGAGGTCTGCGGGGTGGACATTGTATATGTGAGCCGGGACTACACCGGAACCCTTCGGGCCCTGGACGGGGAGGCGAAAAACATGGGCTTTTATCCCATTGACCGTCTGCCCCGGCCCATCTCCCCCATGAATGCCAAGCAGCTGCGGGCATACCTGGCCCGCCGTGGCCTATGAGGGAGCGGTTCGCGGTCTTTGACGTGGAGACCCCCAATTCCGCCAATGACCGCATGAGCGCCATCGGCCTGTGCCTGGTGGAGGAGGGGGAGATCGTCCGGGAGCTGTACACCCTGGTGGACCCGGAGACCCGGTTTGACCCCTTTAACATCCATCTCACGGGCATTACTCCCCAGGCCGTCCGGGGAAAGCCCACCTTTCCCGTTTTATGGGAGCTGCTGCGGCCCATGCTGGAGGGGAGGGTGCTGGTGGCCCACAACGCCGCGTTTGACCTGGGCGTTCTCTCCAAGTGCCTGGGGGCCTATTGCATTGACTGGACGGACCGGGTGCCCTACGCCTGCACCTGCACCATGGGGAGGGCCTGCTATCCGGAGCTGGAGAATCACCGGCTGAACACCATGTGTGACAAGCTGGGCCTGGCCCTGGATCACCACAACGCCGGCAGCGACAGCCGGGCCTGCGCCGGGCTCTTGCTGGATTATCTGCGCCGGGGCCTCCCACTGGAGCGGTACCTCCGGCAGTATGACCTCCGCAGCCGCCGCACCATCCCCAGGGGCAGGTGACGGGGCGGAGAGCGCAATCAGGCAGTGGCTCCGGCTCAGCGGGTGGACCAGGAAAATTCATAGCTGCCCTCGAAATCCTCCGCCTCAATCCACACGGTGTATTCCCCCGCGTCCGGCAGGATAACCGAAAATTCGGAGGTGGGGATCTCCCTTCCCCGATAGTAGAAATGATTGGGATTCTCCGTGGGGAAGACGGAGATGCTCAGGCTTCCGCTCCTGGTGTGAACCTGTATCAGAAGCTCACCGGTCTGGCCGCGCTCCACCTGGTAGAGCCGCTGCTCCGTTCCGTTGCGGATCGCCTGCCCGTTTTCAAAATCAATCCGCATCCCCGGCCCCTCCTTCGCAGGGCCGGGGCTTTTGCAGCCTCCAAGCGCCAGCAGCAGAGCCAGGGTCAGGGCTACTGCTCTGCAAATCCCTTTTTTCATCAGCTCTGCCCCGATTCGTTTTTGTCTTTCGGTGCGGTGTCTCTTGTGAACAGGGCCGCCAGGGCCATCCCCCACAGAGGGCCGATGGCAAAGCCCAGGAGATGATCCTCCCACAGGCCGCAGCCATTCAGAACAACACCCAGCAGCAATCCCAGAGCCGCCCCTGTGGCAATCCATGCGCCCCGCTTCTCATCCTGCTGCCTTTCCATGCCGTGGTTCACCGCCAGAATGGCCAATGCCAGGCCAATCAAAATCCAGGGCAGGGCGGCTGTGGCAAAGTCTTTCATATTGATTCCCTCCAAACCTATGACATTCCGGGCCTGTGTCATTTTGACAGCCCTTCAAGGGGCGGAACGGTCAAGACCGTTCCCTATGACTGCATTCCCCCTGCCTC
>JALETK010000141.1 GCA_022781505.1 Clostridiales bacterium | reverse complement strand
CCGCTCGAATTGCGTTGGGCGCACTCATCATCAAACAGCGATTGAAGTGCAGCGATGAGTGGACAGTGCGGCATGTCAGCGAGAATCCATATCTGCAATACTTCCTCGGACTGAAAGAATACACCAGCAAATGTCCTTTCGGTGCATCCACCATGGTGGAATTCCGGAAGCGTTTCCCGCCCGAAGCCATCGCCGCTCTGCTGGCAGCTTCCACACCCAAGGAAGATCGGGATAATCACGATGACCGGAACGGCGGCGGTTCCGGTGAGAACAAGGGTACACTCATCATGGATGCCACCTGCTGTCCGGCGGACATTTCCTATCCACAGGATTTCCGGCTTCTGAATGAAGCGCGGGAGAAGCTGGAGCACATCGTTGATGTGTACTGCAAAGCCCACAAGCTGAAAAAGCCTCGAATGCGGCGCAGATCAGCCCGCCGGGACTATCTGAAACTGTCCAAGTGCAAGAAACGCACCGCCAAAAAGCTACGGGAGGGAGTGCGAAAGCAACTGCAATACATCCGCCGTGATATCGGTTTTTTCGTGGATATTATTCAGAAAAACCAGCTAAAGGTGGACGAAAAAGTTGCGAATCTTCTGAATACCATCACCACGCTGTACGAGCAGCAGCTATACATGTACGAAAACCGCGTCCATACTGTACCTGACCGTATCGTCAGCATCAGTCAGCCGTGGGTCAGACCGATCGTCCGAGGGAAAGCCCATGCGAACACAGAATTTGGAGCCAAGCTGCATATCAGCATGGTAGATGGATACGCCAAAATCGAGCGTCTTTCCTTTGATGCCTACAGCGAAGCAACCGATTTTTTCAGCGCCGTAGAGGGTTACCGTCAGGAGCATGGCTGCTATCCGCAGCGAATTCTCGTTGACAAAATTTACCGAAACCGGGAGACCATTTCCTGGTGCAAGGCGCAAGGCATCCAGCTGACCGGTCCTGCCTTAGGACGACCGACCAAGAACACAGAAAGGACGAAGCAAGCAAAGAAACAGGAATACCAGGATATTTGTGATCGCAACATTGTCGAGGGCGAATTTGGAGTTGGCAAGCGCAGCTATGGGCTCAACCGCATCATGGCGCACCTGCCGGAAACTTCCTTCTGTGTCATCGGCATTGCTTTGCTGTGCATGAACCTGACAAAGAGACTGCGGTCTCTTTTGCACCATTTTTTGCAAATCTGTCTACTGGGCATTCTCAGACCCGTTTTTGAATTTCACGAGCTTGCGGAGTAGACTCTAATTATAGAGATAATATCCCATGATTCTCTTGTAAAAAATTTCGGAGTTTTTGTACATTTTTACGGAATCCAATTGACCCGGCAGTTGCCTCTCCCGGAGGGGAAGGGCGCTTCCGAAAAAACACAAACAGAGGGTTGACAAAGTAACAGTGTTATGCTAAAATCTGGTCATAACATTGTTACGCGTAACAGTGTTCCAATCTTGAACAGAAAGGGGTATGGCATGGATGAGCTGATTTCCAAGAAGGAGGTTCTGGAGAAATATGGCATCTCCTACGGTGCGCTGTACCGCTGGAAGCGGATGGGGCTGATACCCGAGGCGTGGTTTTTGCGGAAGTCCACGGTGACCGGGCAGGAGACCTTTTTCCGCCGGGATCAGATCTGCCCTCGGGTGGAGCTGATCCTCTCCAGAAAGGAGCAGACCTCTCTGGAGAATCTGGCAGTGGAGCTGGAGGGAGAGCGGCAGGAGAAGCGGCAGGTTCGGAAGGTGATTCTGGAGGACCGGTTTTCCAGGCGGGAGTACCTTGTGGAGAATTTAAAATGTGCCCTGCTCACAGACGGGGAGCAGGAGATCAGTATTTTGGAATATTTACAGGAGGTTTCATTATGAGCGATAAAATGGATATGCGGATCAGCGGCTCCAGCACCATGCCCGGGGGCGAGTATGGCAAGGTGAGCATCAGCGGCGCGGGAAAAATTCAGGGAAATGTGAAGTGCGAGAGTCTCCACTGCTCCGGCTCTGCCAAGGTGCAGGGAGACGCGGTGGCAGAGGAGATGCACTGCTCCGGCTCCGTCCGGATTGAAGGCAGCGTGGTCTGCACCGGAGAGCTGGCCTCCTCCGGGTCCATGGCCTGCCAGGGAGACGTGAAAACGGAGCGTATGCGCTGCTCCGGCAGCTTCCAGGGAGAGGGGAAGCTGGAGGGCGGGGAGCTCAGCCTCTCGGGGGCCCTCCGGGTGGGCGGAGATGTTCACTGCCGCAGCCTCCGCTCCTCCGGAGTTTGCCGGGTTGGCGGCGGTGTGGAGGCGGAGACGGTGGAGCTGTCCGGCGCTACGGAAATCGGGGGCCTGCTCAATGCCGAGTCCGTCACCATCAGCGCCGGGGGCAAATCGGAGATCGGTGACATCGGCTGCGCTTCCATCCGTGTCCGGCAGGATCAGCCTGGCCGGTTCTGGGACCGGGTGTTCTCCGGCCACAGAAAGAGCATGGGCCTTGTGACCGGCACCATCGAGGGAGATACCGTGGAGCTGGAGTTCACCCAGGCGGATGTGGTCCGGGGCAAGCAGGTGGTCATCGGCGAGGGATGCATAATCCGCCGGGTAGAGTATACGGAGTCCTGCCAGGCGGAGGAGGGCACCGTGGAGGAGCTTGTTCAGGTATAATTTTGCCCCCAGCGGGAAAGCTGAGCCGGGGTGATTCAATGAAAGACAGCAAGGATGTTCTCGGCTCCGTGCTGAAAACCGCTCAGATGGGGCAGGTTGGCCTTCGGTGTGTGCTGGAGGCGCCCATTGATCCGGCGCTGGAGCGAAGCCTCAGAAGCCAGCTGGGAGTGTACGACCGGATTGAGGAGGAGGCTCTGGGCCTGGCGGACTGCCGGAAGTGGCGTGTGCATCAGCTGAACCCGGCGGTTCGGGCCTGGGCAAAAACCATGACCCAGATGAAGCTCTCGGGGGGAGATGTGGACTCCAGGGCGGCGGCCATGGTCATCCGGGGCAATACCAGGGGCCTCATCAAGGGAACCCGGAATCTCCACAGCCTTTCCCAGGAGGACGCCGCCGTGACCGGAATGGCAAGGCGCCTTCTGAATGCGGAGGAGGAGAGCACCAGGCAGCTGCAGCGTTTCTTATAACCTGCCCGCCAAAAGAGGCGGAGGACGTTTCAAGCATTGCTTTGAGATGTCCTCCGCTTTTTTAAGCATATGGCTCTGCCTGCCCGCATATTCTGAATTGCTCCCGGGATTTGCCGGGGGAAAGGAGGAATGACCAATGCCAGCGGAAGGATTTATCCAGGTTCATGCCTACACCTCAACCGCCCAGCTTCCCCTGGAGGGGGTGGCCATCGCCATCACCGATGCGGAGGGAAGGCTGCTGGCCGCCCGCCTCACCAACAGCAGCGGACAGATTAAGCCTGTGGCGGTGTCCGTGCCTGCGGCTGCGGACAGCAGGGACCCGGATTTCAAGGGTCAGCCCTTTACAACGGTGAACATACGGGCGCAGCATCCGGACTATGAGCAAATTCAGGCGGATCAGATCCAGGTCTTTGCCGGTGTAACCACGCTCCAGCCCCTGGAGATGATTCCCATCTCCCTGTACCCTGAGTCCTTTGACCAGATGGAGAAATTCCTGACGCCGCCCCAGAATCTTTAGGAGGTGGAAACATGCCGGCTGTGATACCTTACATTCCGGAGCAGATCACCGTCCACCTGGGACCGCCGGGGTCCAACGCTCCCAATGTTACGGTGCCCTTTAAGGACTATGTGAAAAATGTGGCCTCTTCGGAGATCTACCCCACCTGGGACGAAAGCGCCCTGCGTGCCAACATTCTGGCAATCATCTCCTTTGCCCTGAACCGGGTGTACACGGAGTTTTACCGGAGCCAGGGCTATGATTTTGAGATCACCAATTCCACCGCCTATGACCAGGCCTTTGTAAACGGCAGAAGTACCTTTGAAAATGTGGACGCCATTGTGGATGACATCTTCAATAATTACATCCGCCGCCAGGGCTTTCTGGAGCCCCTGGCCGCGAAGTTCTGCAACGGCACCACCGTAACCTGTGAAGGGCTCAGCCAGTGGGGCTCCCAGAGCCTTGCCCAGCAGGGCTATAACTCCGTGGAGATTCTCAAGGCCTATTATGGGGATGACATTGAGATTGTGGACAATGCGCCCATCCGGGGGCTGGTCCAGTCTTATCCCGGGACGCCCCTCAGGGTGGGAAGCCAGGGGCCCTATGTAGTCCAGATACAGGCGGCTCTGAACCGGATTGCCCAGAACTACCCGGCGATTCCGAAGATCAGCCCCGTAGACGGCCTCTTCGGCCCTCAGACGGAGGCCTCCGTCCGGCGGTTCCAGGAGATATTCGGGCTGACACCGGACGGGATAGTTGGAAAGGCAACCTGGTATGAGATTGTGCGGCTGTATGTGGGCGTGACCTCACTGGCAGAGCTGTATTCCCAGGGGCAGCAGTTTTACAACCTCAGCTGGAATTACGCAGGAGCTCTCCAGCAGGGGGCCAGCGGTACCTATGTGCGGCAGCTTCAGTATATGCTGCTGGTGCTGTCGGATTTTATCAGTGCCATACCGCCGGTGCAGACCGACGGAATTTACGGACCTGCCACCCGCTCGGCGGTTCTGGCCGCCCAGGGATACTTTGGTCTCCCTCAGACGGGAACGGTGGATGCCCAGACCTGGCTGGAGCTGGAGAGCCAGTTCAATGCCGTAAGGGACACGGTATTCCGGGATCAGGAGCGATTTCCCTACTCCGGGGAGGCGGTGCAGACCGCTGCCGTGCAGACGGCAGACCAGCAGGAGCGGTATGAGCTGACCACAACGCTGACCCAGTTTCCGGGATTTGACCTGCACATGGGCGCCAGAGATCCGGGCAGAAAGGAGGGGTGAGAATGAGCTCCAGAAATCCCAGCTATTTTGTGGGAAAGCCCATTGAGAGTATGCAATACATGCTCCGGGTTCTGTCCCAGGGTGACAGGCGACTGCTGCCGGTGACACCGGACGGCATTTTCGGACAGAACACCATGGCGGCAGTGATTGCCTTTCAAAGGGCCTTTGGTCTGCCTGCCACAGGGGTGGTGAATCAGGCGACCTGGGAGCGCCTGGCGGAGGAATACCGCCGGGAGGCAGTGCTGCAATATCAGGCAGAGCCCCTGTTGATTCTCCTGAATCCCAGGCAGGTCATACAGCCGGGGGAGGTCAATCAGCATGTCTATCTGATTCAGTCTGTTCTGCAGGCTCTCTCCCGGACCTACGGCGGCCTTCCGCAGGTGGGCTTTACAGGAATCATGGATGCGCCCACCGTGGCGGCGGTTCGCCGGTTTCAGGGGCTGAGCGGGCTTCGGACTACAGGGGCCGTGGATAAGCAGACCTGGCAAAACCTGGCCCGGCAGTACACCATGGCGGCTGGCACCGGCGGCGTGCGCCGGTAGGGACAGTTTTTCAAACCTGGGGTACTGCCGGACAGGATAATTTGACACACAGGGCCCCAATATGCTATGATACGCACAAAAGAAAGGATGTGACTTTTGTGACGGTTTATGAGGCTCTGTGGACTTTTTTCCTGTTCAGCTTTGTGGGTTGGTGCAGTGAAGTGGCTTTTGCGGCCTGTAAGACCGGCCATTTTGTGAACCGGGGCTTTCTCATGGGACCGGTATGTCCCATTTATGGCTGCGGTGTGGTGGCGGTGTATTATCTCATCGCACCCATCCGTCCCCATCTGTTCCAGGCCTATGTGGTGGCTGTGATGGTTCCCACGGTGATTGAGTATTTTGTGGGTTGGTTTTCCTACCGGGTGCTCCACACCAGACTCTGGGACTACAGCCGGATGCCCCTGAACATCGGCGGCCATGTGTGCCTGCTGTTCTCCCTGATCTGGGGTGTGGGGTGCATGGTGGTTGTGTATCTGCTCCAGCCCCTGGTTTTGAAGATGGTTGGCTGGATTCCCGCCCTGATTGGCTGGATTGCCTTGGGCGTGTTCTCCGTGACCATTCTGACGGATTTGATTCTCACCGGCATCCAGGCGGCAAAGCTCCCGGCAAAATGGAAGGCCGTGGAGGAGATGGAGGCCGGACTGCGGCGAATCTCCGACGGTATCGGCAGCAGTCTCTCCGAAAAAACCCTGGCCTTGTGGGACCGGGATCAGGAGAAGCGGGAGGAATTCCTCAACTCTCTGGGAACACGGAAGCAGGAATTCCTCGCCCAGCGTGAGGCGCTGCTGGAGAAATACCGGAAGCAGCTGGAAAAGCCCAGCAAATTTGACATTCGCCTGACCAAAGCCTTTCCCCACATTAAAAAGACGGAGGAGAGCCACCATCTGGAGTGGGTGCGGGATCTGTACCGCCAGCGGAAGGAAAAGTGAGGCTGGGCGCAACCTGACAGGCGTTTTTCCGTCTATATTACCAAAGCCCCCAAACAGGCGGCTTCCAGAACAGGAGGTATTATCATGATGAAATATAGAAAATTCGCATGCCTGGCGGCGGCCGCCGCCCTGATCCTGAGCCTTGGAGCCTGCAGAGCCGGGGGAGAGACGGAGCCTTCCGGAACGGCAGGGGATACCGTAAGCGCCGAAACCACGGCCTCTCCGGAGACCACGCCCACCCAGCCTGTTCCTTCCACGCAGGAAACGGAGCAGGAGGCGCCCACCGAGACAGTGCCCTTCGAACCTGTGGAGACGGTGCCTGTGGCACCGGTGGAGCCTATTGTGTCTGACCCGGTGGCCCCCGGCACGGAAGGGGTGGCTCTGGAGGATCTGCAGGTGGTACGCACCCAGGATGTGGCTCAGAGCGTTTTGGAGAACCTGATTGCCCAGAACCCCAGTGCCGACGGACTGGCTATGATGCAGATGAAGGATTTGGAGGCTCTGGAGGAGCTTTTGAATCGGGTGGGTTCTCAGGTTCTGACCGATGCGGCAGAGCAGTATGGAGAGGAATTCTTCCAGGAATATGACCTGATTGTGATTCCCAGAGTGACCACCACCGGCTCCGTCCGTTTTTCCGCCTCCGCCTCGGCACAGGGAGGGGTCTATCAGGTGGAGATCACCGTGAGTGTCCCGGAGATTACCACCATGGACATGGCCAACTGGTTTCTGTTGATTCCCGCCCCCAAGGCGGACACCCAGGGCAGGACGGTGCGGGCCGTCATTGCAGGCGGCTTCGGAACCCCGGAGCTCAATCCCGCACCCACCACCGGCTTCGTATTCGGCTGAGGGAGGCAAAAAGAAAAATTCCGGCCCGGAGTATCGGGCAGCGTCCGTAAAACAGGGAATCCTCCGTATGGTTTCGATCATACGGAGGATTTACTTATATCGAATATTCCAGCTGCTGAGGTCAAATGAAGCGGCCCGGGATGCACAATGCTTCTTATCGAGTGGTTTTGTGACGCTTCCTCAATTCCTGCGCGGTTTTTTATGGAAAGATCCGGGGGTATCTGAGATACCCCCGGACCCGGGAAAATCAGGAAATTATTTGTACAGCTCCACCAGCTTCAGCAGGTGCTCGTAGCGTGCCTTGGCCTCGTCCTCGTTGCGCTGGAACAGCACGTC
Organism: Clostridiales bacterium; assembly: GCA_022781505.1. Taxonomy (GTDB): domain Bacteria; phylum Bacillota; class Clostridia; order Oscillospirales; family Oscillospiraceae; genus Faecousia. Next base: position 253 of record JALETK010000141.1, on the reverse strand, counting down.
CGCGCGCTCGGGGAACTCGCGGGTCAGGCGGCTGTAACGCGCCTCGTTCATCAGGAACTCCTGATAGCCGCCGGCGGGCGCCTTGGAGTCCAGCGTGAACTTCTTCTCGCCCTCGGGATTGTAGCGGAACAGGTTCCAGTAGCCGCAGTCCACGGCCTTCTTCATTTCCTTCTGGCAGTTCATCATGCCGCCCTTGATGGAGTGCATCTCGCAGGGGCTGTAGCCGATGATCAGGGACGGGCCGTGATAGGCC
>JALETK010000140.1 GCA_022781505.1 Clostridiales bacterium | reverse complement strand
CCAACAGGCGTCCTGTCAAGGCCAAGCCGCCGAAGGCGGTGGCTCCTCAGATAAGGATTTATCGCTCTGACCTCGGGAAATATCTTTCTCCCCACACAAGGGGGGCTTCCTCCATGGGGTCATATCATTTGACAACGCAGAGAATTGCACACTTATTTTTCAGTTGCATCTTGTATTTTCAATAGAAGTTTTGTATAATAAGTGCAGGGGCATGGGTAATAAAAACCGACATATTTCACAAAAACTTGCCGGAGTGCCCCCAATACCCCCTTTGTGTTGGGATGCACAAAATGATATAGGAGGCATTATATGTTTCAGAACGTTCAGCAGGTTCAGGCGTTTATCCGGGAGCGCGGTATCCAGTTTGTGGATTTCAAGATGATTGATCTCCGGGGGCGCTGGAAGCATCTCTCCATTCCCGCAGTCCGTTTTACGCAGGACATTTTGGAAAACGGCATCGGCTTTGACGGCTCCAACTATGGGTACGCCCTGGTGGAGAAAAGCGATATGGTTTTCATTCCCGACATCACCACCGCCGTGGTAGATCCCTTTGCGAAAGCTCCTACCCTGACCATGATTGGCGATGTGCAGGTGATTGACCAGCCCAGCAACTATCCCTTTGCGCAGTATCCCCGCAATGTGGCCAAGCGTTCCGTGGCTTACATGCGGGAGCTGGGGGTCGCCGATGAGATGATCATCGGGCCCGAGTACGAGTTCCATGTTTTCGACGGTATGCGTTGCAGCATGAAGCCCAACGAGCTGGGCTATCAGCTCTACAGCAAGGAGTCCGCCTGGTCCTCCGATTGCCCGGTGGAGCAGAACAGCGGCTTCCACACCCAGCCCCATGACGGCTATCACGCGGACTTGCCCAATGACCTGACCTTTGATCTGCGCAATGAGATTTGCCTGGAGCTGGCCAAGTGGGGCGTGGATGTGAAGTACCATCACCATGAGGTGGGCGGCTCCGGACAGCTGGAGATCGAGGTGGAGCTGGGGGAGATGACCCGCTTGGCCGACGCCACCATGATTGCCAAGTATGTCATCCGCAACACCGCCGCCGCCCATGGCATGACGGCCACCCTGATGCCCAAGCCGATTCTGGGGGAGGCGGGCAACGGGATGCATGTCCATATGCTCCTGAAGAAGGACGGGAAGCCTGTATTCTATGACCCGGAGGGCTATGCCCAGCTGAGCCGGACGGCCATGTACTTTATCGGAGGCCTTCTGACCCACGCCCGGAGCCTGTGCGCCATCACCAACCCCTCCACCAATTCCTACAAGCGCCTGATCCCGGGCTTTGAGGCCCCTGTGACCGTGGGCTATGCCATGGCCAACCGCAGCGCCGTGATCCGCATTCCCGCCTATGTGAAGACGCCGGACAAAAAGCGCTTCGAGCTGCGGAACCCCGATGCCACCTGCAATCCCTATTATGCCTATGCCGCCATCCTGATGGCTGGCCTGGACGGGGTGAAGAACAAAATCAATCCCGCCGACCACAACTGGGGCCCCTTTGACTTCAACCTCTTTGACCTGCCGGAGGAGGAACGGGCCAAGCTGGGCCATCTGCCCGCCAGCCTGGACGAGGCGCTGGATGCCCTGGAGGCAGATCACGATTATCTCACCGCCGGGGGCGTATTCCCTGAGAGCCTGATCCAAACCTGGCTCCGAACCATCCGCGCCGACAGCCGCGAGATCAGCCGGATTCCCCATCCTGCGGAGTTTGTGAAGTATTATAATCTGTAAAAGCATCTGTTAGCGCCAAACAGGCGGCCACTTGAAAGAGGCCGCCTGTTTGGCACATTATCATATGTGCTGCTGTGCATACAGCGCGCTTAAAGGACGGTGATGCAGCAGAGGCAGCTGGCGAGGCATACCAGGAGAAAGAGAATGGTGACCGGTGCGGTCCAGAAGCTCCGAATGGCCTCCTTGGGCATGGGGTTGAGGCTGCGGTGATAGGCCTTGAGATCGTTGCCGTGGATGGTCAGAATGATGAGAGCGGCAATGACAAAGAGGAACATCAGGACGCTTTGCAGATTGGTGTAGTCCGACAGCAGCTCTGCCATAATGCAGTTGTTGATGAAATGGAAGACGATGCTCCAGGTGAGGGAGTATTCCACCGCCACATAGCCCAGAATCAGACCGAGGAAGAAGGCAAAGGGCGTCTGCACCAGGTTCATATGGAACAGGCCAAAGAGAAGGGCGGAGAACACAATGGCAAACCGCTTCCCGTAGGGCTGGAAGGTTCGGAGAATGGCCCCCCGGAACAGCAGCTCCTCCACAATGGGAGCAAAGACGGACACATAGAGGAACATGGACACGGTTTTGCTGCCTCCGGTGACCTCCTCCAGGAAGCTGTAGGTGCTGAGTCCCCAGAGGTTCAGAATTCCCTCCAGATATCCGGAGATGAGACTGCCTGCCATCTGCAGGGAGAAGAAGACGCACAGAAGCTGAAAAAAGACCGAAAAGCCCATGGGGCGATAGGAGTGGAAGGCGGTTTTGTAAAAGGCTTTCCCCTTCCAGACCAGGATAACCACGAGACAGGCCACGGCGTAAAGGAGGTATCCAACCCCATTTTCCTGCAGGCTGGTTGTAATGGTGCGAAGGATGTTGTCCATGTCCATGCCGTCGTTTCGGATGCCGGAGATGAGCAGGGTGAAGCCGGCCTGGACCAGAACCGTGAGGAGCACGGCGGCGAGCATGAATACGGAGCACAGAAGGAGAATGCCGCAGACCTCGTTAAAGGGCTGCCGCTGCTCCCGGCGGAGCTTTTTGCTGGCTTGAGGGTTCAAGGAAATTCCTCCTTATCAGAAGTGGGCGCAGGAGGCGATCAGGCTCTCTGCGCAGCGGATGCCGTCGGCGGCGGCAGAGAGAATGCCCCCGGCGTAGCCGGCGCCCTCTCCGCAGGGGTAGAGACCCCGGAGGGGAGACTGGCGGCTCTCGTCCCGGAGCATCCGCACCGGGCTGGAGCTCCTGGTCTCCGGGCCGGTGAGCACGGCGTCGGGATGGGAGAAGCCCCGGAGACGTTCGTTCAGAGCGGTGATGCCCTGGGCCAGAGGGCCGGTAATGGTCTCCGGAAGACATTGATGCAGATCCCCGGGGAAAACGCCCGGGCGATAGGTGGGAGACACGTCTCCAAAGGCGGTGGTGGGGACGCCCTTGAGGAAGTCCTCCACCCGCTGGGCCGGAGCCCGGTAGCTCCCGGTGAGGCCAAAGGCCCGCCGCTCCAGCTCCCGCTGCCACTGCATTCCCCCCAGGGTGCCGGGGTAGGGGAAGTCCCTGGGCTGGAGAGATACCAGAAGAGCGGCGTTGGCGTTTTCCCCGCCTCGGCCGGAGTAGCTCATGCCGTTGGTGACGATGCCCCCCTCCTCCGAGGCGGCGGCCACCACATAGCCCCCCGGGCACATGCAGAAGCTGTACACCGTCCGGTCGGGCAGGTGGCAGAACAGCTTGTAGTCCGCCGGGGGAAGCCCCGCAGGGGGATGGGGGCCGTACTGGCTCAAGTTGATGAGAGATTGCCGGTGCTCAATCCGCACGCCCATGGCAAAGGGCTTGGGCTCCATGGGAAGACCGGCGGAGAGCAGCATGGAGAAGGTATCGCGGGCGCTGTGCCCAATGGCCAGAATCAGCCGGGTGCAGTCCAGTGTCTCCTCCCCCCGGGGCCCCCGGAGGGTGATGCCGGTGAGCTGCCCATCCTTCTGCCGGAGCCCGGTGAGCTGGGTCTGGAAGCGCACCTCGCCCCCCAGGGCCTCCACCCGGCGGCGGAGATTCTGAACCACCTTCCGCAGCACGTCCGTTCCCACATGGGGCTTGGCGTCGTAAAGAATGTTGGGCTGCGCTCCGAAGCGAACCAGCTCCTCCAGAACCCAGCGGTTCCGGGGGTCGTGGGTGCCGGTGTTCAGCTTTCCGTCGGAGAAGGTACCGGCGCCGCCCTCGCCGAACTGCACATTGCTCCGGGGATTCAGGCGCCCTGTATTCCAGAATTCCTCCACCAGGGTGTGGCGGGCCTCCGCGTCGCAGCCCCGCTCCAGCACCAGAGGCCGGAGCCCGGCCTCTGCCAGAACCAGGGCGGCAAACATCCCCGCCGGGCCGAAGCCCACCACCACCGGGCGGCAGGGAGGGGACGTCTCAGGCCGGGGAATTTCATAGTGATACCGGGGCGCGAGCTCTGCCTTTGCGCCGCCCTGGCGCAGGGCCCGGGCTTCGCTGCCGCTGACGGTCACGTCCAGGGTGTAGATCCACTGAATCCGCTCCTTCTTCCGGGCGTCCAGGGATTTTCGGGCGATCTCCAAAGTCTGGATGTCCTGGGGGGAGAGCCGCAGGGCCCGGGCCGCTGCCTGACGGAGCTGGCGGGTACTGTGCTCCACCGGGAGGGCAAGATCTCGAATGCGAATCATAGAGGCTCCTTTCCGGCGGCGGCTCCGGCGGCGCGGCCGGAGCTCCAGGCCCATTGGAGGTTAAAGCCCCCGCAGTCTCCGTCAATGTCCAGCACCTCGCCGCAGGCGTAAAGCCCGGGGCAAAGGCGGCTCTCCAGCGTCACGGGGTCAAAGTCCCGGGTGAGAATCCCGCCGGAGGTGACCTGGGCGCTGTCCATCCCCATGGGCTCCGTGAGCTCCAGAGGGAAGTCCTTGGCAAGTCCGGCGGCGGCCTCCAGCTCCCGGGAAAGGAGGGTTTTCAGGGGGGCGGAGAGAGAGAGCCCCGCCTCCTGCACCAGCACCCGGCCCAGGCGGTTGTGGACGGTGCCGGTGAACAGGTCTCCCGCCTCCAAATTGGGGCACCGCTCCTGCCGCCGGATCAGACGCTGAACCAGCGCCTCCCGGGACAGCTCCGGCAGAAGATCCAGCCGGCACTGCCAGTGCCCGGGGCCGTCACAGGCCACCCGGGAGACCTCAAAAATGGCCGGGCCGCTGAGGCCGTACTGGGTGAACTGCACCTCCCCCTGATTCTCCGCCACAGGCGCGCCGTCGTGGACAATGGTCAGGCGGCAATTGGCCCGGATGCCCTTCAGGGAGGCGCAGCGGGGATAGGAGGATTTCAGCTGCACCAGGGCGGGCCGCAGACGGCTGCACCGGTGGCCCAGGCTCCGGAGGAGCTGATAGCCGGACATGGAACCGCCCAGGGCCGTGCCCGCCAGCCCTCCGCAGGCGACAATCAGCCGGTCACAGGAGATGTCCCCCTCCTGGCCGGAGAGGAGAAAGCCCCTGTCCATCCTCCGAACCTTCCGAACCTCCCAGCCTGTGCGCAGGGTGATGTTGGACGTTTCCAGGGCGAAGCGCAGCACATCCACCACGCTTCCCGCCTGGTCGGACCAGGGATAGATTTTTCCGGAGGCCTCCTGCACCGTGAGAAGGCCCAGCGTGTGAAAGAACTCCAGGGTGTCCTCCAGGCCGAAGGACTGAAGACTGGGGAGAACAAAACCTGGCTCCGCCCCGTGGTAGGCGGCAGGGGAGAGGTTGGCGTTGGTCAGATTGCACCGGCCGTTGCCTGTGGCCAGGAGCTTCCGGCCCACCCGGTTTTGCCGCTCCAGAAGCTGAACCCGGCAGCCGGGGTTCTCCGCGGCTGCCAGAGCCGCCGCCATGCCGGAAGCGCCCCCGCCGATGATGGCGATATCCATGTACCTCACCTCAACAATCCTATGCTTCTGCTATTATACATGCTTTCCTCTCATATGGCAATGAGAAAAATTCATCCCCGCCCGTTGGAGAAAATGGAATGTTGCCATTCCACGGGAAAGATGCTATAATGGCCCAAAGCCAAGGGGCAATTCTGCAATGGGGAGACGGAATATGGAACCAAAGGAAAAAATGGAGCGCCTTGCCCAGAGCGGGGAGGATCGGGTGCTGCTGGCCCGGGTTTGGGAGCGGCTGGAGGGGGGACGGCGGCGGAATATCCCCGCCTTTACCGCCTTTTTGTCCCTGCGGGAGCAGGAGCTGGTGCGGCGGCTCATGGGGGGGGAGAATCTCACCTTCTTCGGGGGCTACCCCGGAGCGGAGCGGGCGGTGGCCTGCTTCCTGCCGGATTACCTGGAGGAGGATGATTTGGGGGAGGAGGGCCCCGTTGCCTGCCTCCGGGCCACCTTCTTTGAAAAGGACACCCTCAGCCACCGGGACTTTCTGGGGAGCCTCATGGGCGCGGGCATCAAGCGGGAGACCGTGGGGGATATCTGCGTGGGGAAGGGGCAGTGTGATTTCTTCCTGCTTTCGGACATCGCTCCCTATGTGGAGCAGAATCTGGTGAGTGCCGGGAGAACCAAGCTCCACTTAGAGCGCATCCCCCTGGCTGCGGCGGAGATCCCTGTGCCCGAGACCCTGACCCGGCAGGACACACTGGCCTCTCTTCGGCTGGACAGCGTCATCGGCGCAGGCTTCCGGGTGAGCCGGAACCAGGCGGTCCGGTATGTGCTCTCCGGCGCAGCCGCCGTGGACGGGCTGCCCTGTGAAAAGCCGGATCGGATTCTCACAGAGGGGGCTGTGGTTTCCATCCGGGGCCTGGGAAAAATACGCCTGACCCTGGTAAAGGGCCAGACCCGAAAGGGCCGGCTGTCTGTGGAAATCGAAAAATTTGTGTAGGGAGGGATTCCAAATGATGGAAGATGTGATTGCCAGAATCAACGAGCTGGCGAAAAAGGCAAAGACCGAGGGCCTGACCCCTGCGGAGCTGTCGGAGCGGGATGGCCTGCGGAGAATCTATCTGGACGCCGTTCGCGCCAATCTGACAGCCCAGCTGGACAACACCTATATTGTGGATGAGCAGGGAAACAAGCGAAAGCTGCAGAAAAAACAGTAGGCTCCCGCGGATGTCCACAATACAAAGACAAATATTCTTTTTCTGAAAAATGCCTGGAGAATTTGTATATTCCGCTTGATTTTTTAGAGGAAACATGGTAGCTTATAGGCGAAGATTCCTAAAAGCTGCAAGCTGCTCCGTCCGCCTGCGGCGGACGGAGCGCCCCTTCCCCCTGAGCGGTATCATATGAATGGAGAGGCGTAATATATGGAAAAGAAACCGGTGATTGGCGTTCTGCCCCTGTATGATGCGAAGAAGAACAGCTATTGGATGCTTCCTCAATATCTGGAGGCGCTGGAGGGCTGCGGCGCAATTGCCCTGGTGCTGCCGCCCAGAATGGAGGCGGCGGATCGGGCCCAGGCCCTGTCCATCTGCGATGGGCTTCTGTTTCCCGGGGGGCAGGACATTGAGCCGGCCCTGTACGGCCAGGAGCGCACCGCCGATTGCGCCCCCTCTGCCGAGCGGCGGGACGAGCTGGAGTTTCCTCTGTTTCTGGAGGCCTTCGCCCGGGACATGCCCATGCTGGGCATTTGCCGGGGGGTGCAGCTGTTCAACGCGGCCCTGGGCGGTACCCTCTGCCAGCACCTTCCCCAGGCCGTGGATCATGACATGACCGCCCCCTATGACCGGGTGTTTCACACCGTGGCCCTCTGGCCGGATACCCCTCTGGTTCGGTGCCTGGGCTGTGAGGCTCTGGGGGTGAACAGCTACCATCACCAGGCAATCGCCGCCCTGGCCCCGGCCCTCTCCGTCATGGCCACCGCTCCGGACGGGGTGATTGAGGCGGTGTACGCCCCCGGAAAGACCTTTGTGTGGGGCATCCAGTGGCACCCGGAGTACTTCTGGCAGGGCGCCCAAAGAGCCGTCTTCCAGACCTTCGTGGAGAGCTGCAGGGCGGTGCGGGGGAATGGGGTCAGAGCCTGAGGGGGCTCATGGCCGCAAGCCCCATTGCCACCGGCGAGGCTGAACATATTTCAAAAGACCCTTTGCGCAGAAAAGGCGAAGGATCTCATGGGGAAGAGCACCGGCACGGAGGCCTGTGCGAGAGATTCTTCGGCTTCGCCTCAGAATGACAACGGGGGAGGCGGGGGCCGCTCCCGGCCCTGTCATCCTGAGCCAAAGGCGAAGGATCTTGTGCGCAAGAATCCGGGGATTTCGGAACGGTTAAGACCGTTCCCTACAAAGCGCTCCCGTTCAGACAAATAGTATAGCCGGAGGGCGGTTCGCAGGGAACCGCCCTCCGGCGTTGTACTTTATGCCTCCCGGCGGAGGAAGTCTGCCAGCCAGAAGATGACCTCCCCGTTGCGGTAGAGCTCGCCTTCCCGGCTGGTGGTGCGCCAGAGGCGCTTGTAATCGTTGTACCAGCACTCCAGCTCCCGGGCCAGAGCCTTGGGGTCTACAGTCAGGGCGTTTTCCCGGCCCAGGTATTTCCCCTCCAGCCAGGCCATCAGCCGGTTCAGGAGCTTCTGGCCGTCGGACATCATGAGATAGGGAACCAGGCGGCCGGGCTCCCGGAGGCCGGGCATGAGCTTGCAGAGCGCCTCCTGGCAGCGGTCGATGGTCTCATTGGCCTCGGCGGCTCTGGGCAGCAGCCGCTCTATTCTGGGGAGGAAGTCCTGCCAGAAGCGTTCCATGGTCTTCTCCGGGAGGCGGCCCCGCTGGATTTCCGTGAATTCCACAGCCTCGCCCCAGTTCATGACCACCTGACGGCTGAGAGTACGGACGATGGACAGCACCTGCCCCGCGGGGTCGCCGTACTCCACCAGGGAGATATCCCGATCCAGGGCCTCCTGGGTGGGAAGCTCCGGGTTCCAGCCCATGGCGGCGGCGTAGATGATGCCGGGGAGGGAGGACTCGGGGTCCTGCAGGTGACCGTAGTCGCCCCACTCCGTCACCAGAAGCCCCTGAGCCTTGTACTTGTGGGCGTACTGGGCCATTTTGCTGATGTTGGCATAGGCCTCGTCCAGAAGATTGATGGTCTGCTTCCAGCCCTGGACGCCGGGGCACAGGTACTGGGCCACACCGGTGGCGGCCAGCTTCCGGGTGTTGCCCTCCGGGGGATTGACGGCGTAATCCCAGTTCATGCAGATGATGTCCTTGGGAAGGCGGTGAATGGTGTCCGGGTCGGCCAGAATCACATCGCCCCAGAACATGGGCTGCTTGCCCAGGCTCTCCACATGGCGGCAGATCTTTCCGATCCATTCCACATACATCTCGTGGGAGCCAATCTCCCCGGTCAGCGCCTTGCCCCGGCCCTGGCCCAGATCGAAGGGCTCGTCCCCGTTGATGTTGAAGCGCTTGGAGGAGAACAGGGGGAGGAACTGGTCAATCATGTCAAAGACCAGCTTCAGAGAATCCGGATCCGTGACGTTCAGGGTGTGATGCCCCATGCGGTGGTGGAAGGAGAAGGGAGCGCCCTCCGGCTCCTCCAGCTCGGACAGGTGGTGGAAGCTCCCGGTTCTCAGCACCTTGTACAGGTGGCCCAGGGTCGCCACGGAGGGCACCAGGTCGATGTTCCGGGCCCGGCAGTAGGCGTCCAGCTCCAGAATGTCCTGGGCGGTCAGGGGGGTGTCATCCCGCCAGACCTCGCTGAAACCGTCAAAGAGGAAGGTGTGCTCCACATAGAGATGGAGCTGATTCAGCTTATAGAAGCTGCACTTGTCCACCAGCTCCTTCAAAAAGTCCATGGTGGGAATGCGGCAGCGGGTAGCGTCGTAAAACAGGCCCCGGACGGGCAGGGCAGGGGCGTCCTCCAGATGGAGGCAGGGGAGCATTGCGCCCTCCTGACGGAGCATCTGCCGCAGGGTCTGGACGGCGTGAAGCAGGCCCTGGCAGCCTGCGCCCTTCACGGTGACGCCAGTGGTGGCAATGTCGATGGTGTAGGCCTCATCCGTGCCCTCCGCGCCAAGGGAAGGCTCCAGATACAGGTGAATGCCGGGGTGGAAGCCGGACAGGCGGCGGTCCAGGGAGACGTCCAATCCGGTCTGGGCTTTGATTTCCCGGGAGAGCAGCAGGGCGTATTCCACAGCCTCACCGGGGCAGCCGGCCTCCAGGGTGATCCGGTCCCGATAGGTCAGACGGTAAGCGCCCGGGAGCATGGTAAGCTTCCTGGGCTGGGGTATCAATCTCATAGCGATTCCTCCATGAATCATGATGTACCGCTATCATATACCAAGTGAGGAGATTCCACAAGCCGAAAGATTTGCCGTTTCTGAGAACGTTCGTGCTGATTTAACTTCACCGGGGAAGAATCTCCACAATCACATATTCCGAGCGGGCCTGGGTGCGGATGGGAAAGCCCCAGCCTGCCAGGCCGGAGGTGACAATGGCGGTCATACCGTCTATGGAGCGGAGACCATAGTTCATTTCGTTTAGGCCCAGGAAAAGGCTGATGTACCCCAGGGGGAAGATCTGGCCGCCGTGGGTGTGGCCGGAAACCTGCAGGTCAATTCCGGCCCGGGCCTTCTCCGCCAGCTCCCGGGGCTGGTGATCCGCCAGGAGCAAAAACCGGCTGCCGTCCACCTGCTCTGTCAGCTGCTCCAGGGAGAGCCGGGCGGGAGCGGAGCGATCCTCCCGGCCAATGAGAACGAGGCCCGTTCCGATCTCCACAGCCTCATCCCGCAGAATCCGGATGCCGTTTTCTGTTATAGCACCGGTGAGCTCCTCCTGGGTAAAGCCGGGGCTGTCCGTGTAGGTGGCCCGGTCGTGATTGCCATAGACATAGTAGATCCCATACCGGCTCTCAATGTCCCCCAGAATGGAAAACACCTGCCGGAGCTGGGAGAGACCGGTGCTTTCGTCCACCACGTCCCCGCATAAAATCACCAGATCCACCTGGGCCTGGGAAATTTCCCGGCAGACCTCCTGTAAGGTGTCCGCCTCCAGGATGGAGCCGTAGTGCAGGTCGGAGAGAAGGGCCACCCGATACCCCTCCCGGGGGATGTCCTTTTCCGTGGTGACGGTGTAGGAGGTGCAGACGGGATTGGTCATGTTCCGGTAGCCATAGCCCAGAAGCAAAGCGGTACACAGCAGGGGAATCAGGGACAGGCGGTAAAGATACCGCCAGCTCCGGCGGGATTTGCCCGGGAAAAGGACATGAATGCCCCACCGGACAAGGCTCGCACCCAGGGAGAAGAGCAGCAGGAATAAAATGGCCAGGGTTCCGACGCCCAGGAGCCCGTCAAGGGCCACAACCAGAGCCAGAATCCCCAGGCTGCCCAAAAGGCTGAGCAGCCTCTCGTGCTTTAGGGAGAACAAGCCAAGGGCCCGGCGAATGAGGACATACAGCCCCAGAACGGCTCCGCCCCCCAGGCCAAGAAGAAACACAGAGAAGAAAATATGGCGCAAAACCCAAACACTCCTTTCCGGAAATGAGGTGTTCTCCTTATGATACCCCCACAGATCGCCGGTGTCAATGGAGGAGCGTTCCCAAAAAGGGCGCCGCAAGCGGTCTTGCAGCGCCCCAGGGCAAATCAGCCGGAGATGCTCAGGTGCCCGGTTTCATCCTGGGCGACCTTGCCGGCGGCCAGGGCCAGGCGGAGGCCTCCGGCGGTCATGGCGCTTACCAGGGGGCCGGAACGGGCGTAGCCCAGGAGCTTGCCTGTCTCCCGGAGCAAATCCTCCCTGGGAAGTCCCACCTGCTCCTCCAGAATCCGGCACAAGGCGTTGGCTGCCTCCTGCCAGGGCACGTCCTTTGCTTCCCGGCGGCCGTCTCCCGGGGCGGCCGTCCGGAAGCCCTGGTAGGCGTCCGGATCTCCGGTCCAGTAGAATTTCTGCCCGTCCTGCCATGTGGTGATGGGCTGCAGGGATTCCGTCAAAAGCTCCAGCCGCGCCTGGATTTTGGCGCCGGCCCGGGAGATGCCGAAGCTCTGGAGCACCCGGCGCTGGAGGAGGCCTTCGTTCACGGGAGCCTCCTGCTCCAGGACGGTTTTTATGGCGGAGAGAATGGATGCATCCTGCTCCGGCAGCATCCATTCCTCCGGGGTCATGAGACGGCGGGGGAGAGCGGCGGCCCGGTAGACCGGGGCAGCGGCCTCCTCCCGGGGGAGGGTGGCCAGGGCCAACCTTTCCGTTGGGACGGGCTTCGGCTCCGCCACAGGCGGGGGAGCCTCCGGCGTATCCGTCAGGCGTTTTTCCAGGAGGGACAGGATGCGCTGCAGCTCCTTCTCCCGGTTGTCCCACCAGTCGGCGGTCCAGATGCGGTGAATGCTCCAGCCGAGGCCACGGAGCACGGAGATCTGGGCCAGCTCCCGGTCCCGGGTGGTCTTGGCACTGCCATAGGCCGGGCCGTCCAGGAGAATGCCCAGAAGGTACCGCTCCGGATCCCTGGGGTCGATCACGCCCACGTCAATGCGGTAGCCGGAGTGCCCCACCATGGCCCGGGTTCCGTAGCCCGCCTCCTGCAGGGCCTGACAGATGCTCCCGTGAATGCCGCCCGGTGTCACCGCCGGGGACTGGGAGCTGTGGGGGAGCGTTCCACCGGCGGCGTATTCCAGGAAGGCCCGCAGGGCCGCCACGCCCTGGCTCCCGGTGCGGGAGAGGTTGATTTTGTCCGGAGTCAGGGTGGAGAACACGGTCATCTCCTGCCGGGCCCGGGTGACGGCCACGTTCAGCCGCCGCCAGCCTCCGTCCCGGTTCAGGGGGCCGAAGTTCATGGAGACCTTTCCCTCCCGATCCGGGCCGTAGCCCACGGAGAAGAGAATGGCGTCCCGCTCGTCGCCCTGGACGTTCTCCAGATTCTTGATAAACAGGGGCTCCGCTCCCTCATAGGCCCAGGACTCCAGCGCGGAATCCTCCTTGCAGACCTCGGTGAGCAAATCTTCAATCAGGTTTTGCTGCTGGATGTTGAAGGTGACCACGCCCACGCTCTGCCCGGCGGCGGACGGGTCGTGGCACCGGCGCTGGAGCTCCGCCACAATGGCCCTGGCCTCGCCCAGATTCTGCCGGGTCTTGCCCCGGTCGAAGAACCCATCCACCTGCACCAGGTGAACCCGGCTGGCAAGGTCATTTACCGAGGGGAATGTATACAGCTTGTTTTCATAGAATTGACCGTTGCTGAAGGCGATGAGACTCTCGTGGCGGCTGCGGTAGTGCCACAGCAGGTGGGTCTGGGGCATGTGCAGGGCCAGGCAGTCCTCCAGAATGCTCTCCAGATCCTCTGCCTCCGGATTCTCCTCGTCCGGGGTGTTGCTGGAGAAGAAGCTGGTGGGAGGCATCTGCTTGGGGTCGCCCACAATCACGGCGTTCTCGCCCCGGGCCAGCGCGCCCGCCGCCTTGCAGGTGGGCATCTGGGAGGCCTCGTCAAATACCACCAGATCAAAGGGCTTCCGCTTGGGGTCCAGATACTGGGCGGCGGACAGGGGACTCATGAGCATACAGGGGCACAGCCGGGGCAGGAGGGTGGGCAGCTGCTCAAACAGCCGCCGGATGCTGACGCCCCGGCCACCGCTGCGGATGGCCCGCTGGAGAATTCCCACCTCGGAGTTCTGGGCGGCCTCTTTGGTGAAATTGGGAATCCGGGCGGCCAGACGGCAGAAAATTTCCTGCCGGGTCAGCTCCGTCAGTTCCCCGTCCAGCTTTTTGAACCGGGCGATTTTTTCGTTAAACAGGGCTCCGGAGAAGCTGCGCAGGGCGCTCTCCCGGTCGATGGCCGCCTCGATAAGGCAGCGGTACAGCCCCTTGTAATATGCGGCCTCCGCTTGGTCGTGGGGAAGCCCCTGGCGGTAGGCCTCTACAAGGGGGGAGAGTCCCGCGTCCGCCGCCTGGCGGCAGGTGTGGTTCCACAGGGCCCACTCCCGTAGCTCGTCGCCCCGGGTCTCCATGGCCCGGCACAGCTCCAGCAGCCCCTGAAGCCATCCATCCTCCGGAAGGGTGCTCTCGTCAAGGGCCAGAAGCTCCAGAAGCCGGGCGGTCATGGCCCGGCATTCCCCCTCCGCCTGGCAGTAGGACTTCAGCTGAGGGGCGGCTTCGGGACGGCCTGCCCAGGCCTTTCGCAGGGCCGGGCCTCCGGGGAGAGTGTCCAGGGTGCCCACACTTTTGGAGGCGGAGGCGGCCAGGGCGGCAATTCCGCTCCAGTTGGTGGCATCCCCCTGGTACAGGGGGCCCAGAGCGGTTCCGTGGGCGGTGAGCAGGGTGTCAGAGGCGCCTCGCTCCCGGCGGTAGGCCACCAGATTGTCCAGGTCGGAGGAGAGCCTGGATTTGTCGACCTCTCCCAGGGCAAAGGGGGCCAGGGCCTGAAACAGCTTCTTTTGGTCGATGTACTTGGGAAGGAACCATTTGGTGACGCTGTGCCGCCACTGGGTTCTGAGGGCCTCTCCGTCCTGATTCAGAAAGTCCGGGGTCCAGCGCTCCAGAAGGCTTTTGGCCAGCTCGTCGGCCTTCCGGCGGTGCTGGGCCATGGAGAAGATCTGGGGCATGGCTCCCGCGGGATTGTCGTAGGCCGCCCAGGTGCGGGGGAGGGCGGTCCAGGCCTCCAGGGCCTGGGCGGTGTCGGTCAGCTGCTGCCACTGGGCCCTGGTCTCAGGCTCCGGCAGCTCCAGGAGCCTGGCAAGAGCCGTCCCTTCCGTGAGCTGACGCTCCAGGGCGGCGCCCCAGGCCCGGAGCTGCTCCGGCAGTGCCCGGCGCAGGGCGTGACTGGCCTCTGTAATCCCCACCGGTGTCAGAGGGTGGCCCTGGGGATGGCCCACGGCCCGGGCTGCGGCGATGATCTGGCCCACCAGCTCCCGCTGCCGGTTCAGCAGCCCCTTGTCCGCCGTATCCGCAAAGCCGGCGGGAAAAACCACCGTGTCCGGGGCGTGGCTGCAGGCCTCAAAGCCGCTGACCATGTCATAGAGGCTGAGGCCCCAGGGCTGCTGCCGGTGGAGGGCCTGGGCATAGCCGTCCAGCTCCTGCCGGAGGTCGGCCAGGGCCTGGGCCTTTTCCGCATACTCCGTCTCCGGCTGATTCCGGGAGACCTCGGTGGCGGCCCGGAGCTGCTCCAGAACGTCCCGCTTCCGGGACTTGTTGGAGTGGAGCTCCAGGCAGAAGGGGCCGATGCCGATGCCCTCCAGCCGCCGCTGCACCACGGACAGAGCGGCCATTTTCTCAGCCACAAATAGCACCGTCTTCCCCTGGGCCAGGCAGTTGGCGATGAGGGCGGTGATGGTCTGGGACTTTCCGGTGCCGGGAGGGCCGTGGAGCACGAAGCTGCCCCCCTGGGCGGCGGCCTCAATGGCATATAGCTGAGAGGCGTCCGCGGGGATGGGGAGCAGCACTCCCTCCTCGGGAACCCGGCTGCCCAGCTCCATGGGAGCGGCCTCCCAGGTGAGGTGCCCGTCCATCAGGCTGCGGATGATTTTATTCTTTGCCAGATCCTCGCTGCGGTTCCGCAGGTCGTTCCACATGACGAACTGGGAGAAGGAGAAGATGCCCAGGACGCACCGCTCCAGCACGTCCCAGCCCCTGCGGTCCATAACGGCCTTTCGCAGGACGGTGAACACCGTCCGCACATCCACCCCGTGCTCATCCTGGGGAAGGGGGTCTAAGCCGCCCACCTGGATGGAAAAATCCTGCTTCAGCATCTCCAGAAGGGTGATATTCATCTGGGGCTCCTCGTCCCGCAGGCGCAGGACGTAGCCCTTCAGGGCGGATTTGCGGACAATCTCCACAGGAATCAGAATGATGGGGGCGTAGCGGGGCTTCTGGCTGCTTTTGGTCTCGTACCACCGGAGAAGGCCCAGGGCCAGATAGAGGGTGTTTGCGCCGTTTTCCTCCAGACTGGTGCGGGAGGCACGGTAGAGGCCCACAATGGCCCTGGAAAGCTCCTTCTCTCCCAGCCAGGAGCGCAGCCGCCGGTTCCGGAACTCCGACTGGATGAGGGGGCCATAGGCGCCGCAGTCGGTGGTGCGCTCCGGGTCCCGCCAGTCCTCCTCCCGGGCCTCATATTCGGCGGGCCGGGGGCCGATGCCATACTCCGCGCCGCCGGAGAGGGCGTCCTCCAGATCGTCCAGGGCGGGGGAGAAGATGGGAACCATGTTCTGGGTCAGCCGCAGGTTGATAAGCCCGTTCCGAAGCCCCAGATCCAGAAGCCGACGCTCCCAGAGCCGGAGCTTCCCTTCAGGCTCCGGAGAGGCCTCCTTTACAAAAATGGTATCCGAAAGGGTGGTGGGAGCGCTGGTGACAGGCTCCCGCTCCTCCCGGAGGAGGAGGCGCCCGTCCTCCGTCCGCACCCGGAGGGGAAGGGGACGGATGCCGCTGAGCCTGGCCCGGGTGACGTCGATCACATAATCCAGGGGCTTTTGGTTCAGGCGTTTCGCGGCAGCCGCCGCGGCTGCGTCAAAGTCCAGGCTGTTGCCTGCGGTCACGGCGGTGCACTCCACCACGGCGATTTCGTTGACCCCTGCCGCCAGCCGCTTGGTGATGAGGGCCGGGTCGTCCTGAACGGACTCCGGGAAGGTGAGCTCCTCCAGCCAGACTCCGGCGAAGGCGTGCCCCGGCTGAAGCAGGAGCAGGGGATGGAGCCCGATGGCCTCCAGACAGGCGGCGTACAGCACCGAGAGATCCAGACAGGTTCCCAGCTGCTGCTCCAGCACCGCGTCACACAGCCGGACCCGCTGTCCCACATCCTCAAAGCTGGCCGGGGGGACGGCATAGACCAGGTTCCGGGCCTGGAGAGCGCCGAATACGGCAGCCGCCTGGAGCCGCACCCGGTTGGGGTCCCGGGTCTGGTAGGCGTCCAGGGAGGGATCATTGGTCCACTGCTCCAGAAGGGCGGCGGCTTTTTGAAGAATGGGGGAGAGGGCCGGGTGATTGGGCAGCACGAAAGCGGTGAGAAGCTCCGGGAAATAGCCCGCGCCGTGCCACTGGTCAAAGGCCAGAGCGGTGATCTCCCGGACACAGGAGGCGATGGGCTGTCCCTCCGCCTCCAGGGAGACCGTGAGACGTCCGGTGATTCGCTCCGTGAGCCCGGCCAAAAACGCCCCGTCCAGGGCCAGGGGGAGACCGGTGAGCCGGAGGGATTGCCCGGCGGGGATGGACTCCAGAGCCTGGGTGTACTCCGGGAAGAGCGCAGGCTCAGCGGAAATCCGCACAAGGGAAGATCTCAGCTCCCCGGATGTGTTGTTTTCAATGATCAGCTCCCGAAGCACCGGAAGCCGGTTCTGCTGCAGGGCGTAGTTCACCACCTCTGTGACGGTAACGGAAATGACCACGCCGGAGGCTCCCTGTTCCATAGACGACACCTCTTCCTTTTACTCTGTATGTGCTTTATTGTAGCACAGAAACCGGCGGCAGGCTATAGGGAAAAGGGATTTTGGTGAGAAAAGTGTGTCCGTCCCCCAAAAAAGAGGCGCTGCCTCTGATGATTTTTTCAAATCACAAGAGACAGCGCCGGAGATGCTGGGACTCAATTTTCGGTCAGGCAGCGATACAGGAAGGTGACCACATGGCCTCTGGTGCAGACATAGTCCGGCCAGAATTCCTGCTGGGTCATGCCCTTGGTGATATTCTCCTCAACGGCCCAGAGAACGGCGTTATAGTAGTAACGGTTTGAGGAGACATCCGTAAAGGGATTGGTGCTGCTGGAGGGCTTGGGGGTACCCATTGCCCGGTGGAGGAAGGTGACAACCTGGCCTCTGTTGCAGGGGAGGTTCGGCTGGAATTCCGTGGGGCTCATACCCATGGTGATCTTGTTTTCCACAGCCCAGAGTACCGCTTTATAATAGTATCTTCCCTCTGACACATCCTTGAAGGGGTTGTAGGTGCTGGTAGGCTCGGGCTTGCCCATGGCGTTCCAAAGGAAGGTGACAACCTGGCCTCTGGTACAGGCCTGCTCCGGCCAGAACTCGTCATCGGTTACGCCCTTGGTGATGCCATTTTCCACGGCCCACAGCACAGCGTCATAATAGAACTTACCCTCCTTGACGTCTTTGAAGGGGTTTTCGTCAACCGGCTTATCCAGAGCGACGAAGGGAATGTTGTATGCAACCGCATGGGCGTGTGCGGCGGTTTCATAATAGCCATAAATGGTGAGGGTGTTCTCGCAGCCACTGAAGGCGTTGGCGCCGATGGATGTAACATGATCCAGAATGGTGATTCTCTCCATGCCGGTGCAGTTCTTAAAGGCTTCCCGCTCAATGGTGGTCACGCCCTTGCCGAGGGTTACGGTTTCCAGGGTGGTGCAGCTCTCAAAGGCGCTGTCACCAATGGAGGTTACGGTGTTGGCGAGAATGACTTCTTTCAGGTTCGCGGCAGTGCTGGGGCCGCTGTATGCAAAGAAGAGATTGCTGGGAACTCTGGTGCAGCCGGAGGCGAAGATGACGGTCACGCCGTCGGTGGCGCTGCCTGCATTGTAGAAAGGCTCAGTTTTGTAGCTATCCAAATTGTTGATGCAGACGGAATTGATGGTGATTTTGGAAAGCTTGGTGCAGTTGGAGAAAGCGTAACTGCCCAGATTGGTGAGCTTTTTGGGAAGGGTGACCTCGGTCAGATTGGTGCACTCGGCGAAAGCATATTTGCCGATACTAGTCAGGGAATCGGAAAGGGTAAAACTTGTCAGGCCGGATGCTTGGAAAGCACTTTCGCCAATGGAGGTTACAGCGGAGGGAAGAGTAAAAGTCTTCAGTGCGGCGCAGCCGTTGAAAGCGTCGTACCCAATTGTGGTCAGGCCGGAGCCGAAGGATACGGTTTCGATGGACGGACAACTCTGGAAAGCGCCGGATCCGATAGAGGTAACGCTGTCCGCTAAGATGACGCTCTTTAAATTGGCGGCAGTGCTGGATCCGCTGTATGCAAAGAAGAGATTGCTGGGAACTCTAGTGCAGCCAGAGGCGAAGGTGACGGTCACACCATTGGTGGCACTACCCACATTGTAGAAGGGCTCAGTTTTGTAACTATCCAAATTGTTGATGCAGACGGAATTGATGGTGATTTTGGAAAGCTTGGTGCAGTTGGAGAAAGCGTAACTGCCCAGATTGGTGAGTTTTTCAGGAAGGGTAACCTCGGTCAGGTTTACGCAGTCACTGAATGCGTTTTTCCCAATGGTCAGAAGGGTGGAGGGAAAGGATACAGACTGAATGGTGGTATTTCCCTTGAAAGCGTTTGCACCCACTGCC
>JALETK010000138.1 GCA_022781505.1 Clostridiales bacterium | reverse complement strand
CGAAACCTATCGGTTTGGCCGTTGGCGATTCAAAGCACTATAGACGGCCTCCCACTGCTCCTTTTGGAGCATCCGGAATGAAAAGGCAAAGTGAAATATTGCTCCGCAATGTGAAATCATCCTTCGGATGGTGAAATATTCCGCTTTGCGGAATGTGAAATCAAATCCGTCCTTTACTCTGCGAAGCAGAATTTCACTGCGAAGCAATTTCACGCCGCGCAGCGGCATTTCACCCGTCCGTAAGGACGGATTTCGTTGACAAAAAACAGCATCCTTTCGGATGCTGTTTTTTGTCTGGAGGTACCGCCCAGATTTGAACTGGGGAATGAAGGTTTTGCAGACCTTTGCCTTACCACTTGGCCACGGTACCATATAAAATAAGGAACGCTGGGGCGTTCCTTATTTGTTTTGGAGCGGGTGACGAGGCTCGAACTCGCTACCTCCACCTTGGCAAGGTGGCGCTCTACCGGATGAGCTACACCCGCATCTTTTGACACCGACCGTCGGAATCGAATCACTTCGATTCCAGATGGCCTTTGTCAAATGGTGCCGACCGTCGGAATCGAATCGCTTCGATTCCAGCAAGACAGGCTTTTCAAGTGGTGCCTCCGGTCGGAATCGAACCAACGACACGGGGATTTTCAGTCCCCTGCTCTACCTACTGAGCTACAGAGGCATGTTGAGCAGAGCACTTGCTCTGCTCAGATGCTTTTATATGGCGACCCGGAACGGACTCGAACCGTCGACCTCCAGCGTGACAGGCTGGCGTGCTAACCGACTGCACCACCGGGCCAAATATTGGTGGGAACAACAGGGCTCGAACCTGTGACCCCATGCTTGTAAGGCATGTGCTCTCCCAGCTGAGCTATGCTCCCGACTGCTTCGAGGGGCTCGCCTTTCGGCTCAGCACATCTCAGCGACGGGTATCATTATACACACGGGGGGCCATTTTGTCAAGCACTTTTTTCAAATTTTTTCTCGAAATTTTTCGGCCCATTATTCCCGGCTTTTTTAGAATAATGGGCCGAAATTTCAAAGTTCTTCCAGAAGTTTTTGAATTTCCGCCGGTGTGAACGTATAGTCCGCGTCGCAGAACTGGCAGCCGATATGGACCGTTTCCCCCTCCCGGGCGATGTCCGTCAGCTCCTTCTTTCCCAGGCTGATGAGGGCCCCTTTGACCCGCTCCCGGCTGCAATAGCACCGGTACTCCACGGGCGTTGTCTCCAGGAATTCCAGCTCCATACCGGCGCACACCAGGGTAAGCAGCTCCTCCGGCGTCTTGCCGGCCTCCAGCAGGGAGGTCACAGGGCCGGTTTTCCGGATTCCCTCCTCCAGGGCGCTGATGACCGTCTCCGGGGCGTTTGGCAGAAGCTGGAGAATGTACCCGCCCGCCACCTTCACAGAATGATCCCGGTCCGCCAGGACGCCCAGAGCGCAGGCCGTAGGTGTCTGCTCACTCTGGGCGAAGTAAGCCGTAATGTCCTCCGCGATCTCCCCTGTGACCAGCTCCACGCTGCCCACATAGGGCTCCTTCATTTGCAAATCCCGGATGACCGTGAGCATACCGTTGGTGCCTACGGCGGCCCCCACGTCCAGCTTTCCCTGGTATTTTTCCAGAAGGGAGATGGCGGGGTTCTGAACATAACCCCGGACATTTCCCACGGCGTCGGACACGCACAGAATGGTTCCCAGAGGGCCGCCCCCCTTGACCTGGAGGGTCACGGAGCCATCTTCCACCTTCTGCATGTTCCCCATGAGAGAGGCAGCCGTGAGAACCCGCCCAAGGGCCGCCGTGGCCGTGGGCGTGGTGCCCTGGATTTGAGCCGCCCGGCGGACAATGTCCGTGGAGCGGATGGCTGCGGCCTTCACAAAGCCATCGGACGACATGGCCCGCACAATATAGTCATTCATGTTCTTTCTCCTTCCTCGCGGCAATGTACACCCGCTGCTCCCCGGCTGCGGGGGCTTCAAAGCGCAGGTCGCCATACAGGGCCACCTGCCGGAAGCCCGCCTCCTCCAGATAGCCCCGGAGCTGGGGCAGGGTGTACGCGTACTCCCGGTGCTCCTCCTGGCTGCGGCTCCACAGCTTCCCCCGGCGCTGGAACAGATCCATGCCGTAGTAGCAGATGTTCTCGCCCTCCTCAAAAGCGCCCCGCCAGACGCAGAACACATCCTCGTCCTCGTCCAGAAACACCTGGCCATCCATGGCCCGGAGCTTTTCCGGGGTATTCACGTCAAAGACAAACATGCCGCCGGGCTTCAGGGCCCCGTACACCCGCCGGAAGGTCTCCCGGCAGTCCTCGGGGTTCGTCAGATAATTGATGCTGTCCAGGCAGCACAGAACCAGATCCACCGGCTCCGGCAACCGCAGGCGCTCCATTCGCTGGCGCACAAAGAAGGGGCGGTTGTCCGGAAGCTCCCAGGCCTTTTCACTGGCCACCGTGAGCATCTCCTCGGACATATCCACCCCAATTACGCGGTACCCGGCCCTGGCCAGCAGCACGGACATGGCGCCGGTGCCGCAGGCCAAATCCAAAACAGAACGGGGAGCAAACCCCCGTTCTGTCAGGATCTCCTGGATGAAGGCCAGGATCTTTTCGTAGGGAACGTCATTGGTCAGCCGGTCATAGGAAATGGCCAGAGACTCATAGGCGCTCATTCCTCGTCCTCGTCCCCCATGCGGTCGATGACCATGCGGTAGCCGTCGGTGCCGTAGTTGAGAGAGCGGTTGACACGGCTGATGGTGGCGCTGCTGGCGCCGGTAAGCTCCAGAATCTTGTTGTAGATCATGCCCTGGTTCAGGAGCTGGGCAACCTCGAAGCGCTGCTCCATGGCGTTGAGCTCGGGAACGGTGCACAGATCCATGAAGAAGTTGTAGCACTCCTCGGGGGTCTTCAGGGTCAGGATGGCGCGATACAGGGGGCTGTTGGGATTGGCCTTTCTGTTTCTGCTGTTCATATGTCATAATCCTCCAGAAAAAAATTTTTGAATGAAAGAGGAGAACGCCCGCGTTCTTCTGCAGTTATATTTTAGTGCGCAGCACAAAAAAAGTAAATAGCTAATTGTAAATTTTTCTAAAATTCTTTTGACTTTTTCAAAAAAATTGTAGAAAAACGGACAACTGTGCGCGACAGGAAGTCAACGTCTCCCAATGCCCTGCAGCGGGCGGGGTTCTCTGTGGGGCGGCCTGAATTTTTATCGCCTTGATGTTTAAAAGCAGCCGTACCGAAAGGATGCACCGCAGGAAAACTGCGGCGCATCACAGACGGAATCATTTTAAAAATCCTTACCGGCGGTTGAAGATCTTGAAGATCTCGTCGATGTCGTCCACGTCCTCCACGGGGGCGGGCTTGGAGCGCTGGCCGGCGGCGGTGAAGGGGCCGGGCTTGGCGGCAGCCTTGCCGGCGGGAGCGGCAGTCTCCTCCTTCTTGTCCTCAAAGCCGGTGGCGATTACGGTGACCCGCATCTCGTCTTCAAACTCGTCGGAGTAGGTGGCGCCGAAGATGATGTTGGCCTCGGGATTGGCGGCCTCCTGCACAATGCTGGCGGCGGTCTCCACATCGTCCAGGGTCAGCTCGGGAGAGCCGGTGACATTCACCAGGACGCCGGTGGCGCCGTTGATGGAGGTCTCCAGCAGGGGGCTGGCCACAGCGGTCATGGCGGCCTGCTCGGCCTTCTCCCGGCCGGAGGCGACGCCCACGCCCATGTGGGCCCGGCCGGCGTCCTTCATGACGGCGGAGACGTCCGCAAAGTCCAGGTTGATGACCACCCGCTCGGAGTAGCCCACCAGCTCGGAGATGGAGGTGACGGCCTGCTTCAGCACATCGTCCGCAATGCCGAAGGCGTTGGCAAAGGTGATCTTCTGCTCGGTGACGTACTTCAGCCGGTCGTTGGGGATGATGATCAGAGAGTCCACCTTCTCGGACAGAGCGGCAATGCCGGACTCCGCCTGGCGCATCCGGTTGGCGCCCTCGAACTTGAAGGGCTTGGTCACCACGCCCACGGTGAGGATGCCGGCCTCGTGGGCCAGGTCCGCAACCACGGGAGCGGCGCCGGTGCCGGTGCCGCCGCCCATACCGGCGGTGATGAACACCATGTCGGTGCCCTCCAGGATCTTGGAGATGGCGGCGCGGCTCTCCTCAGCGGATTTCTTGCCGATCTCGGGCTTGGAGCCGGCGCCCATGCCGCCGGTGAGCTTCTCACCGATCTGCACCTTGTTGGGGCACTTGGACTTGTTCAGGTCCTGCTTATCGGTGTTCACCACGACGAATTCCACGCCGCTGACACCGGATTCAATCATACGGTTGACAACGTTGTTGCCGGCGCCGCCTACACCAATCACCTTAATATTAACAACTCTGTCCGGATAAGTCTCAGGCACAACATTAGACATATTTTTGCTCTCCTCCTATGTATTCTTTGTATTCACGCCGCGCGCGGCAGAAATCAGGCATATCTATACCTGTTTATTCTATCGTGAAAATTCTGTTTGGTCAATAGAAATTCTTCTTTTTCGGCAAAGTTTTTGTAAATTCTTCTCTTTACCACGGGATAAAGGACGCCTTTCCCGGCTCGGTGAAGGTGAGATCCAGCACGCCGCCCCGGTAGCCCTCCTGCTCCAGCTGCTCAATGGCCTGTACCATATAGCGGGTTTTGTAGGTCAGCTCCGTGGGGCCGCTGAGAATCACCTGGTACTTCTCCCCATACCAGACCTGGATGTCGTAGAGCTGGGACACATCCACGCTGGTCACCTGGGCCGTGCGGTCCTCCTGGGACAGCACCTTCAGAATCTCCAGGGCCGCCGCCGCCCGGTCTGCCGCGCTGCCGGTCATCTCGCCGGAGGGCTCCTCTCCGGACGCCTCCGGGGCCTGCTCCCGGGCCTTCAGAGCGCCCCCGGAAACGGGGGCTTCGGCCGAAATTCCGGTCACCCGGGTATATCCCTCCGGGCTCTCCACGGGCTCCAGGAGCTTTCCCCCGGCGTCCATCAGCCACCAGCCATCGTCAGCTTCCACGGCATAGGACGCCTCCACCTCCACTATGTCAATATTAACCGTATTGGGGAGTTTTATACCAATCTGCACCTGATCCACATAGGGAAATGCGGAGAGAATTTTTCCCGCCGCCCGGGATTTGCCAATGGACAGGAGGTTCTCTCCCTTCTCGATGCCCGAGGCGTCCAGAATCTCCTGGGCCGTATACCTGGCGTTGCCCGTGACCCGGACCTCCTGAACCCGGAAGAAAATGGTCATGCCCAGAATCAGCGCCAGCACCACGGCGGCGGCGGTGGCCAGCTTCACAAGAAGCCGCCTGCGGGGCAGGGGCTTCGGGGGCGTCCGCCTGGTCTGCTGCTTCGGGGGCTGCTTGCGCCGCCTGGCGTTTTCACTCCTTGCCCGGCTGTTCCGGGCCTTCTTCTGGCTCTCTCCGGGCTTCTTAGGCGGTTCCCGGCGGGGGCTGCCGCTCTGCCTGGGCTTCTTCTCCGCCTCAGGGGCCCTTCGTCCATGCTCCGGCGGGGTTTTTCGCCCCTCCGGGGCAGCTGGACGCCGCCGGGTCTCCCCGGTTCTCTCCCGTCCCGCAGGCTCCCGGCGGTCCGCCGGTCTCTGGCGGCTCCGGGCCGCCGGCCTGTCGCCGCTTCTCCGGGAGCCCGACGGCTCCGCCCCTCCGGGGCGGGTGTCCGGCGGTCTCCTGCGTCTTTCCTGTTGATCCCGATCCATAGTGTTCTCCTCCGTATCAAAGCCCTCGCCCGGTCAGGCGCCGTCTGCTTCCAGCGTAACGGCGCACCCCAGGCTCCGAAGCCTCTGGGCAAAATTCTCATAGCCCCGCATCATGTGGTGCACCCCGGCAATCCGGCTCTCCCCCTCCGCCTGGAGGGCGGCCACCGCCATGGCAGCCCCGCCCCGGAGATCCGTGGCCTCCATATCCGCACCCCGGAGCCGGGTCACGCCGGTGACGGCGGCCAGAGCCCCGGCGGTTCCGATCTCCGCCCCCAGCCGCCGGAGCCCGGGGACGTGGCGGTACCGGTCGGAAAAAACCGTCTCGTCGAAAACCGTCACTCCGTCGGCCCGCAGCAGAGCCGCCATCATGGGAGCCTGGGCGTCCGTGGGGAAGCCCGGGTAGGGCGCCGTGTGAATGGGCGGCACCGCCCGCAGCCGCCGGGGCGCGGCCAGGAAAATCTCACCATCTCCCCGCTCCACCCGGCACCCCGCTGCCTCCAGCACCTGCAGCACAGCAGTTAAGTGCTCCGGCCTGGCATCGGTGAGCAGCAGCTCCCCGCCCGTCCCGGCGGCGGCGGTCAGGAAGGTAGCCGCCTCCATCCGGTCCGGGACCACCCGGTGCTCCGCGGCCCTCAGGGCGCTTCCCTCAATCTCCAGCATGGAGGTGCCCGCTCCGTAGATTCTGGCGCCCGCCGCCCGGCAGAAGGCGATGAGATCCCCGATCTCCGGCTCCCGGGCAGCATTGTAAATGGTTGTGGTGCCTGCGGCGCCCAGGGCGGCCAGGATCAGATTCTCCGTGGCTCCCACGCTGGGGAAGGGCAGCACCACTCTCCCGCCCCGGAGGCGTCCCCGGCAGCACAGCCGGTCCTCCTCCCGGGTGATCTCCGCCCCCAGGGCCTCCAGGCCCATGAGATGCAGATCCACCGGCCGGGCGCCCAACCGGCAGCCCCCCGGCTCATAGACGCTGCAGCTGCCGGTTCTGGCAAGCAGCGGGCCCAGGAACAAAATGGTTGACCGCATGGTCTGCATCTTTTCCCGGGAAATATGGTTTCGTGTCAGCCCTCCGGGGTCTACCCGGATGCTGTGCCCCTCCCGTGTCACCCGGCAGCCCAGATACTCCAGGATCTCCACGGCGGCGTCCACGTCGGACAGCCTCGGGCAGTTATGTAACACGCACCCCTCCTCCAGCAGCACCGACGCCGCCAGCAGCGGAAGCACGCTGTTTTTCGCTCCCTGTACCCGGAGCGCCCCCTTGAGGCGCGCTCCGCCCTGTATCACCAGCCGCTCCATGGCCCAGCCCCCTTGCCTTTAGCACATCCTATGCAGGGGAGCCCGGCCCGGTGCCTCAGCCTCTGGGGCTTGCCAGCTCCAGAATCACGGAGCAGATGCGCTCCGCGGAATCCACCACGGCCAGATTTAAAAGCGCCCGGCGCATGGCGCGCCGCCGGGCCTGGTCCTCCAGAAGGGCCCTGGTCTCGTCAAACAAAACCTGTGCGGTGCAATCCGCCTCGTGAATCACCTGGGCGGCACCGCGATCCGCCAGGACGGCGGCGTTTTTCTCCTGGTGATTGTCCGTCACATTGGGGGACGGCACGATGATGCAGGGGGTGCCGGAGGCGGCGATCTCATTTAAGGTAGAGGCCCCCGCCCGGCCGATGATCACATCCGCCGCCGCCATCAGGGTGGGCATGTCATAGATATACTCCCGCATCTCCAGGCCCGGACAGGCGTCCAAATCCACCCCCTGTTCCTTCACATAATCCGGCATCCACTTCCAGCCGTAGGAGCCGGTGGCGTGGATGTGCTGATAGGGGCAGCCGGCCTGCTGCTCCAGCCGGAACATACCGGCCACAATCTTATTCATCTCTCTGGCCCCCAGGCTCCCCCAGGCGGAGACGATGAGGGGCCGCTCATCCAGGCCCAGGGCCTGCCGGGCCTCCTCTTTTTTGGTGTAAAGGAACTCCTGGCGCACAGGCATTCCCACCACCTCCACCCGCTCCGGGTGCTTGTACTGCCCCTTGCTCTCGGCAAAGGAGACCATAATCCGGGCGGCCCGGTCCGCCACCATCCGGGTGGTGAGGCCGGGAACGGCGTTGCTCTCATGGACGCAGGTGGGAACTCCCATGCGGGCGCCCACCTTCAGAACCGGGAAGCTGGCATAGCCCCCGGTTCCCACAATCACATCCGGCTGAAACGCCCGGATCAGCCGCTTGGCCTTTCGCAATGAGGCAGCCGTGTGATATGCCCCGTTCACATTGTGCCACAGGGCCTTGGGGGACAGGCCTCTCCGGAAGCTCCTGGGGTCCAGGGTCTCCAGCCGGTAGCCCGCCTTGGGCACCAGGGTGCACTCCATGCCCCCCTCGCCGCCCACAAAGAGAATCCGGCAGTCGGGGCGGCGCTCCCGGAGCAGATTGGCAACGGCAATGGCCGGGTTGATATGCCCTCCCGTGCCGCCGCAGGTAAACATCACGTTCAAATCTTGCCCTCCTATCTGGTGCTGGAGCTCCAGCGGGAAATACTCAGCATAATGCCCATCTCGCCCAGATTCATGAGAAGGTTGGTGCCTCCGTAGGAGAAGAAGGGCAGGCCCACACCGGTGGAGGGCAGCAGATTGCTCACAACGCCCATGTTGAGCACCACCTGCACCGCAAGCAGGGTGGTGATGCCCACGGCCAGAAGGGTGGAGAACCGGTCCGCTGCGTGCATGGCAATCCAGTAGCCCCGGATGATCAGCAGGGCAAACAGAACGATGATGCCCAGGGCGCCTATAAAGCCCAGCTCCTCGCAGACAATGGCGAAGATGTAGTCATTGTGCTCCTCGGGCAGATACAGGTGCTTCTGCCGTCCCTTGCCGAAGCCCAGGCCGAACAGGCCGCCGGAGCCGATGGCGTACTGGGACTGGAGCACCTGGTAGCCCTTGCCCTGGGCGTCCGCCTCCGGGTTGAGCCAAGCGGTAATCCGGTCGCTGGCGTAGCCCATGGCGGTGATGTAAATCACCGCAAACACCACCGCAATCCCGATGGCCAGGAAGATCCAGCGTTTTTTTGTGCCGCCCACATACATCATGACCAAAGACACCATGCAGATGATCATAATGGCGGACAGGTGCTTTTCCAGGGCAACCAGGGCCACAATCACCAGCACAACGCCGCCGATTCGCAGTACGCCGTAGCGGAACTCCGCCATTTTCTCCTTGTACTGGGCCATCATGGCCGCGAGCATACAGATGAGGGCGAACTTTGCCACCTCCGAGGGCTGGAACTGGCCGATGCCGGGCAGCTCCACCCAGCGCTTGGCGCCGCCGGCGGAGACGCCCACCACCAGCACGGCCAGCAGCAGCAGAATGCTGAGGGCGTACAGCGCCTTTGCAAACCTCTGCCAGATGTGGCAGTTCAGGTGGCTCGCGCCGAACATGGCCAAAAGGCCCCCGGCGGCGAAGCCCGCCTGGCGGGCAAAATAGTACACGGCGCTGCCGGTCTCATAGCTGGCCCGGACATAGCTGGCGGAAAACATCATGAGAAGGCCAATGGCCACCAGCAGCAGAACCAGGGTCAGAAAGGGCACGTCAATCATGCCCCTGTCATCGGGAACCGTCCGGCGGAGCTTCGCTTTCCGCTGCAATTCTTCACTGGACATACGCCGCTCCTCCTTTTCCGGAATTCCGAAGGTCTTTCATGCCCCCGGCTCAGAATCTGCCCTGAAGGCCAAACCAGGCCAGGACACACATGATGCAGGTCACGCTGACAAATACGGTGAAAATCTTCTCCTCGGACCAGCCGCACATCTCAAAATGGTGATGAATGGGGGCCATTTTGAAAATCCGCTTTCCGTGGGTCAGCTTGAAATAGGTCACCTGAATGATATCGGACAGGGTCTCCACAATGTACACAAGGCCCACCAGAATTAGAATCAGGGGGATATCCAGGGCAAATGCCAGGCCGCACACGGCGCCTCCCAGGAACAGAGAGCCGGTGTCCCCCATGAAGGCCTTGGCGGGGTGGAAGTTGTAGGTGAGGAAGGCCCCCAGGCCTCCCAGCAAAGTGGCCGGGAACAGGGCCAGGTTCCACTGTCTGGCGGCAATGGCCACCAGGGTGAAGAAGGCCATCACCGGCATGGTGACACCGGTGGCAAGGCCGTCAATGCCGTCGGTGAGGTTCACCGCGTTGACGCAGCCCACCATGATGAACATGTCGAAAATCATGTAAGGAACGGGATGGATCTCCCAGGTCACATTCACAAAGGGCACATACAGCTCACAGGTGAGAAGCCCCGCCCGGTACAGCACATAGAGGAAAATACCGGACACTGCCATCTGGAGCATGGCCTTCTGCAGGGCGGTGAGGCCCAGGTTCCGGTGGTACTTCACCTTGAACAGGTCATCCAGAAAGCCGATGAGGCCGAAGCACAGGGAGAGCACCAGCACATAGAGGGCGGAGAAATCCCCCTGCCGCATATGGCGGAAGCCGAACACCAGACACAAAAGGCTGGCGCCGATGAAGGTGAGGCCGCCCATGGTGGGGGTACCGGCCTTGGTGGCGTGCCAGTTGGGGCCCACCTCCCGGATCTCCTGACCGGCCTTCAGCCGCCGCAGGGCGGGAATCAGAATGTAGCCCAGAAGCAGCCCCAGGGCAAAGGCGCACAGAATCGCAATACCGATGTAAATAAGATTGGTATCCATGGTATATCCTCCAACGTTTTATATCTCTTCCAAAAACAGCTCCAGGGCCCGGTCCATGTGCATTCCATGGCTCCCCTTAAACAGCAGGGTGTCCCCCGGCTTGGCCCGGCCCTTGAGCATCTCCACCAGCTCCTCCATGGAGCCGCAGGCAATGGCCCGGTCGGGCCGCATCCCCCCGGTGAAAGCGCCGCTCACCACCCGGGCGCCGTTTTTGCCCAGGGTCAGGATCAGGTCGCAGCTGCCGGCGGCAATCCGGCCCACCCGGTAGTGCTCCGCCTGGGCGCAGCCGCCCAGCTCCAGCATATCGCCCAGCACCGCGATCCGGCGGCCCTGCCGCCCGCTGAGCACCTTCAGAGCGGCGGCCATGGACTCCGGCCCCGCGTTGTAGCAATCCTTGATGATGGTGTAGCCCTTGGTCTCAAAAATCTCCTGGCGGCCCTCCATGCTCCGGAAGCCCTGGAGTGCCTCCCGGATCTCCACCGCAGGCACATCCAGGAGCCTGCCCACGGTCACCGCGGCCAGGGCGTCGGCGGCAAAGTGGGCGCCCTCCACAGGAAGCTCCACCCGGAAGGCCAGGTCTCCCGCCTCCACCCGGAAGGAGGTGCTGCCGGACCAGACCTTGAGCTCCGTGCCCCGAACCTGGCAGTCCAGGTTCTCCATGCCGAAGTACACGGGGCTGAGCTCCGCCCGCTTGTTCCGAAGCAGTGGCTCGTCGCCGTTGAACACCACCCGGCCCCCCTCCCGGAGGCCCTCCAGAATCTCCAGCTTGGCCTGGAGGATTCCCTCCCGGGAGCCGAGATTTTCAATGTGCATGGTGCCGATGTTGGTAATCACCGCCACATCCGGCCGGGCAATGGAGGTGAGGTAGGACATCTCCCCGAAATGGTTCATGCCCAGCTCCAGAACCGCCACCTCCGTGTCCTCCGGCAGGGCCAGAATGGACAGGGGCAGGCCAATGTCGTTGTTGAAATTCGCCGGGGTCTTGCTGGTGCGGTACTTCCGCCCCAGGACGGCGGCGGTCATCTCCTTGGTGGTGCTCTTTCCCACAGAGCCGGTGATGGCCACCACCCGGCAGCCCAGGCGCAGCCGCTCCTGCCGGGCAATGTCTCCCAGGGCCTTCCGGGTGTCCTCCACCACAATGGCGGGATAGTCTCCGTCGCAGTGGGTGCAGAGCACCGCCGACGCGCCCTTGGAGAGGGCCATAGGGATAAACTCGTGGCCGTCCCGGGCGCCGCTCAGGGCCACAAACAGCTGCCCCGGCTGGATGCTCCGGGAGTCGTTGCTGGCCCCCAAAAAGCGCACGTCCCCGTATTTTTCCTGCACATGGCCGCCGCACCACCGGGCGGCCTGATTCAATGTCAATTCGCTCATGTATCTGCTCCCTCTTTCTGTTCCCGCCGGGCCTTCAGCCAGGCGGCCACCTCCTCGCGCTCGTCCAGGTGGTTCTTCACGCCGGCCACCTCCTGATAGGTCTCGTGGCCCTTTCCGGCCAGGACGATGATATCATCCTTTTGTCCGTGATCCAGGCTGTACCGGATGGCCTCCCGGCGGTCTTCAATCACCACATAGGGGGTCTTGGTTCCCCGGGCCCCGGCCAGAATGTCCCGGAGAATCTCCCCGGGGGCCTCCGTCCTGGGATTGTCCGAGGTGAAAACCACAAAGTCGGCGCGCTCCAGGCCGATTTTTCCCATAATGGGCCGCTTAGTCTTGTCCCGGTCGCCGCCGCAGCCGAATACGGCCACCACCCTGCCCCGGCAGAAGCCCCGCACCGAGGCCAGGACATTCTCCAGCCCGTCCGGAGTATGGGCATAGTCAATGAGCACGGTGAAGTCCGTCCCAGGGGTGGGTACCACCTCAATGCGGCCCTTCACCCCCTGGGCTTCTCCCAGGGCTTTCGCCGCTTCCTCCATAGGAAGCCCCAGGGCCCGGGCCAGACCCAGCACCGTCAGTGCATTGTACGCCGTAAACAGGCCCGGAATGCCCACCCGCACGGGAATTTCCTTCCCGCCGCACACCAGGCGGAAGGCCACATGATCCGCCCCCAGCTCCGGCTCTCCCGCGTATAAATCCGCTGCCGGAGCCTTTTCCGAGCAGGTGAGCTTCCCGCAGGTGGCCCGCTCCATCATGTACTCACACCAGCTGTCGTCCAGGTTGAACACGCCGGTTTTGCACCGGGAGAACAGCATGGCCTTGGTTGCCGCGTAGTTCTCCATGGTGCCGTGGAAATCCAGGTGATCCTCCGTCAGATTGGTAAAGGCGGCGGCCTCGAAGAAGATGCCCCCCACCCGGTCCAGGGCCAGGGCGTGGGAGGAGACCTCCATCACCACATACCGGCACCCCGCCTCCGCCATCCGGGCCAGGAGGCCCTGGAGGGCAAAGCTCTCGGGGGTGGTGCGCTCCGTGGCCACGACTTCCGCTCCGATCATATTCTGAATGGTGCCGATGAGGCCCACCCTGGCCCCGGTCACCTGCTCCAGCACCGATTTGAGGAGCATGGTGACGGAGGTCTTTCCGTTGGTGCCGGTGACCCCCACCATGGTCATTTTCTCCGCCGGATGGCCGTACCAGTTGGCCCCCATGAGGGCCAGGGCCAGCCGGGCGGATTTCACAAGCACCCAGGGAAAGTCCCCCTCTGGCTCTCTGTCCGTCACCACGGCGGCGGCCCCCAGCTCCAGGGCCTTGGGAATGTACCGGTTTCCGTCTGTGGCGAAGCCGGAAATGGCCACAAACACATTTCCGGGCCGCACCTGCCGGGAATCATAGGCCACGCCGGAGATCTCCAGCCCGGCCGGGGCCGTGGAGGCAAGAACCTCCACCCCCTGCAGCAGCTCACACAGCTTCAAGCTTGCCAGCTCCTTTGTCATAGAAATTGATGGTTAATCCTGGGCCGTATGGTCCGTGAAGCCCACATGGATGGTGGTGCCCCGAACCACGGTGGTTCCCGGGGCCACGCTCTGCTCCGTGGCCGTGACGTAGCCGCTGTCCGCGTCCGCGCCCTTGGCCAGCACATAGAGCCCCGCGTTGGCGGCGGCCTGGTTGGCCTGGCTGATGGTCATGCCGGTGAAGTCCGGCACAATCACAAGATCCGTGGGAACCTCCTCGCCCATGTACAAGATGACCTGGGAGTTGCCCGGCAGCGCCGTGCCCGGAGCGGGAAGCTGTCCCGTCACCCGGGTGCCCTCGCCCACAAGCTCGTAGGTCAGGCTCTCGTCCTTCAGGGCCGCTGCGGCCTCCTTCTCGGTCATGTCCGTGACGTCCGGCATGGTGACCTCCACGCTGCTCATATCCACATCCGTAAGATCCCGCTTGACCCCCAGATAGGGCAGAATGTCTTCAAACACCCCACGCACCGTGGGAGCGGCCATGACGCCGCCGGAAATGTAAATGCCCGTGCTGGTGGAGGGGGTGTCCAGAGCCACCAATACAATATACTCCGGATCGTCCATGGGCGCAATCCCCACAAATGACACGATTTTATCGTCCACTTCGTTGCCATTCTCGTCAACCTTGCCGGTTTTTTCGGCGGTTCCCGTTTTTCCCCCGATGGAATAGCCGGCAATTTTGGCATTTTTGGCGGTACCTTCCTCCACCACGGAGAGAATCATGTCCCGCATAATGGCGCTGGTCTCCTCGCTGATCACCTGCCGCACCACCGTGGGCTCATGCTCCTCCACCACGTTTCCGTCGGCGTCCAGCACCTGGCTCACCACATAGGGCTGCATCAGGTAGCCCCCGTTCACCACGGCGGACAGGGCCCGCACCAGCTGCAGGGGCGTCACCTCGAAGGTCTGGCCGAAGGAGGCCGCAATCATGGCGGCTTCATATCCCAGAGCCCCGGGAACCAGGGTGGACTCGGGGAAGAAATAGCCTGAGGACTCGCCGGACATGCCCACGCCGGTGGTCTCCAGCAGGCCAAAGTCCTTCACATACTGATAGAACTTCTCGCCGCCCAGGCGCAGGCCGATGTGGGCCAGGGCCAGGTTGCAGGAGTTCTGCAGGGCCTGGAAGGTGGTCTCGCTGCCGTGGCCGCTGTGCTGCCAGCAGTGCAGGGGCTGGGGCCGTCCGGAGAACATCTCGGAGCCGCCGCAGTAGAAGGTGTCGTTCACCGTGGTGGTGCCCTCCTCGATGGCGGCGGCCATGGTGATGATCTTGAAGGTGGAGCCGGGCTCATAGCCGTCGGAGACCACCCGGTTTCTCCACTGGGAGAGTCTTGCGGCCACCAGGGCGTCCTCATAGGTCTTCTCCGCCGCCGTATAGGCGGGGGTTCCCTCCTTTTCCAGGACCATGGCCTTCTTCAGCTCGTCCAGCTCCGCCTGCACCCGGCTGTCCCCGATCTCCAGGTAATTGTTGGGGTCGTAGCTCCCCAGGGTGCACATGGCCAGGATCTCCCCGGTCTTCACATCCATCACAATGCCGAAGGCCCCGTTCTGCACGTCATATTTCTCCACGGCAGACTGCATGTTCTTCTCCAGATAGTACTGCACGGTGCTGTCAATGGTGAGAACGATGTCGTCGCCGTCGGAGGCCTCGTAGTATTTTTCATAGGAGTAGGGCATTTCCGTCTCATAGTTTCCCTTGGTGGTGATGACCTTTCCGGCGGTGCCCTCCAGATAGCTGTTGTAATAGGACTCGATGCCCTCCGCCCCCTGGTTGCTGGCGTTGGTGAAGCCGATGACCTGGGCGGCCAGGGAGCCGTTGGGATAGATGCGCTTGGAGTCCGGCTCCATGTGGATGCCGATGATGTCATTTTCGTTGATGAAGTCCCGGATCTGATCCGTGACCTCCTGGGGCTGCTTTCTCGCCAGCATTTTGTAGCGCATGGTGCTGTCCGCCGCCTGCTCCCGGATCCAGTCCGGCTCCAGATCCAGAATGCCCCCCAGGGTGTTTGCAATCAGGTTGATATCCTCCTTGTTGTCGCTGAGCTCCTTGGGGTCCAGAAACACATTTTCCACGCTGGAGGAAACCGCCAGCACGTTCATGTTCCGGTCATAGATGGAGCCCCGGGAGGCGGTCACCTGGGTGGTTCTGGTCTGGTTGTTGAGGGCCCGCTGGGCGTACTCCTCATGGCGGAAGACCATCAGATTCAGAAGCATCCCAGCCACCGGCAAAAATGCGACAATGCCGCACAGGACCATAATCACTCCGGTGCGGCTCAATATGCCACGGTCGGCCCGGATGCGATCCTGCCGCCCAGTATTCTTTTTTCTTTTCTTGGAATTGAAACTCATAGCGCCACCCGGTATTCTCAGGATTTGGGCCCGGTGCATCGGGTGGGCAGCCGGACAAGGGGACCCTTGTCCGACTGCCCACCCCACAAGCCCATGTGAAATTCTATTGCCTTACTGCCGCAGATATTCCAGCAGCTCCCTGGCCGTCTCCGTCACGGCATCCCAGGCGGCCCGCAGGGGATTGGTGGACGCCCTGGCATTCACCACGGCCACATCCTCCGCAGGAACCGAAAGGGTAATAATCTGCCGGGCGGTGGGCTGCCGCATACCCAGCTCCCCGGCTCTCTCCTCAATGCTCTCCAGGTCGATGCTGCTGTCATACTGATTCCGGAGCTTGCTGTTCTCCTCCCGGAGGGTGGCGACCCGGTCCTCCATATCTCCCAGGTGGCTGGAGGATTCATAGACCTGGGCGTAGCCGAACAGCACCAGCACCAGCATAATCAGCGACAGGCCGATGCCCACCAGGGCGAAGGGCGCCACCACCATCTTCTGGCGGGAGGCGGGCTTCTTCCGGGGCCGGGGCTGGGGCCTGTGCTGGGGCCGTCTCTTAGGCTCCGGCCGGATTTCCGGTTCCGGCCGGTAGGCCGGTTCTACAGCAGCAGAGCCATGGAAGCGATATTCTGTTTCATTTCCGGAACGCTGCGCCATAGAAACAGCCTCCTTTCTTTTGTCATTCAAGCTTCTCACAAATCCGCAGCTTGGCGCTGCGGGCTCTGGGGTTTTCCTTCAGCTCCTCCGGAGCGGCGGTCACCGGCTTCCGGGTCACCATCCGCACCTGGGGTTTTCTGCCGCAGACGCACACCGGGAACTCCGGCGGACAGATGCAGCCCTTGGCCGCCGCCTGCATGGCGCTCTTCACAATCCGGTCCTCCAGAGAGTGGAAGGTAATCACCGCCAGACGGCCTCCCGGGGCCAGGCGGGGAATGGCTGCCTGCATCACCCGCTCCACGGCGGACAGCTCATCGTTCACCGCAATGCGGATGGCCTGAAAGCTCCGCTTGGCGGGGTGCTGCTTTTCCCGCAGAGCCTGGGGCGGCATGGCGGAGCGAATCACGTCCACCAGCTCGAAGGTCGTCTCAATGGGCCGCTGCTCCCGCCTGCGCACCATGGCGGCGGCAATTTTCGCCGCGTAGCGCTCCTCGCCATAATCAAAGAGAATCCGGCGAAGCTCCTCCTGGGGCCAGGTGTTCACCACGTCGTAGGCGGTGAGACCGGCGCTGCGGTCCATCCGCATGTCCAGAGGGGCGTCGGCCATATAGGAAAAGCCCCGGGCCCCATCGTCCAGCTGGGGGGAGGAGACGCCCAGATCCAGCAGAATTCCGTCAACCGCCGGGATATGCAGCTCCTCCAAAATCCGGTCCAGCTCCTGAAAGTTGGCGTGAACCAGGGTCACCCGATCTATGTAGGGGGAAAGACGCTGCCGGGCGGCCTCCAGGGCCACCCGGTCCCGGTCCACCCCAATGAGGCGGCCGGTGGTGAGCCGGGCGGCAATCCGGCTGGAGTGACCGGCGCCCCCCAGGGTGCCGTCCACATAAATGCCGCCGGGCCGGATGTTCAGCCCCTCGATGCACTCCTCCAGGAGCACTGACTTGTGTACAAATTCCATCACAGTCCAATTGCCTCCAAAGACGCCAGCAAATTCTCCGGGGTGAGCATTTCCTGCTCATAATCGGCATAGGCCCCGGCGTCCCAGATTTCCGCCTGGTTGGCCTGACCCACAATCACCACATCCCGCTCAATTCCGGCATAGGAGAACAGATTGGAGGAAAGAAGAAACCGGAACTGCTTGTCCGGTGTGCACTCCACAGCATTGTTAAAGAGGAAGCCAAAGACGCCGGATTTCTGAGAGATGGACAGGGCCTTGAACTTGGTCTGCAAATCCTCCCAGTCCTCTTTGGTATAGGCCGTGAGGCAGTGGCGTTTTCCGTGAAAGCCCACGGTGACATAAAAGGTCTCTCCCAGCTCCTCCCGGAGCTTGGCAGGCACAAACAGCCGGCCCTTCTCATCAACCTTTGCCGTGTACTTTCCGATCAACGTCTCTCACCTCGCTCCACTTTGCTCCACAATCCTACACTTTTGCTCCACACAACTGTAGTATAACCTCCCACAGTAAAAAAATCAATCTCTTTTTCAGTCCGACCCACAGAATTTTTTCAGAGCAAACCAGATTTTTCCATCAAAAGGCCGAATATTCAAACATTTGTTTTAGTTTACGATAAAAAATTTTCCGTAAATTCCCAAGCCGCCCAAAATACCCCCTGCATGGCGTGGAGCGGGCTGTCTGTCGCCGCCCGCTTTCCGGAACCCGGGCACTTCCGCTACACGCGCCGCACCTCCAAGTCTGTCATTGCGAGGCCCCGAAGGGGTCGTGGCAATCCTTGCAATCATCATGTGTTTTCACACCACGACAAACAAAAGGCCCCCGATTGTCATCCTGAGGCGCAGCCGAAGGATCTCACGCACCGGCCCCCCATCCCGGAACCCTCCTGCGCAAGCTCCTTCGCCTTTGGCTCAGGATGACATGGCGGGTGGCACTGGCGTGGGAGCACCATTAAAAACAGCCTGCTGCACAGGAGGGCGTCCTCCCTGCAGCAGGCTTTCTTTTATCCGTTGTAGCCCATGGGGTTTTTGCTCTGCCAGTTCCAGCTGTCCCGGCACATGTCGGCCAGGGTCTTCTCCGCCCGCCAGCCCAGAATCTCCAGGCTCTTGGCCGGGTCCGCGTAGCACTCCGGCAGATCCCCCGCCCTGCGGCCGGTGATCTCATAGGGGATGTTCACCCCGGTGGCCTCCATAAAGGTGTTCACCATCTCCAGAACGCTGGAGCCCTTGCCGGTGCCCAGGTTGAAGACCTCCGTGCCCTTGTGACCCACCGTGTATTCCACTGCCGCCACATGACCCTTTGCCAGATCCACCACATGGATATAGTCCCGAATGCAGGTGCCGTCCGGGGTGGGATAGTCGTCTCCAAAGACGCTCAGGTGATCCCGGCGGCCTACGGCCACCTGGGTGATATAGGGCATGAGATTGTTGGGAATTCCCCTGGGGTCCTCTCCGATCTGTCCGCTCTCATGGGCCCCGATGGGGTTGAAGTACCGAAGGAGGGTCACGGACCAGTCCCCGTCCGCATGGGAAATACCGGAGAGGATTTGCTCCGTCATATACTTGGTCCAGCCGTAGGGGTTGGTACAGCCGCCGGTGCGGCTGGTCTCCTTCAGGGGCATCTCATTGTCAGAGGTGTACACCGTGGCCGAGGAGGAGAAGATGATGCGCTTTACCCCTACCTCCCGCATCACCTTGGTGAGCACCAGGGTGGAATTCAGGTTGTTGTCATAATATTCCCAAGGCTTCCGGACGCTCTCGCCCACAGCCTTCAGGCCCGCGAAGTGAATCACGCAGCCGATGTCATTCTCCGAAAAAATCCGCCGGAGCAGAGCCTCATCCCGCACGTCCCCGATGTAGGACCGGAGCTTTTTTCCTGTGAGCGCCTGCACCCGCTCCAGGGAGACGGGGCTGCTGTTGCACAGATTGTCCACGGACACCACGTCATAGCCGCTGTTCAGCAGCTCCAGGCAGGTATGGGAGCCAATGTAGCCCATGCCGCCGGTTACCAGCACTGTCATATCGTTCCCTCCAATCATTCAGCCGGCGGAAGCGATTCTCCGCCAAGGCTATTTTATCGCATCCCATGGGAAAAAGCAATTTGTTTTTCCGAAATCTTGGGAAGCCACTTGCAAGGCAGGCGGCCTTTGGGATATAATGCAGGTAAGGCGGCCTGACCGCCAATCCTATAGGAGGGAATGCGCCATATGAACAGCGTGGAAAAGAAGCACATCCTGCTCATCACCACCGGCGGCACCATCGCCTCCGTTCCCGGCGGCGAGGGACTGGAGCCCCGCCGCAGCGACGTTATGGAACGGGAGCTGAACCAACTCCGCACCTACTATCAAATCTCTGTCCAGGACCTCATGTGTCTGGACTCCTCCAACATTCAGCCGGAGGAATGGGTGATCATCGCCCGGGCCATCTTCGAGGCTCGGGGCACCTGCGACGGCATTGTGGTCTCCCACGGCACGGACACCATGGCCTACACCGCCTCCATGGTCACCTTTATGCTGGAGAACATCGACCTGCCCGTGGTCTTCACCGGTTCTCAGCTCCCCCTGGCAGACTTTCTCTCCGACGGGCCGGACAATCTCCGGACCGCTTTTGCCATGGCCGCCTCCGGAGCGCCCGGGGTGTTTCTGGCCTTTGACCGGAAGATCATGCTG
This sequence comes from Clostridiales bacterium, assembly GCA_022781505.1. Taxonomy (GTDB): domain Bacteria; phylum Bacillota; class Clostridia; order Oscillospirales; family Oscillospiraceae; genus Faecousia. Next base: position 15,216 of record JALETK010000138.1, on the reverse strand, counting down.
GGCTGCCGGGCAGTGAAGGTTCGGGCCTCAGGCTTCTCCGCTTTTGAGAGCATCAACAGCCGGTATGTGGGCCTCGTCACCGCCCACGGCCTGGAGCTGGACCGGCAGATGATCCATATGCCCACCGGCCCCGCCCGTTTCCGCCCGGAGGCCTGCAGGCAGGTCTTCCTTCTGAAGCTGGCGCCGGGTCTCGACCCCGGGATTTTCGACACCCTGGTGGATCAGGGCTACCGGGGCATTGTAATTGAGGCCTTCGGGCTGGGTGGAATGCACTTTCTCCACAAGACCCCGGGCCGGGGCATCCAGGGGGCCATTGACCGGGGCGTCAGCGTGGTGGTCTGCTCCCAGTGCCTGTACGACAGCAGCAACCTCACCGTGTATCAGGTGGGACAGAAGCTCCTGAACCTCGGCGTCATTCAGGGCGCCGACATGACCACGGAGGCAGCCTTCACCAAGCTCATGTGGGCCCTGGGTCAGGGCTTGAATCCCCGGGAGGTCCGGGCCCTGTTCCAGAAGAGCCTGGCCGGAGAGGTCACCATGTAGCCGGTGCGTTTCCCGGAATTTTACTTGCACCTGCACCTTTTTTGTGGTAAGCTAGAGCTATAAACGGAAAAAAGAAGGGAGTTTTCTATGGACCCAATTTATGTCACCGGCCACCGGAACCCGGACACCGACTCCATCGTTTCGGCTATGGCCTATGCTGCCCTTCGCAACGCCCTGGGCGACCGGGAATATCAGGCCGCCCGTCTGGGGCACGTCAGCGACGAAACCCAGCTGGTTCTGGACCGCTTCGGCTTCCAGCCCCCGGTTCTGATTCAGTCCATGTACACCCAGGTTCGGGACCTGGACTATGACACCCCGCCCGCCCTGGGCTCCGCCGTCACCGTCAGCCGGGCCTGGAGCGTTCTCCAGGAGAACGGCAACCTCCCCGGCATTCCCGTCTCCAATGAGGACGGCACTCTGTACGGTATGCTCATGCCCGAGGACATCGCCCAGTATGACATGCAGACCATTTACACCCCCAGGCTGGACAAGGTTCCCGTGTTCAATCTCCTGAGCGTCCTGGAGGGAAAGCTCCTGAACGAGGCGGAGGACTCCATTGACCTGGTCAGCGGCGAGGTGATCATTGCCCTGCCCCAGAGCCGGGAGAGCCTCCTGTTCTCCCAGACGGACTCGGTGGTTATCTGCGGCCATCAGCCGGATCTCATTCGCCGGGCTCTGGAGCTGAACGTCAACTGCCTGATTCTCTGCCAGACGGAGCTCCCCGAGGAGCTGCGGAGCCTGGACACCAAGACCTGCATCATCTCCACCCCCTGTGACGCCTACCGGGCGGTGCGGCTGATCTACCACTCCACCCCCATCGGCAGAATCTGCCGCCGGGAGAATCTGGTGACCTTCCATCTGGATGACCTGGTGGACGACGTGAAGGAAATCGTCCTGAAGGAGCGGGCCTCCTGCTACCCCATTTTGGACAGTGACGAGAAGATCGTGGGGCTTTTATACCAGAATCATCTGCTCCGTCCCCGGCGGAAGCGGGTGGTACTGGTGGATCACAATGAGAAGGCCCAGTCCGTGCCCGGCCTGGAGGAGGCCAAGATCCTGGAGATCATTGACCACCACCGCCTGGCGGATATTCAAACCAACAATCCCATTTACTTCCGCAATGAGCCTGTGGGCTCCACCACCACCATTGTGGCCGGCATGTTCCAGGAGCGCGGCCTCATGCCCTCGGAGAAAATGGCGGGCCTCATGGCCGCCGCCATTGTGTCGGACACCGTCATGTTCAAATCCCCCACCAGCACGCTCCAGGACCGCCGCATGGCTGCCCGTATGGCCAGAATCGCCAACGAATCCCTGGACGACCTGGGCAAGGCCATCTTCTCCGCCTCCGCCAGCGAGGACCGGCCGGTGGAGGAGCTGCTGTTCACCGACTTCAAGGAGTTCCACATCGCCGGACACTTCTTCGGCGTCAGCCAGATCACCTGTGTGGACTCCCCGCACCTGCTCAGCCGGAAGCCGGAGTTCCTGGCTCTCATGAAGAGTACCATGGAGGAAAAGGGCTACAGCATGATGCTCCTGATGCTCACGGACGTGCTCCTGGAGGGCACCCAGCTCATCTATCTGGGCGACGAGGAGACCATCCGCCAGGCCCTGGGCGCCGACGTCCGGGACAACGAGGTTTTTCTCCCCAAGGTCATGTCCCGAAAGAAGCAGATCATCCCCATGCTCACCGCTCTGTGGGGCTAAAAATCAAGACTGCCGCAAAGGAACCGGCCCGGTTCCCTTGCGGCAGCTTTCTTATGGCATGTCCGGCAGCTCCGGTTCGCCCGGGGAGCTGCCGGGGATTTGTTTATCTCCGGGCCAGACGGGCAGCCTTACGCTCCTCCTTGGTCTTGAAGAACCGCTCCAGCTGGGGCACCAGCAGGAGGCAGACAAAGGCAGCGGTGAAGCCGCCGTTGTACAGGCAGAAGGCGCCGTGGAGCTGAGGAACCGTGGTCACCAGGCAGTAGTGGAGCATACCGGCCACAAGACCGTACTGCCAGCCATACTTGCCGGAGATGGGAGACAGACCGTTGGCATAGCACAGGCCCACCACAACCGCCTGGGCATTGATGACCTGGGTAAAGGTGCCGCCGGTGAGCTGGGAAATCCAGCCGAAGAGATAGGAGGCGATCACATACCCGGCCATAATGGGCCACACCGTTCTGGGGTTGCTGCCGGAATTACAGCAGGCCAGCATACAGAAGATGCAGCCGAAGGTGACGCCGTTAAAGTCCGCGCCGATGAGATTGTAGTACAGGACAATAAACAGGCCGTACACGCCCACATTCATCAGCATGGCGGCCTTGCCGTACCGCTTGCTGAAATCCACGCCGTGGGCGGAGTCCTTCAAAAGCTCCAGATAGGCCCGTGGCTTACAGCCCAGGCAAATGGCAAAGAGGATGCACAGGCCGAAGACCACAAAGCAGAACACGTTGGTGTTCACCCAGGAGGAGGCGGCGCCCATGTCATTTTTGGGCAGCTCTACACCGGGGACCTTGTAAAGGACGGCCTGGAGCAGGAACGCGGTCATACCCACAGGCACGGCGGCGGAGTACAGGTCAAAGCCCTTGTGGACATTGGCGGAGTAGGCCAGACCTCCGGGGAGGAAAAAGCCGATGACCAGACCCACGCCCAGGGCCAGAAGCACACCGTGCCAGGTGAAGCCCACCTCCGTGCCGGGATACCGGATGAGCAGATCGGTAATCAGTGGGGCGATGCCTGTGGAGAAGAGCATGGCATTGACATTGGCGGAGAGCTTCTCCTTCTTCACCAGGCAGTAGAGGACCACGCCCAGGAAGGTGGGCCAGATGTTCAGAATGTTAATGCCCCAGGAGCAGAAGCCCGCGGTCAGCAGGAAGGCCAGGGTGGAGACATTGTTCACCGTGGTGCCGGGAATGCAGTACAGCAGCGTGCACACCAGGCAAACCAGGCCCATGTTCAAAAACGTGGCGCTGTAGCCGCCCAGGGCAAAGTAGTTGGTGGTGACCTTGGAGGGCCGGGACAGAATTTGCCACAGCCCGGAGAACATGGTCCCCCGATCCGGCATAATCACCGCAGCAAGGAGAAAGGCCACAGTGAAGAAGGCAAACAGCAGCTTCAGGAAGCTGCCCGTAGACATTTCCTTAATATTTTTCATGACAGACACTCCTTGTGAAAAAAGCAGGGCGCCGCAGAGAGAAGGTCTGCGGCGCCCGAAAGCGGAAAAGGAATCAGGCCCGCTCAGCGGCCTCCACAACGTGCTTCATCAGGACGGAGGTGGTGACGGCGCCCACGCCGCCGGGAACCGGGGTGATGGCGTCCACAATGGGCTCCACCTCGCTGAACACGGCGTCGCCGGACATGCCGCCCACGCCCTTGGCGGTGACCTTGTTGGCGTCCCAGTTCATGGAGACGTCAATGACCACCTGGCCGGGACGGACGAAGTCCTTGGTGAGGCTGTTCAGCACACCGGCGGCGGAGATGATGATGTCCGCATTCCGGCAGATTTCAGCGGTGTTCACAGTCTTGGTGTGGCAGACGGTGACCGTGGCGTTCTTGCCCATGAGCATCATAGCGGCGGGCTTGCCCACCACGAGAGAACGGCCGATGACCACGGCGTTCTTGCCCTTGCAGTCGATGCCGTAGTAGTCCAGAATCTCCATGCAGGCGGCGGGGGTGCAGGGGGCGTAGCCCAGGTCGTTCAGGCCCTCGAACACACCGGCGTTGGACAGGTGGGTCATGCAGTCCATGTCCTTCTTGGGGTCCAGGCGGTTGCAGATCTCATTCTGGTCAGCCTTCAGGTGCTTGGGCAGGGGCCGGAACATGAGGACGCCGTGGATGGAGTTGTCTGCGTTGATCTCGTCGATGGTGGCGAGAAGGGCCTCCTTGGTCACGTCCTCGGGAAGCTCATACTTCTTGATCTCCACGCCCACCAGCTCGCCCCGCTTGGTGGCGCCCTTCTCATAGGAAAGGTCGCTGGGGTTGGCGCCGCAGCGGACGATGGCCAGGGTGGGGACAACGCCCTTTTCCCGCAGGGCAGCGGTGCGCTCCTGGAGCTTTGCATTGAGGGCGTCGGTAACTTCCTTGCCCAGTAACAGCTTTGCCATGTTAAATTCTCCTTGTCGTAATTTTGGTGGAATTCCGCCCGTAGGGGAGGGTCATGCCCCTCCCGGCGGCAGGCATCGGTATTTTCATACAAATCGGGGCGAATTTGAAGGGGATTGGAATGAATTCGCCGAAATGCAGCGCAAATTGAATTTGCGAACTGCCGGGAGGGTCATGACCTTCCCCTACGGGTGGCCCGGTCAATTGCAAGCCGGCCGTTCACGAAATTTTCCCCTGATTCCGCCCGCCGGGGTGAAACGGATTCTTACTTGAAGAAACCGGCCTTCACGGTCTCAAAGATGCTGTCGGCCAGCTTGCCGTACTGATCCAGCCAGCCCAGACACTTGGCGTTCATCTCCTCCGCCAGGGCCCGGTTTTTGAGGCTCTTGGTGTTGATGAACACGTTGAGAGAGGCAGCCTGGAGCGCGGCCTTGCAGCACACGGCGCCGCAGCCGGCGTCGGAGTCGGCCAGGCGGGAGCCCTTCTCCGCAAAGACCTTGATATAATCCAGAGCCTGGCAGCTCAGCTCCATGATGTGCATGGGCACCTGGCAGGCGGTGATGGTGGCCTCCTCCAGAATGGCGTCCCGGTTGGGGTCGTCCTTGGGAATGCCGTAGGCCCTGGCCAGGGGCACAAAGCCCTTGTCGTCAGCCTCCACCTGATCCAGAAGCTCCGTCTGGAGTGCGTCGCATTTGGCCTTCAGGGCGATGATCTCCTCCTCCACGTCGGCATATTTCTTCTTACCCACGGTGAGGGAGCCAACCATGTTGCCCAGGGCGGTGCCGATGGCGCCAACCAGGGCGGCAGCGCCGCCGCCGCCGGGAGCCGGGGCATTGGAAGCCAGAACTTCCACAAATTTGCGGCAGGTTTCCATTGTCATATCCATAGTTATGTAATCTCCTTATGTAGTAATCGGGAAGATCTTGCCTCAGGGGATTGCAGGTGAACGGGCATTTCACCATGCTGTGCAAAGCCGAATGCTGTGCACAGCCGAATTCAGGCCTCTCCCACCTGTCATCCTGAGGCGCAGCCGAAGGATCTCATGCACAGCCTCCCCGTGTCAGTAGCCTTCAGCGCGAGATCCTTCGCTCTTGGCTCAGGATGACAGCTGGCAAGCGGGAAAGGCGCAGGCGGCGAAGCGCCTGCGCCTTTGGTGCAAGTTGTGTTTAGAACAGGCCGGAGATCTTGCCGGTCTCGTCCACGTCGATCCGCTCGGCGGCGGGAACCTTGGGCAGGCCGGGCATGGTCATGATCTCACCGGTGAGGGCAACCAGGAAGCCTGCGCCGGCGGAGACCTTCACGTTCCGCACAGTGATGGTGAAGCCTCTGGGAGCACCCAGCTTGGTCTGGTCGTCGGTGAAGGAATACTGGGTCTTGGCCATGCAGATGGGCATTTTGTCGTAGCCCAGATCGGTCAGGGTCTTGATCTGCTTCTCGGCGTTGGCGGTGAAGTTCACGCCGTCGGCATGGTAAATCCGCTTGGCGATGGTCTCGATCTTCTCCTTGATGGGGAGGTCGGTGTCATAGGCGAAGCTGAAGTCATTGGGCTCGTCGCAGAGGCGGACAACCTCCTTGGCCAGCTCGATGCCGCCTTCGCCGCCCTTGGCCCAAACCTCGGACAGAGCGACGTTGACGCCCAGCTCCTTGCACTTGCTCTCCACCAGAGCCAGCTCGGCCTCGGTGTCCTGGGGGAAGCGGTTGATGGCCACCACGCAGGGCAGCTTGTAAACCTGGGTGATGTTCTCCACATGCTGCAGCAGGTTGGGCAGGCCCTTCTCCAGAGCCTCCAGGTTCTCCTTGCCGGTCTCAGCCTTGGGCACGCCGCCATTGTACTTCAGGGCGCGGACGGTGGCGACCAGCACCACGCAGTTGGGATGGAGACCAGCCATACGGCACTTGATGTCCAGGAACTTCTCAGCGCCCAGGTCAGCGCCGAAGCCGGCCTCGGTGATGGTGTAGTCGGACAGGCGCATGGCGATCTTGGTGGCGGTGACGGAGTTGCAGCCATGGGCGATGTTGGCGAAGGGGCCGCCATGTACGAAAGCGGGGGTGTGCTCCAGGGTCTGCACCAGGTTGGGCTTCAGAGCGTCCTTCAGCAGAGCGGCCATAGCGCCCTGAGCCTTCAGGTCACCGGCGGTGACGGGCTTGCCGTCCCGGGTGTAAGCCACCACCAGGCGAGCCAGGCGGGCCTTCAGATCGTTGATGTCGGAGGCCAGGCACAGAACAGCCATGATCTCGGAAGCCACGGTGATGTCGTAGCCGTCCTCACGGGGGGTGCCGTTGGTCTTGCCGCCCAGGCCGTCCACCACGAAACGCAGCTGACGGTCGTTCATGTCCACGCAGCGGCGCCAGGTGATCTGACGGGGATCGATGTTCAGAGCGTTGCCCTGATAGATATGGTTATCCAGCATAGCGGCCAGCAGGTTGTTGGCAGCGCCGATGGCGTGGAAGTCACCGGTGAAGTGCAGGTTGATGTCCTCCATGGGGACAACCTGAGCGTAGCCGCCGCCGGCAGCGCCGCCCTTGACGCCGAACACAGGGCCCAGAGAGGGCTCGCGCAGGGCAACCAGAACGTTCTTGCCCAGACGCCGCATGCCGTCAGCCAGACCAACGGTGGTGGTGGTCTTGCCCTCGCCTGCGGGGGTGGGGTTGATGGCAGTCACGAGAACCAGCTTGCCGTCAGGCCGCTTGACCTCGTTGAGAATGTTGTAGTCAACCTTTGCCTTGTACTTACCGTACTGCTCCAGATACTTCTCGTCCACACCGGCGGTCTTGGCGACCTCGGTAATGGGCAGCATGGGGGTTTCCTGTGCGATTTCGATGTCGGTTTTGAATGCCATAATACAATCTCTCCTTGTATGATTGTTGGTACCCTGCCGTTGAAGTGGCCCGGGCCCATACAGGATTTATGAATAGAGCCGTTGGTGTGGCCCTAGACACATCACAAACAGATGGCTTGATGCGGCGTGCTTTCTGTACGCTTTTATCGATATTGTTTTACCATCCTATGGGGAAAATGTCAACTAAAATCTTTGTAAAGCATTGATTTTCTGCACTTTGACGAAAATCGCTAGGCTTTCCTTTTCCAAATTGTCTATTTGGTATTTTTGTATCGATAAAGCATTATCCATATCACGCCACACTTCCCGCAAATCGTTACTTTACTTTTCTCGCCCCTCCCCTTATAATATAAAAAACTCCGGCGGTGGCCGGAAAGGAGCTGTGCAAATGAACAAGCGGACATTTGGGAAGGGCGCAGCCCTGTGCTGTTATCTTTCCGGTGTGCTCGCCCCTCTGTCCTGGGGCTTTTTCACCATTTACACCCGGAATACCTTTCATCTGGAGGAGTTCCAGGCTGCGCGGATGACCACCTGCCTGATTCTGTCCCTGGCTCCCCTGGTTTTGTTTTTCCTGGCCCGGCTGCTCCAGCGCCGGTGCGGCTTTATTTGGGGGGAGCTGCTGGCCTGTATGTTCTTCCTGGTGGCCGCCGCCTGCTGGCTCTACACCCTGGTTCAGGGCTGGCCCGTCTGGGACGCCGCCCTGGCCGCCGGCCGCCTGGAGGCCGGACAGCGGCAGTGCCTGCGAATCACCTCTGTCACCGGCGCCGTCTCCGCGATGATTCCCCTCCTGGCCCAGATTCCCGGGGCGCTGAAAAAACACTGATCTGCTCTCGGAGCCGCTGCAATTCCTTGCAGCGGCTCCGGTGATTTTTATGGATATGGCAGGTGAAGGCGTCGCCTCCGGATGTTCTTTATACAATGCCTCCATGTGCAAATGGCACACTTTATATGGAAGGAATTACGCCGGTTCAGTCCCGGGATACTGCGTAGGAAATCGTCCGGTCCGGTTCGCTGCAGGTCCAGGTGCAGGTTGTGCTGGTTTCTCTTTCCGGCAGACGCTTCAGCCGCTCCACCTCCTCCAGGAATTGCTCATGGCTTTCAAAGGACACGGTGGCGGAAATGGAGAAGGTCTCCCGCAGGGCATTGTTGAAGGTATAGGCATAGTCCACACAGGATGCACCCTCCGGAAGCCCTTGGGGGAGGAAGTCTGCGCACGCCTGGGATTCCAGATACCGGGCAACCGTCTCGTCAAACTGTCCATAGTGCTCCACCGCGGTGGTTTTGGATTCCATGGCGAAGGGCCAGTCAAGCAGGAAGTTGGCCACCAAAGACAGAAGCAACAGGAGAAACAGGGCTCCGCCGCTGAGAAGGATGCAGGTGCTCCCGGGGTATCCGCGAAAGGCCTGGATGGCTGCCCATCCGCACAGGCCTCCGGCCAATCCCCAGGCCAGAACCGACAGGATGAAATCGCCGGGGGCGCTGATGTGGAGATAGCGGTACTGAAACATCTCCCCAAAACACCTGACCACAACCCACAGGCCCCACAGGGCGGCGATTCCCGCAAGAACAGAAATGGCGGAATGCTTTTTCATTTTTTATGTTCCTTTCCCGGCAGCGGTGCGGCTTCCACCGCTGCCTGCTAAACTTGCTTTGACACAACCGGCCCAGCTCCCGTCTTGTCATCCTGAGCTCCGCGAAGGATCTGGCGTGCAAGGGTTCCGGTACGGAGGGCTAGTGCACAAGATCCTTCGGCTGCGCCTCAGGATGACAGCGGGAGGCGCAGCCAACAAGCAGCGGAAATCCGGCGTCAGTTGTTCAGCTCCCGGAGCACCCGGTCGGCCTGGGCGGCGGCCCAGTTCCAGGTGCGGAAATCGGCGGCTTCCTCCGTGCCACGCCAGTCCTTGATTCTCTCCAGGCAGTCCCGGGCCTGGGTGCGCACGGCGTCGTCCTGGCAATCCAGGAGCCGGGCCAGCTCCGGGATGGCTCCGTCGGACAGCTCCGCCAGGTGCTGCACATCCACGGTCTCCAGGCGGCCCGAGAGATAGGCGTCCACATTGTACCGGGCGATCTGGGTGTCCACATCGGCAAAGCCCGCCAGGCAGCCCACCAGAAGCACCGTGAGGACGATGATCTTCATATAAGGGAAGCTCCGGCGCAGCAGCCGGACGGCCGCGCAGATCAGGGCCACCGCCGCGCACACCATGAACAAAGAGGTGAGCACCCGCAGCCGGGTGAGGCCGTAGGCCCCGATGTACATGGCCATTTTGGAGCCGGAGCAGATCACCAGCACCATGGAAAAGCCCAGGACGAACAGACAAAGCGCCTTGGTGAGCCTGGGAAGCTCCGGGGTCTTCCGCACCGCGGCGGTGCTGAAGGCCACCAGGGCCAGATTGATGCCGCAGACCACGGCCATCTCAAAAAAGCCACGCCGGGCGTACTCCGCCTGGGTGAAGCCCTGGGGCAGAATGCCCTCAAAGGCGCTGAAGAAATAGGCCAGCTGGGAGAACAGATACACCAGGTACACCAGCGAAACGGCGCACAGGAAGGAATTGAGGGTCACCGGGGCGATGCCCTGACCGTACCGGAGCTTCTCCTTCGGCGCCTGAGGCTCCGCCAGAGCCAGGGGGCGGGCGTACACCGGCAGGAACAGCATGGCTCCCACAATCAGGGTGATTACCGGCTCTCCGTCCGTAAAGCCCATGGCCCGATCCACCAGGCCCTCAAAGGCCGCGTCGGAGCTCATCAGCAGAGGAATCACCACGAATAGCACGGGAACCGCCAGGAGAAGGCCCAGAATCACGCCCCCCAGCTTCCGCTTCCGGGGCCCCTCCGGGGTCTGGCGCATGAAAAGGCCCTGGAAGGCAGGAGCGATGGCGGGATACGGCAGGTCAAACACCGCCCGGCGCAGGCCCACCAGGCTTTCAGCCGTCCCGGCGCTGTACCGCGCTCCTTCCGCCCACTGGCTGAGCCCCAGGAAATAGGCCCCCAGGCTCAGGGCGAACAGGCAGAATTTCATAAAAGCATCCCCGCTGCGCAGAAGGGAGGCGGTGAGGAGCAGGGCAGCTCCCAGGCAGGTGACGGAGTACCAGCCCCGCCCGCTTTTGGGCAAAATGTACAGAGCGGTTGCCAGCATAATTGTCCAGAGCCCCAGGGCCAGGCCCAGGCCATACCCCCCAAAAATCACGGAATTGGCCGTCCAGAGGCAGGCAACCAGCAGCACCGCCGCCAGAATCAGCTCCCGCCCCCGGGCGGGCTTCACCGGAGCCTGGGGAACCGGCTCTCCGGTGAAATCCGAATTGGTTTCAAAATTCTCATTCATGTCTCATTCTCCTCCCGATATTCCAGGATGTCTCCCGGCTGACAGTCCAGGGCCTTGCAGATGGCATCCAGGGTGCTGAACCGAATGGCCTTGGCCTTGCCGGTTTTTAAGATGGATAGATTGGCCTGGGTGATGCCCACCCGCTCCGCCAGCTCCTGGGAGCTCATGCGGCGCTTGGCCATGACCACACTGAGATTCACATAGATTGCCATGGAGCACCCCCTAAATGGTCAGGTCGTTTTCTTCCCGCAGCTCCGTGGCAGCGTGCATGACGCTGGCGACCACACTGACCACCAGGCACAAAAAGGCCATGATCACAGTGATAAACAGGAGCGGCGGATAGAAATAGCCACAGAACAGGGTGATGGCGCTCACCGCCCCGCAGTACCAGGCCAGGCGGCGAATCAGCCGCACATTGGCCATGAGGAATACCTCCCCGGCCCGGATGCGTCGCAGGAGCCGGTCCATATCCCCCAGGGCCATACCGGCGGGAATCATGCACAGATAGTAGCCCACCAGAATGCCCCACTGGCCTGCTCCCGAGAGCACCCGCCGGGCGCTGTACCACTGGACGCCCCAGGGCATGACCACGGCCAGGGCAATCATCAGCCCGCACAGCCCCCGCACCGCCCACAGACAGGCCGTCACACTTTTTTGGGAATGGTTCATAGGGTTCCCTCCCGGAATTGTGATGGGCCTATCATACCGCAGGTATTATCGTTTGTCAATAAAATTTTTTCTTTTTTCAATATTATAGTAGGTAAAAAGCTCCCTGTCATTCCGGGAAAATCCGGAATGACAGGGAGGCTGTATACTTTCGCCCTATGGCTTTCGTAGCCCTGCCAGCGTACCGCCGGCCTTTTCACAAGCGGAACGGTCAAGACCGGGGGTGTTGATTATAGTTACAAATTGGTTACAGAAATTGTACTGGCGCGGGAGCGCCCAAGCCTTCCCCCGGGGGGAAGGTGCCCCAGTGCGCACACTGGGGCAGATGAGGGACGGCGACAGCTTCCAAGTCGGAATGCAGTTTCTCCGTGGAGGAAAGCACCTTGCTGATTCCCGCAGGTGCCTTCCAGTTGCAACATTTCGCCGTTCCTCATCCGTCAGCCACAGGCGGACAGCTTCTCCCTGGGAGAAGCCTTTGGGCGCTACCGCGCCAGTGGGCTGCAGGGCTGCTTGACGTCAAGTATGACAATCTGTAACCCGAATCAACAGGCCTGGTCAAGGCCGTTCCCTACGGCGTGAAAAGGGGCCTTGTCCTTGCATATCGGCTTTCTCGCCTAAGGCTCAGCGAGGGTCACCCCAGGAGGAGGCTTGCCAGCTTCAGGGCCAGGGGGATGGAGCCAACAGCGTAGCCGGTATGGCCGTAATAGGCCGTCCGGCCATCGGTGAGAACCGTCAGAGGCCAGGCGCCGGGCTCGGCGTACAGGGCCCTTGCCAGGGTCTCCAGGGCCTCGCTTCCCAAATCCACCTGGCATTGGACGGCTTCCGGGAAGGTTCTCTGCACCCGCTCCAGGGTGGGGTTCCCCCCGGAGGCCCCCAGCACCAGCTTCAGGCCCCGGCTCATGGCCCCGCGAACCTGAGCTTCGTTTTCCAGAAGCTCATTGAGGCTATGCTCCGTGGGCTCCGCGCCGGGCTCCAGGTACAGCTGGAGCTGAAGCCCCCCGGCCTCCACCGGCGGCTGCACAGGGTAACAGCTGAGCATTTGGCCGGGGTCCGCCGGACGCAGAAGGGGCCGCACCTCCCGCCTCTCCTCCAAGGAGAAAACCTCCCCCCGGGCCAGCTGGTCTCCGTTGGGCAGGCGGTTGGCGGTCATGAGGCAGTAGGTGCCCCGGGGCAGGACAAACTGGGTGCCCTCCCCCAGGCAAAGAGGCTCCCAACCCTGCCGCCACCGGCTGAGGCTCCAGCTCTGGCCATAGGCCATGGGCTCCGGAAGGGTCACGGTCAGGGTTCCCAGGGGCTCTCCCCCCACCGTCACAAACCGCCCCGCCTCCCAAAACTGGGGCTGCCCGTCCACCGGGCTCAGCCGGGCGGGAATGCCCATGGTGCGGAGCATGGCCACAAACAGCAGCCGCCGCCCGGTCTCATCCGCCGCGCCCAGCCGGAGGGCTGCCTCTGGCCGGAGCCAGGCCCCCGGAAGCCAGCGGCAGTCCCCCTCCCGGAACCGGGCCCCAATCCATTGCCAGAGGGCCCCGGGCTCCCGGGGAATCCCGGCGTCTTCCGCCAGCAGCCGGGAAAGAGGCCCCCGCCAGTTACCCAAGGTCTCCAGGCCGATTCTGGGGCACTGAACCCAGGGGGCAAAATTTCCCCCCTCCCGCCCGGGAAGGGCCCGGGCCGCCTGAAGATGGGCGGCCAGCACCGGGGTCTTGACGTCCCGCCAGTCCTTGGGGGTGAGAGTCAGGAGAAGGGCTCGGGCCTCCTGCCCATATTCGGAACTCAGCTTCTCCAATTCCTCCCCGTTCCCCGCAGCCTCCTCCAAAATCCAATCCAGAGCTTCATCCCCGGTTTTGCAGCGTTGCCGCTCAGCCACACGCCGGGCTCTGGCTTGGGCGGCCTCCCGGAGCATTGTCCTGCGGGCCAGGGTCTGGGAAGCCGTCAGAGGGCGGTCATTTCTGCCGCTGGCCTGGGGAGCCCGGAAGTCCCACGTCCACGTTCCAGGGGCGGGGGTCACGGTTTCCGGAATCAGGCGGCAATCCCCCGGGCCCTCCAGAGTCTTCCAGGCAAACCGCTCCCCGGCCTGGGCCTCCACCAGACAGCTTCCAATTCCGGTCTCCCAGGTCACCTGCCCCCGGGCATCGGTCTTCAGGGCGGCGATTTGGGCCAGACGGGCCATATTGAGCACATACAGCCGCACCCAGACCCCCGCAAGAGGGGCGCCCTCCCGGTCCGTGACCGTCACGGTCATGGGCTGGGTGGCAGCGTACCGGCGGGTCTGATTGTACAAAAGGCAGATTCCCCGCCGTCCCAGCAGGGGCTCCCGAACGCCATAATCAAAAAAGGTTCGGCTGACCACGGCCATGGCCCGGCTGGAGGCCCGGGAGAACCAGCCCCGATCCAGCACCGGCTCCGGCTCGCAGGCTCCCAGAAAGTGCCAGTCCCCCGCCGCGTATACCTCCACCCAGGCGTGATTATCATCGCAATGGCTCCACCAGGGGGCGTAAATCTGCCGGGCGGGGATGCCCACGGCCCGGAGCACCGTCACGGCAAAGGTGGACTCCTCCCCGCAGCGGCCAAGGCCGGAGAAGTAGGCTGCCACCGGGTCGAGGGTTCTGTCGTCGGAGGCGGCATAGGTCATCTGGGCGGCGCACCACCGGTTTACCGCCAAAGCCGCTTCCTCCTCCGGAAGCCCTTTTGTCACGGGAGCCGCCAGGTCATAGAAGAACCTCCGGCAGTCCACCAGCTCCTCGGAGTTGATTCTGGGGTAGAAAATGTAGTGAAGGAATATCTCCTCCGGGGCATTTTGGGCAAAGGGGACGTTCTCCCGGAGGAACAGGGCGTGGCTGGCATACCCCTCCAGCACCGGGAAGGGAACCCCCGCCACATCGGAGGCCGGGAGGGTTCCCAGGGCCAGCTCCAGAAGCGTCCGCAGGTCTCCCGCCCGCCGGTTCAGCTCCCTTTGACACGCCTCCCCCAGGGCCCCCAGGCCGGGCCGGGCCGTCTCCCAGCGCTCCCGGGCGTATTGGGCAGCAGCCTCACTCAGCATGGCCTGTCCTCCCCCAAAACGGCAGCGGCAGCCCGGACTTTTTCCTCGTCGGTCTGCCAGATGGAGAACTCGTCCAGGCCCGGCAGGCCCATGGGAACCCCCTCCCGGCGGAAGCGCATGTTGCTTTGGAGGGTGGTCTTTCCGCTCATGTGGAAGGTGGTGAGGGGGTACAGGGCCCGGAGCTTTTCAATCACCTGGGCGTTCACCCCGCCCCCTGCCATAAGGGTGACCGGGAGCTTCTCCGCCAGCAGGCGGCCCAGGTATTCCCGGCCCGTCCAGCAGTCGGCGGCCTGGCCGCTGGTCAAGATGGTGTCGATTCCCAGGGCCGCGGCCTTGCGGGCCGTCTCCAGCCCGTCCCGGCTCACGTCGATGGCCCTGTGCAAAGTCAGGCCCTTGCCCCCGGCGGCGTCAATCAGAACCTTCATCTGCTCCACATCCAGGTCTCCCTCCGGGGTCAGGCAACCAATGACAAAGCCGTCGGCCCCCGCCTGGGACAGGCGGCGGATTTGGGCGGCCATCAGGCGGATTTCCTCCGGGGCATACAGGAAATCCCCGAACCGGGGCCGCATGAGGCAGCGGATGGGAATGTCCGTGTGCTGCCGGATTTGCTCCAGCAGGGCCGCGTCCGGGGTCAGTCCCCCCACCAGCAGGCATCCGCACAGCTCCAGCCGGTCCGCTCCCCCGCGCACCGCCGCCATGCCTGAGGCAAGGCTGTCCACGCAGACCTC